>VBJV01000021.1:419-16047 GCA_005879785.1 Chloroflexota bacterium
AGCACGTAGCATAGGCGGCGTGGCGCCGTAGCTCAGCGGATAGAGCAGAGGTTTCCTAAACCTTGTGTCGCAGGTTCGATTCCTGTCGGGGCCCCACTGTCAGTTGTGCTCGTTCGGCTGACGTGTCGCGAAGGGACTTCGGCTGATGTGTCCCATCGATTTCGGCTGATGTGCCGACCTGGCTGCAAGTGGTCGGCGGCTTATCGCCGCATAAGTTGTTCATCAGTTTTCTTCGCAACCTTGGCGTTGCTCCCCAAGCTGCCCGGAGCCGCGGTGCGTGGGTCTTGGGCTCCTTCGAGGATGACGGCCTGCCGCTTTCCCCTGGGGTCCGGCCTAGCGAGTAAGCCTTCTCATTTCCCTAGACTCGCGAAATGGCGAGACGATCCGCCAAGACTCGGACTGGCTCGAGCGCGGAGCGCCGCCTGGCCGCAGTTTTCACCTACGTCACCTCCCCTGCCCTGGACCGAACCGCCGTGCATTGATGTGAGCTTGACGGTGCACACGCGCGACGGTCGCCGGCTCGAGGTGATCGTCACCGGACCGGGCGAGGGGCGCGCGTTCGTCTTTCACAGCGGCACGCCGAGCGCTGCGGTGCCGTACAAGCCGTTGATCGACGCGGTGCTCGAGCGCGGCCTGCAATTCGTCACCTACTCGCGTCCAGGGTACGCGGGCTCGACCGAACATCACGGCCGTTCCGTGGCCGATGCCGCCAGCGATGTCGCCACCATCCTGAACGAGCTCGACGTGCCGTCATTCGTGACCCTCGGACGGTCGGGCGGCGGTCCGCACGCGCTGGCGTGTGCCGCGATGCTCCCCGACCGCTGCGAGAGGGCGGCCACGCTCGCCGGTGTCGCGCCTTATCCCGCGGCCGGGCTCGACTGGTTCGCCGGGATGGGCACGGACAACATCGAGGAGTTCACGCTGGCGCTGGAGGGCGAGGCTTTTCTCGTGCCGTGGCTCGAGCAACAGGCTCAGACGCTTGCGAGCGTCCAACCTGCCGGGGTGTCGGCGGCCCTCGGCGACCTGGTGAGCAGCGTCGACGAAGCCGCTCTGACGGGCACGCTCGCCGAGTACGCCGCCGAGAGCTTCCGCCGGTCGGTATCCACCGGCATCGCCGGCTGGCGCGACGACGACCTCGCCTTTGCTCGCCCCTGGGGTTTCATGCTCGAAACGATCTCGGTGCCGGTGAGCGTCTGGCAGGGCGACCAGGACCGCATGGTGCCGCTGGCGCACGGGGCGTGGCTTGCCGCTCACATTCCCGGAGCTGAGCCGCATCTCATCAAAGGAGAGGGCCACCTCTCCCTGGGCGAGAGGGGCCTGGACGCCGTGCTGGACGACCTGTGCGGCGTCAGCCGAAGCTGACCGGCGGAGCCGGGGCGCCGCGACGCCGTATAGTCGCCGAGTTCCCCGTGCCCTGAGGAGAGGAGAGTCACGATGACTGCGGAAGAGGTCAAGCAGAGCATCACAGCCTGGTGCTCGTCGGACGATGACCTGGAGATCACCGGAGAGCGGGTCGAACCGAGCGCCGACTTCGCGCTGAGCCTCCGCGCCGGACGCGGGAGCGGGTCCCCCGTCGACCTCGACGTGCTGCAGGGGCAAGGCGCCGACCGGATCACGGTGCGGCGCTCGGTCACGGTCCAGGGTGACGCGGCCGCAGCGGCCACCGACGTGATCGATACCCGGCCCGGTGGCGTATCGGCGAGCGTCGATCGCGGCGCCGCGACCACGACGGTCACGGCGCAGACCTACGTCTATGTGGATGGCCTGAGCAAGAACTCGTTCATGCACGCGGTCGCCGAGATCGCGCGCACCAGCCGCCTGCTGACCGCGCTGACGGGTGCGGGGACTGCAGCTGCGGAGCCCGCGGCCACCGCAGCGCCTGCGGCAACCCCGTCATATGCGTCGGCGACTCCGGTCGAGCAGCCCGCGGCCGCCAGCGCGGCGGCAGCGTCGCCGCAGATGCCTGCTCCCAGCTTCACGCCGACCCCGGCGCCCCAGCCGCAGCCCGCTCCCGCCAGCCAGTGGGTGCCGACGCACTCGGTACCTCCGCAGGGGCTGCGCTCGTGGGCTGCTCCCGATCCCAACGGCCCGGTGGTCGCCAACCTGGCGCCGGGCCTGCCGATCCAGGTCACCGAGGTGCGCGGCGCCTGGGCACGCATCGTGTGCTCGAACGGCTGGACCGGCTGGATCGACGGACGGATCATCGGCGTCGCCGCGTAGAGGTCGCTGTTGGAGCTCGAGCACGTCCTCTATGACGTCGCGGGCTCAGTCGCCGTCGTAACCCTCAACCGCCCGGAGCAGCGCAACGCGCTCGGCCCGCAGATGCTGCGCGATCTGTTCACGGCAATGGGCACGGCCAAGCAGGACAGCGGTGTGCGCACGGTGCTGCTGACCGGCGCCGGTGACAAGGCCTTCTGCGCCGGCGCCGACCTGGCCGGTTTCGCAGCCGATGCCACGGAGGTCGAACGCCACGTCGAGCGCGGCTTGTTCGTCGAGCTGTTCCTCGCCATGCAACGGCTTGGCAAGCCGGTGATCGGCTGCATCAACGGGCACGCGCTCGCCGGCGGGTTCGGCCTGGCGCTGTCCTGCGACCTGCTGGTCGCGGCGGACACGGCCACGTTCGGCACCCCGGAGATCCGCGTCGGGGTGTGGCCGATGATGATCATGTCGATCGTCACCCGCAACCTCGGCCGCAAGCGCGCGCTGCAGCTGTTCATGACCGGCGAGCGCATCGACGCGCAGACCGCCATGCAGTGGGGCTTCGTGAATCGTGTCGTTCCCGCCAACGAGGTGCGCGACAGCGCCGTGCAATGGGCGCAGGAGATCAGCCGGTGGAGTCCCTTGGTCATGCGCCTGGGGCGCGACGCCTTCTATGACATCGACGGGCTCGACTTCGAGGCAGCGCTGCGACATCTGCAGGCCGAACTCACCGTGGTCAGCCTGAGCGAGGACTTTCGCGAAGGCGTGCAGGCGTTCCTGGAGAAGCGCGAGCCGAACTTCAAGGGTCGGTGAGCGTGGCCGACGCGACGCCCCCGCCGGACCTGGACTCGCTCAACGCCGACCTGCAGCAGCGGCGCGAGCGCGCGCTGGCGATGGGCGGCGAGCAGCGCATCGAGCAGCAGCACGGCAAGCTCAAGCTGACGGCGCGCGAGCGGCTCGCGCTGCTGTTCGACCCCGGCACCTTCAAAGAGTTCGGCCTGCTCGCGCATCAGCATTCCCTCACCGGTGGGCCGACAGAACCCGAGCGCACGCCGGCAGACGGCGTGGTCACCGGCGAGGGAACGATCGACGGCCGGCGCGTGTACTGCGCTGCATACGACTTCACGGTGATGGCCGGCTCGATGGGCATGGTCGGCGAGACCAAGGTTGCGCGCCTGCGCAAACGCGCCCTGCTCAACCGTCTGCCCATGGTGTGGCTGCTCGACTCGGCCGGCGCCCGCATCCAGGAGGCCGCGGGCAGCACCTTCGCGGGCAGCGGCGCTCTCTTCTATGAGCAGGTGCAGATGAGCGGGGTCGTGCCCCAGGTGGCGGCGATGCTCGGGCCCTGCGCCGCCGGCACCGCGTACATCCCCGGCCTCGCCGATTTCGTGCCCATGGTCAAGGGCACCAGCAGCATGGCGCTGGGGGGAGCGCGGCTGGTGAAGGCGGCCACCGGTGAGGAGACCACGGACCACGCCATGGGCGGCAGCCAGATCCACTGCTACGTCAGCGGGGTGGGCGACCTCGAGGTCGAGGACGACGCTGCCTGCATCACGGCGGTGCGACAGTTCCTCTCATTCCTCCCCTCGCACAACCGCGAGCAGCCACCGCTGCGCGCAGGCGCTGACCCGCGTGACCGGCGCATCGACGACATCGCGAAGATCGTGCCCACCAACCCGCGCGCCGCGTACGACATGCGCAAGGTGATCAAGCGCCTGGTCGACGACGGCGACGTGCTCGAGATCAAGCCGACGTTCGCGCGCAACATCATCACCACGCTGGCCCGCTTCAACGGCCGCAGCACCGGCATCGTCGCCAGCCAACCGATGATCAAGGGTGGAGCGCTCGACATCGACGCCGCCGACAAGGCGGCACGCTTCATATGGTTGTGCGACGCGTTCAACGTCCCCCTGCTATTCCTGCAGGACGTGCCCGGATTCATCGTGGGCACGGAGGTCGAGAAGCAGGGCATCATCCGCCACGGCGCCAAGATGCTGTACGCGGTCAGCGAGGCGACCGTACCCAAGGTGACCGTGGTCCTGCGCAAGGCGTACGGCGCCGGCTACTACGTGATGTGCGGGCGCGGCTACGAGCCCGACGCGTTGCTGGCGTGGCCCGGCGCGGAGATCTCCGTGATGGGGCCGGAGGGCGCGGTCGACATCCTCTTTCCCAAGCAGATCGCCGCCGCGGAGGACCCGGCCGCCGCGCGCGCTCAGTACATCGCCGCGGTGCGCGCAACCATCGATCCGTACATCGCGGCGTCGTGGGCGATGGTGGACGACATCATCGACCCTGCCGACACGCGCCGCGTCATCATCGACGCGTTGGAGGGCGCGGTCACAAAGCGGCAGCGCCGCGCCTGGCGCAAGCATGGCGTTCCGCCGGTATGAGTGCGTCTGCAGAGGAGTGAGGCGGTGGTCGAGGTCAAGGCCGAGCTGGTGGGCAATCTCTGGAAGATCGTCGTCGACGTCGGGCAGCGCGTCGAGGAGGACGACACGTTGATGATCCTCGAGTCGATGAAGATGGAGATCCCCATCACCACGCCCATCACCGGCACGGTGACGGAGATCCGCGTCAAAGAGGGAGAGGTGGTGCAGGAGGGTCAGACCGTAGCCGTCGTCGAACCGTGACGATCGGTTCTCCGAGCGGTGTGGGACGATGCTGCGCGTGGCAGGGCCTTCCACACCCGACACGGTCAGGGTCCAGACAGCCGAGAACGTCTCCATCGGTTTTACGACCGCCGGCCTGGGCAGCCGGGTGGTCGCGCAGCTGATCGACAACGTCATCGCGCTGCCGCTCGCATACATCGCGGCATTCGCGTATTCGGCGCTGGCGGTCTCGGCGAGCAGCGGGCAGAGCGTCACCATCGTCGCCGGCGGGGCGCTGTTCGCGCTCTTCTTCGTGTACTTCGGCTACTTCCTCGTCTGCGAGGTGGTGACGGGCGGTCGCACCCCGGGGAAGGCCGCGATGGGACTGCGGGTCGTGCGCCTCGACGGGTCGGCGCCCGACTTCGTCGCGCTGCTCATCCGCAACGTCGTGCGCGTGCTCGACGTGGCGCTGTTCGCGGCCGGCATCGGCGTCGTGATCATGTTCTTCCATCCACTCAGCCGCCGGCTCGGTGACATCGCGGCGAGCACCATCGTGGTACGCGAACGCTCACGTGTGACGCTGGCGACGGCGGCGGCCGCGCCACCGCTGATCACGCGGGCGCCGGACGCGGGGCCGGCCGTCGAGGGCATCGAACGTCTGGGCAGCACGGAGTACAACGCGCTGCGCACGTTTCTCACACGCGCTGGACTCGCGCCCGAGCTGCGTGCACGCTTGGCCGCCGACATTGCCGCCCGCATGCTCGAGCGGCTGGCCGTCGCACCCTCGGCGCCCGAGCGCTTCTGGCCTCCCGAGCTGTTGCTGGAGCGGCTGTACCTGCAGCTCGACCAGCGCTTGCGATGAGCCTGGACACCTTCATCGCGACGCGTCAGCCGGAGTGGTCCGAACTGGAGGCTGCGATCAACCAGGCGCGCCGCGGCCGCCTGCGCTCCACCAGTGCCACGCAGCTCGAGCGCTTCGGCATGCTGCTGCGTCACGCCTCGAGTGATCTGGCCATCGCACGGCGCGACTACCCGGATGCGCAGGTCACCGAGTACCTCAACAGCCTTTGCTCACGGGCCAACCCCCTGCTGTATCGGGGCTCGCCGATGCGCATCAGCGCCGTCCCGGAGTTCTTCGCGACGGGGCTGCCGCGCGCGTTTCGCGCCGCATGGCCGTACATCCTGGCCAGCTGCGCGCTGCTGCTCCTGGGCTTCATCGGCGGCTGGCTCGCCGTCGTGCTGCGCCCCGACCTGCGCGACTCGCTCGTGCCGCATTCGCTGTTCGATGAGCTCGCGCGCGGCGGCCACCCCACGGTTCCCGACGCACCCTTCGCAGCCGCATTCATCATCCAGAACAACATCCGCGTCGCACTGATCTGCTTCGGATTCGGCGTCCTGTGGGGCATCGTGCCGGCTCTGGTCATGCTCTCCAACGGGTGGATGCTCGGCACCATCGCGGCGGCCGTGCATGAAGGTGGCTACGACGTGCGCTTCTGGGCGCTGATCGTGCCGCACGGGGTGATCGAGCTGAGCATCATCGTCATCGCCGGCGGGACCGGCTTGATGCTGGGCGATGCAGTGCTGCGGCCCGGTCTGCAGCGCCGCGGAGACGCGCTTGGCGCGGCAGCACGGAGCGCGGTGGCACTGGCCGTGGGCGCTGCGATGCTGCTCGTCATTGCCGGAACGATGGAGGCGTACGTCTCACCCAGCGGCCTGCCCGACGCGGCCAAGCTCGCGGTGGGCGGAACCGCGGCCGTGCTGCTGTATTCGTGGCTGCTGCTGGCCGGCCGCCGCAGGACGGTTGCGCCCGAGCACGAGCCACGGTCGTGGACAGCGCTCTCGGGGCTGCCGGGCGAAGTTCCCACGTAGACTGGATCACGTGGAGGTCGTTCGCATCACCCCGCGCGGATACTGCCATGGCGTGGTCGAGGCGATCCGCATCGCCAAGCGCGTCGGCGCGGAGCGGTCGACGCAGGAGCCCGTGACGATGCTCGGCTACCTCGTCCACAACGAGCACGTCACTCGCGAGCTGCAGGAGGCCGGTGTCGAACTCGTCGAGGAGTCGGACCGCATGAAGGGGCTCGACCAGGTGCGCGAGGGCACCGTGATCTTCACCGCCCATGGCATCTCACCGGCGGTCGTGGAGGCGGCGCGCACCCGCGGGCTCAACGTCGTGGACGCGACGTGCAGCGATGTGACGCGCACCCACGACCTGGTGCGTCGCCTCGTCGATGACGGCTTCCATGTCGTGTACATCGGCAAGCGCGGCCACCCGGAGCCCGCGGGCGTGCTGGGCATCTCTCCCGAGCACACCACGCTCATCGAGAGCATCGAAGAGGCTGACCGGCTGCAGCTGGACGGCAAGGCGAAGCTTGCGGTGACGTGCCAGACCACGCTGAGCGTGTGGGACACCAACGCGATCATCGAGCGTCTGGTGCACCGCTTCCCCCATATCGAGGTGCACAACGAGATCTGCCTGGCCACCCAGGAACGCCAGGAGGCCGCGGTGCTCGCAGCGGACCACGTGGATTGCGTGGTCGTCGTCGGCAGCCGCCGCAGCAGCAACAGCCTGCGACTGGCGCAGGTCGTGCAGGAGAAGGCGCACAAACCGGCGCACCTGGTGGACAACGCCACCGAGCTCGATCCGGCGTGGTTCGCAGGCATGAATCGAATCGGCGTCACGGCGGGAGCATCGACGCCGACGCACATCACCCGCGAGGTCATCGCCGCCATCGAGGCGATCAGCGCATGAGCGATTGATGGCCGGGCCGTACCAGCAGCCACCCGCACCGCCGCCACCACCGCCGCCGCCCCCGTACGGCTATCCGGCGCCCTACCAGGCGCCCGCAGCGTATGCACCGCCGTACGGGTACGGTGTGCCGTACCCCGTGCTGCGTCCTGGACCGGCGCCGGGGCTGGCGTACGCGGGATTCTGGATCCGCTTCGTCGGCTATTTCATCGACGCGCTCATCCTCGACATACCGCTCTACGGTCTGCTGATCGCCATCTTCGGCTCGCAGCTGTGGACGTTCCACTGCACAAACAATGTGCCCGTCTTCGGCAACGGCTTCGGCAATCGATTCGGCAATGGCTTCTACTGCAGTGGCGAATTCACGGGGCTCTTCTACCTCGGCTGGCTGGTGATCACGCTCCTGCACGGCGTGTACTTCGCCGTCCTGTGGTCCCGCGTCGGGCGCACCATTGGCCAGATGGCGGTCGGGCTCTGGGTCGTCGACGCGCGCAACGGGGCTCGCATCTCGCTGGGCAAGGCGATCGGCCGTTATCTCGGCTTCCTGGTGAGCAGCATCCCGTTCAGCCTCGGTCTGATGTGGGCCGGATGGGATCCGCAGAAGCAAGGTTGGCACGACAAGATGGCCGGGACGTTCGTGGTCAGGAAGGTCTGACCTGTGGCTGCCACGCCGCCGCCACCTCCTCCGCGGCCCCCTGAGCCGCGATCAGCGCCGCTGCCGGCGCAGACGGCGTACCCGGTAACCGGCGCGCCGCCCACCGGTCCGCCGCAGCCGTACCCCGGTCAGTACGCGCCGGCGCCGATGCCCCGGGTGCACCGGCGGACCTTCTTCCTCACGCTGGCGCAGATCATCATCATCGTCCGCGCCGTGCTCATCCTCCTGACCGGCATCGCGGCCGTGGGGCTCGGCGTCTACGCGCTGGTGGCGGGCCGCGCGAAGCTGACGACAGTACCCGGGTACGATCGTTATTTCACGCAACTCGGCGACGCCGTGGTCAACGCGGCCATCGCCTTCTTCATCATCGCCGGGGCCATCCTGGTCGTCATCGGGGTGATCGACCTGCTGCTCGGCATCTTCGTGGGCCGTCCGTCCAACGTGGCTCGCTGGTTCATCATCGTGCTCGACGTGCTCACCGCGGTCGGCCTGCTCAGCCGGCTCAGCGCGCACCTCACCGACAACGGTGCGCTGATCCTCGTTGTGCTGCTCGGGCTCAAGGCGATCATCTTCTACGCGCTCGTGATCGACCCAGCGACGCGGCGCAACTTCGCGGGCACGATACAGCCGGGAGTGTCGCAGCCACTGATCAGCTGAGCGGCGACACTAAATTCGCGCGTGCCGCTTCATCTCGAGGTAGCGGTTGACCACACGCGGCGAGAGCGTTCGCGCGTCCGCGTCGATGGTGTCGACACCGCTGCGCCGCAGCAGTTGCAGCGTGTCCTGGCGGTCCGCAAGCAGCCCGGCTGCGACGGCTCGGCCGTAGGCATCCTCACTGCGCCGCGGCGGGCGTCGCGCTGCGTCATCGAGGGCGGGGTCTCGCACACTCACCACCAGCGTGAGGTGGCGCCGGCGCAGCCGGGCACACTGACGAAGCAACGCGCGTCCCTGGTCCGGATCGAGGACGTCGGTGAAGATGACCACGAGCGCACGGCGCCGCTGCCAGCGACTGAAGTAGGCGAACGCCTCGTCGTAGTCGGACTCGGTTTCGCCGGGGAAGAGCGGACGGACGGTGTCAAGAAAGCGGCGCAGCTGTGCGGCGCCGGCGCGGGGCACGAGGCTGGCCGTGACATGGTCGGCGAAACCGAGCATGCCTGCACGGTCGCCGCTGCGCAGCGCCACGTGCACGAGCAGCAGCGCGGCGTTGACAGCGTGGTCCAGCTTGGTCAGGTCGCCCGCCCCCACGCCCATCAGCCGGCCGTGGTCGAGACACACCACCAGCGGCTGGGCACGCTCAGGGATCAGCTCGGTGGCCATGAGCCGCCCGGTGCGCGCGGTGGCGCGCCAGTTGATGCTGCGCATCGGGTCGTCGGGTACCGCATCGCGTATGCGCTCGAACTCCGTGCCCTCGCTGCGCAGCCGCAGCGTGCGCAGACCGAGTTCGGCGAGCTGACCGCGCCGCGCCAGCGCCTCGTAGGCGCGCACCGCGGTGAGGTCCGCGTCCACGGGGACGCGCCGTTCCAGCCGGAGCGTCGCCTGCCGCCAGCCGAGCCGCATGGGGCCCTCGCTGCGAATCGCGACGCGGCCGAATTCCGCGACGCCACGCGCACGCGGTGACACCGTGTATTCGACGGTTCCGGGGATGGTGAGCCGCCACACCGTCTGCGAGGGGTGCAGCGACAGCGGTGTCTCGTCGCGCAGCACGGCCGCCGCACGCCGGCCCCAGCAGTCCACGCGGACGGTGATGCGGTTGGCGGCGCCGACCGACAGAATCTCGTCGTGCGTTCGCCGCACCTGCAGCCGCCCCGCTCCGGGTGCGCGGCGCGAATCGACGGCGATGGCCACGCCGAAGAGCAGCATGAGGACAAGACCGACACCGAACAGCGCGGGGACAGCTGCGCCGGCGCCGACGAGTGGCAGCGGGGCCAGCAGCAGCACCGCGCCCCGCCACGTCATCGCGGCACGGGCACCCTGCCCAGGACCCGCTGCACCGCCGCGACCTCGGTGACGCCCTGCAGCTCGGCCTCGGGCCGGCGCACCATGCGGTGGCGCAGCGCAGGAACGCAGATCTCCTTCACGTCGTCGGGTACCACGTAGTCGCGGCCCTGGATCGCCGCCATAGCCTTGCTGCCCTGCAACAACGCGATCGATCCACGCGGGCTGGCCCCCAGGATGAGGTCCGGGCTGACCCGGCTCGCCGCCGTGATGGCGGCGATGTAGCCGAGCACCTCGTCGCCCACCCGCACGCCCGCCACCTCGGCGCGGGCCGCGGCCAGCCCGTTGTGGTCGATGACGGCGGAAACACCTGCGCCGGCGAGGTCGAGCGGATTGAAGCCTCCGTCCACGCGCCGGAGCAGCGTGGACTCGGTGGCGATGTCGGGGACGCCCACCTCCAGCTTGAAGAAGAAGCGATCGAGCTGCGCCTCGGGCAGCGGATAGGTGCCCTCGTATTCGATGGGGTTCTGCGTGGCCACGACGAGAAAGCGATCACCTAGCGGCATCCGCCGTCCGTCGACGGTCACCTGGCGCTCCTCCATCGCCTCCAGCAGCGCAGCCTGCGTCTTCGCCGGTGCGCGATTGATCTCGTCCGCAAGCAGCGTATCGGTGAAGATCGGACCCTCACGGAACTCGAACGTGCCCGTCTCGGCGCGATACACGCTGGTGCCGACGATGTCCGAGGGGAGCAGATCCGGTGTGAACTGGATGCGCGTGAACCGCGCCTGCAGCGCCGCGGCCAGCGCCCGCGCCATCAGCGTCTTGGCCGTGCCCGGCACACCCTCGAGCAGGATGTGCCCGCCCACCAGGACGGAGATGAAGAGGCCGTCGAGCACAGCCTGCTGGCCCACGACCGCGCGTTGCAGCGTCTCGTGCAGCCGGGCGCGGAGCCCGGCCGTCGACGAGCCCGCGGCCGTGTTGCTCTCGGTCATCGTGCAGACCCTCCTTCGCGAAACCTCATGTGGCGCCGTCGGCCCAGCCGCGCTCAAACCGGTCCACGTCATGAGCCAGGTGCAGCAACGCTGACTCGCTGGGCTGCGCGGCAGCCAGCGCGCGCGCACGCGCAAGCAGCGCGTTGAGTGCGGCAGCGCGTGTCTCGCCGGCGCCACCGACCTGCGTGACAAACGCCGCGTCATCGCGATGAGCGTCGGCACCGGTCAGCTCCGCGATCCTGCGTTTCAACTCGTCCGCGTAGCGTGCGGCGATAGCGCCGCGCTGCCGGGAGCGGGCGAACAGCTGGCCCAGCGCAGCGACGTAGCTGCTCGCACTGGGCACCGATGTCACGGTCGCGCCACTCGCGGGGCGGCCCAGACGGCGCCCGCTGAGCCCGAGAAACAGGAGCGCAACGGCGAAGGCGAGCCCCGTGGCCACCCCCACCGGGCCGTTGAAGATCACGCCCGCGCCGGCCGTGGCGGCGCTCCGCTCGCCGTGGTGAAACTCGTCGAAGCCGACGCTGCCGCTGCCCATGCGCGCGCGCTCTCGCAGGCTGAGCACGAGCCAGCGCGCATCCGCCTCGCGGAGCCCCAGGTTCGACAGTGGCCTGGTGTCGCCGAGCAGGTACACCCGCCCGCTGTTCTCCACCTGGAGCACGGCCGCGACGACAGTGCTCTTCTCGCGCAACAGCGGTACCAGCGGCGCTCCCTCGAGAAAGCCGACTCCCTCGCCGAAGCGCACCCGATGCACGAGATCACCCGCATCGAAGGGCTGCGCGGGCGAGGCGAAGCCCGGCGCGGTGGTGCCGCTCTGCTCCACGCCCAGACGCTGCAGGAGTGGTTCGGCCGCGGCCAGGCTCTCACTCTGCTCGCCGGGTGTGACGACGAGAATCAGGTCGCCGCCGCTGCGCAGGTGCTGCATGACGGCGTCGACGTCGGCGCTGCTGTAGGAATCCTGCGGGTCGTAGCTCACCAGCACATCGGTGCCATGGAGATCGAAGTTGCCGCTGATGCGGTGCACGGGCACGCCGAGCCGGTCGAACCATGTGTAGAGCGCGAGCGTGCCCAGCCGACCGGCCGAGCGCGAGGACGGGTCGCCTTCGGTGCGCGCCGGCAGCGTCGACACGACGGTCACGGCGACGAGGACGGCGATGGCCGCCAGCAGCACCAGCGCCGGGCGTGCGGTACGGCTCACGCGGCCGCCGTCTCCGGCGCGCGCCTGGCCAGCGCGCGCACCGCGTCGCACCGGGCCCTGGCGCGCTCCCAGCTCATCGCATCGCTGGGCCGGCCCGAGTACCAGGCGAAATCGAACTCCGCCGCCGCCGCCAGCACAGCGCCGCGCAGCGCCGGGTCACCCTCGATCGACGCCAGCAGCTCGCGCGTGGTCCACGAGGTGTCGGCGTTGAGGCGCCCACGGCCTGCTGCGTCGAGCAGTGCGCTGCGGAACGCGCGCCGGATGGCCTCCCGGTAGGCGCCGCGCTGGGCAGCGGCCAGGGCGAGCCGCCACTCTGCGTCGGGGTCGGTGCCCCGCTCCGGATGCTCCGCGGCGAGGCGAGCGGGCGAGCCGGCGAGGACGCCGGAGAGTTGCCGCGCTGCCAGGGCCAGGGCAAGCGCCAGCACGATCGCTCCCAGCGCGATCGACCCGGACGTGCCCAGCGTGCCGCGCACGTGCGATGCCAGCCACGCGAGTGCCTGACCGATGCGTTCGAGAATGCCGGGTTGCGGGCTTTGGTCGAGATTGGCGAAAACCGGCGACGCGTACACCTGGTCGAGCAGGCGACGTGCGGCTCCGGGGTCGACATGACATGTTGACCCCGGTGGCAGAGCCAGCGTTGCCCGCAGCGTGGCCAGCCGCTGCTGCGCGTCGGCGGTGTCCGGCGGCACGGTCTCGAGGTCGGACAGCACCGGTCGCAGCACCGCGCGTGCCGATGGGCTCGCGGCCACCAGCTGCAACAGCTGGGCGCGTGCCGCGGCGACGTCGGGTGGCGTGGCCGCCAGCACCGACGCGGCCCGATCAAGGCCCGCCACGTAGCCCACGGCCACACAGCGGTCGCCTGCCGCGGCGCGCGGCGACGACACGCCGAGCCACAGGAGTGCCACCACCGCCGCCGTGACACCGGCGCCTGCCCGGGAGCGCGGCGTCACAGAGACCTGGCGAGCATCTCGATGTCGAAGCCCTCCTTGCGTATGCGCGCGTCGTAGTACAGGAGGGTCACCCCGATGTACGTGATCGGGCTGACGAAGACGGCGGCGACCGCGGAGCCGATCTGCTGCAGCAGGAACCGGCTGTTGGCGTCGAGGCCGAACCCGGGCAGGGTGATGAGGACTCCCACCACACCCTCGATGATCACCGTGATCAAGGCGAGCAGGAGGCGGATCCCGAGCATCCGCCAGCCGAGCCCGCGCACGAGGTTCCAGCTGCGCGCCAGCCCCCTGATGCCCGACAGCCCCTCCAGGACGATCGCCGGCGGCGCCAGCGAGGTTCGCACGTACACGAAGATCGCGAACGCCACCGCCGGCAGCAGCAGGAGGATCCCGAGGCCGGCGCCCGCCGCACCGGCCGCAATTGACAGCCCGACTATCAGCGCGACCAGCACCGCGACGCCCACGATCGTGCCGCCCAGGAGGACGAGGCTCTGCAGCACCAGGGCCCCCAGGCGGCGCAGCGCTGCGGCATAGGAGACCCCCACCGAAGTCTCCCGGTCGAGGTAGCGGTCGCTCACGGCCCGCGTCGTGGCGGCCTCGGCGAGGGGCAGCACGATGAAGAGACCGACCAGCAGGAGGATCCCGGCCGCCACGAAGATGCCGCCGACCGCGTCGAGCACCTGGCTCTGGAACTGGTCCGGGCTGATCTCGCCGCTGCGCAGGCGGGCCGAGAGGCCGTTCAGCGAGCTCTGCAGCGCCGAGTAGTTGAACACCTCATAGATCACATAGGTGAGCAGCGCGAACGGCACCTGCACGGCGGCGCTGATCGCCGCGATCAGGACGAAGTTGCGGCGGTACAGGGAGAAGGTCGCGTCGAGCAACTCGCCGACGCCCATCGAGCGGAACCGGCCCGATCCAACCTGCCCGGGCCGTCCGGCCGGCGCCCAACCCGGCGGTGGGTAGCCAGGAGGTGGCGGAGGGTACCCCGGCGGCGGCGGCGGGTAGCCCCAGCCCGAAGGCGCCGCCGGCCAGGCCGGTGGGGGGCTTGGGGGCGGATAACCCCAGCCTGCCGGCGGCGTCGGAATGGGCAGATCGGGGGCAGGCGGGCGCTCCGGCGGCTGAGCGTCGGGCATCGCAGTACATTGTGCAATTCGCACGAGCGTGCCGATGCTGGTTAAGCTGAGCCCTTCCAGCCATGTATCAGTGCTCACCGCCGGCGTGACCGGCTCGTCTGATCGGGGCTGACGCGACGATGCGCGCCCTGGTCGTCGATCCCGCCCTCACCGCACCCGCGGGCGGCTCGCGTCTGCGCCGCCGCCGGCGGGTGGCGCTGACACCGGCGCTGCCTGTCGAGGTCCGCGACATCCGGACGCCGATTCCCCAGGGGCCGGGATGGGTGCTGGTACGGCCCGCACTCTCCGGTATCTGCGGCACCGACCTAGCCCTGGTCGAAGGACTGCAGTCGCCCAGTGTGCTGACCGCATACGGGCGCCCCGCGGCAGTCATCCCCGGCCACGAGATCGTCGGGACGGTGGAGCGGGCCGGGCAGACACGGTGGGCACGCGAGGGGCATCGCGTGCTGGTGGAGCCGACGCTTCGCTGCGCCCACAAGGGGCTCCCGGACTGCCGCCGCTGCCGCGCCGGCGAGACGCATCTCTGTGAGAACGCCGATCGCGCCGGGTCGCTGTGTTCAGGCAAGGCCATCGGGTCGAGCGAGCGCGCCGGCGGCGGCTGGAGCGAAGGGTTCCTCGTCCACGAGGACATGCTCGTCCCCGCCGACGGCATCTCCGATCAGCGCGGCGTCCTGGCGGAACCCGCCGCCAGCGCGCTGCACGCGGTGCTGCGCTGGTCGGGTCGTGGCGAACGCGTCGTCGTGGTGGGCTCGGGCGCGCTCAGTAGGCTGATCGTCGCCACGCTGCGCCGGCTGTACCGCGGCATCGACATCACCCTGCTCGCCGAGTTCGGCGACCCCGCCAACGGCCGGCGCGGCCGCGACCGCCGCCGCCAGCCGCTGGTGACGCCGGCGACGGGCAACCACAAGTCCCTCCGAGTGCCGGGCGCCGACCGGGTCTGGGGCGGCACCGCTGAAGAGCTGCTCATGCGGGCGGCGGACCACACCGGGGCGCGGCTGATGCGCCCCAGCGGTGGTGGCATGCCGGTCATGGACGGTGGCGTCGACGCCGTGTTCGACTGCCACGGCTCGCACACCAGCATCGACCTGGCGCTGCGGCTGCTCCGAGCCGGAGGCACCCTGGTGCTGTGCGGCCGGGCCGGACGTCACGAAGCCGAATGGTCCCTGCTCTGGGCGCGCGAGCTCACCGTGCGGGGCGCCGCCTCATATGGGCGCGAGTCGAACGGCCAGCGG
>VBJV01000123.1 GCA_005879785.1 Chloroflexota bacterium
GACCAGCTGCTGCACGCCGGCGTGCTCCGGCTGGTCGAGCAGGTCCCAGTCCAGGGCGCGATCGTCAGCCCACTCCGTCTCCTGCCCGATCTCACCGCCCATGAAGAGCAGCTTCTTGCCGGGGTGCGCCCACATCCAGGCCAGCAGCGCGCGCAGGTTGGCGAAGCGCTGCCAGCGATCGCCGGCCATCTTGCGCACCAGCGCGCCCTTCATGTGCACGACCTCGTCGTGCGACAGAGGCAGCACGAAGTTCTCGGACCACGCGTACCAGAGGCCGAACGTCAGCTGCTGGTGGTAGTGCCTGCGGAACACCGGGTCCTTGGCGAAGTAGTCGAGCGTGTCGTGCATCCAGCCCATGTTCCATTTGAAGGTGAACCCGAGCCCACCGCCGGCCACCGACCGCGAGACCCCCGGCCACGACGTGGACTCCTCGGCCACCGTGATCACGCCGGGGAAGTCACGAGCCAGCGTTTCGTTGACCTCGCGCAGCAACGAGATCGCCTCGAGGTTCTCCTTGCCGCCGTGGACGTTGGGCAGCCACTGCCCGGGACGCCGGGAATAGTCGAGGTACAGCATCGATGCCACCGCGTCGACGCGCAGCCCGTCGATGTGAAACTCGTCGACCCAGTAGCGGGCGTTGGCCACCAGGAAATTGCGCACCTCGTTGCGCCCGTAGTTGAAGACGTGTGTGCCCCAGTCGGGATGGTCGCCGCGGCGCGGATCCTGGTGCTCGTACAGGGCCGTCCCGTCGAAGCGGGCCAGCGCCCAGCCGTCGCGCGGGAAATGCGCCGGCACCCAGTCCAGGATGACCCCGATCCCCTTGCCGTGCAGGTAGTCGACGAAGAAACGGAAGTCGTCGGGGGTGCCCCAGCGCGCGGTCGGCGCGTAGTAGCCGGTGACCTGGTAGCCCCACGATCCCCCATAGGGGTGCTCCATGACGGGCATCAGCTCCACGTGCGTGAAACCGAGCCGGCGGCAGTAGTCCGCCAGGAGCGGGGCCAGCTGGCGATAGCCGAGCACGGCGCCGTCCTGGCCGCGACGCCACGACCCGAGGTGCACCTCGTAGACCGCAAGGGGGGCGACGACCGCCTGGCTGCGCGCGCGGCGTTGCAGCCACCTGGCGTCCTCCCACCGATGGTGCGCGACCGCGACGATGCTCGCCGTGGCCGGCGGCTTCTCGGCGCAGCGCGCCAGCGGGTCCGCCTTGAGCACCTGGACCCCGTCGGCTCGGGTCACCCGGTACTTGTAACGGCAGCCCTCGCCGGTGCCGGGGACGAAGAGCTCCCAGACACCACCCGCGCCCAGCCGCCGCATCGGCCACGTGCGGGCGTCCCAGTGGTTGGCATCACTGACCAGGTGTATCCCGCGGGCGTTGGGCGCCCAGACCGCGAACGCCGTGCCGGTCACACCCTGGTGCTGGATCACCCTGGCGCCCAGCCGGCGCCACAGCTCCATGTGCCGGCCCTCTCCGATCAGGTGGAGGTCGAGCTCGCCGAGGGTGGGCAGGAAGCGATAAGGGTCCTCGGCCTCCCACTCGTGGTCCGCGGAGCGGAATCGCAGGCGGTAGCCGGCGAGCGGGGCAACCGCGACCTGTGCCTCGAAGAGGCCGGCGGGATCCGCCTGCACCATGGGCACCGTGCCGCCGGGATAGGCGACCGACGCCTCGACAGCCTCAGGCTGGAAGGCGCGGACCGTGGTGACGCCATCGACGGGATGCGCACCGAGGAGGTGATGCGGGTCGCCGAGGCGACCGAGCACCAGTTCGCGCAGCTCCCTTCCCCAGGTCGCCTCGGGTGCTTCGGTCACCCGGTCCCCCGCGTCAGGAAGCGCAGGGGGATTGGAAGCCAGGCCGGCCGGTGACGCAGCTCGTAGCCCACTTCGTAGACCGCCTTGTGGACTTCGAACGCTCGGCGCAGGGTCAGCGCCGCGCCGGCCGCGGGGAGCAGCGGGTGGTCGCCGGCGGTCTCCAGGTACGCACCCCAGAAGGCGTCTCGGTTGCTCTGCGCCCAGTCGTCGCCGTAACCGATCAGGCGATCCCAGTCCGCGGAATTTGGCACGAGCCGCTCGGCGAGCGCCGCTGCAGCCGCGTAGTCGAATGATCGGAGCATGCCGGCGACATCCCGCAACGGCGTCCCCAGCGTGCGCCGCTCGGCAGGCGTACGGCCAGGCTCGCCCTCGAAGTCGAGGATGATCCAGCCCGAATCGGTGCGCAGCGTCTGGCCCAGGTGCATGTCCCCGTGAATGCGCGTGCAGAGCCCACTCGGATCGATTGCACGCAGCGCATCGAACCGCGCCGTGACGTGGTCGCGCGCGGCGTGCAGTGAACCGATCGCCTCGCCGCCGGTCGCCAGGAGGGAGTCAAAGTCCGCGGCCATCTCGTCGGCCCAGCGGTTCAATCGCTCCGCAGTCACGGGCTCCGGGTCGAAGGCGGGTCCGAGCCCGGGCTGGGCGAGCGCCCGATGCATCTCTGCCACGACCACGCCCAACCGGGCGGATTCGCCGAGGAACGCGGCGCCCTGGTTGTCGACGGTCGCGCGACGCTCGGCCGGGTCGCGCTTGCCCGGTTCCTCTGCGTCTGCGTACAGGTCGCGCAGCGAGGTGAGGGCCAGCGCCCAGCCCTCGGCGGCGTTGTGCAGGTAGCGCTGGACGAGCACGAACGGGGTCTCCGGCGCCCCCGGCTTCGCGTACAGGCCGGCACCGAGGAGGGGGACGAAGTGGGCGAAGCCCGAACGGCGCAGCGCCGCCGCCATCTCGAGCTCGTGCGCCGGACCGGGCTCCACCCGGCGAAGGTGCTTGAGGAAGGCCCGCTCGCCGACCTCCAGCGAGGTGTTGCTCTGCTGCACCCGCAGCGGCCGCACAGCCGGCGCCGTCGACGCCTCGAGGCCGGACGGGTCGGGGCACTCGAAGCGCAGCGTTGCGTTGGCGCTGCGGACGCTGTCGCGGCCGCGGATGCGATTCCACAGCCAGTGGACGTACTCGGTGTCGCCGAGCGCGTCGTAGAGCAGCCGCTCGCCGGCCGGGCCGGCTGCGCCTCCGATCACGTAGTCGGGCGAGCGTTCGGCGAGAACGTCGCCGGCCGGTCGCAGCCCGAGCGGCAGCGCATAGCGCACATCGGTGCCGTCGTCGAATCCCACTCGGGTCACCGTGAACAGCAGCACCGGATTGCCGTCGGAGAGCAGCGCCGCATCCTCGACCACCACGTCGCGGACGCCCCGGCCCAGCGCGCCCGACCAGCGCTGCTCGGCGACGTACCGTCCGATCGCCGGCAGCGCCTCCTGGAGGCCGTGATCGCGCAGGATCGCCTCGACTCCGGCAGCGGCGACGCTCATCGCTCCGCGTGCTCCAGCGTGAACCAGTAGAAGCCGTGCGGCCCCATGGTGAGCAGATACGGGAGCTCGCCGATGCGCGGAAAGTGCACATGGCCGAGCATCTCGACCGGTGTCATGCCGTCGAAGCGGCGCAGGTCGAGCTCAACCGGCTGCGCAAAGCGGGAAAGGTTGTTGACACACAGGACCACATGGTCGTCGAGCGTACGAAGGAAAGCAAACACGGAGGGATTGGCCGCATCGAGCGCCTCAAACGAGCCCTCACCGAAAACGGGCCAGCGTTTGCGTACCGCGGTGAACCGGCGCAGCCAGTGCAGCAGCGACGATTCGTTGCGCTTCTGCGCCGACACGTTGCAGGCGGCAAACCCGTACACCGGGTCCATCAGCGGGGGCAGGTAGAGCTGCGCGAAATCGGCGCGGCTGAAGCCTCCGTTGCGGTCCTCGTTCCACTGCATCGGCGTGCGAACACCGTCACGGTCGCCCAGGTAGACGTTGTCGCCCATGCCGATCTCGTCGCCGTAATAGAGCACGGGCGAGCCGGGCAGTGACAGCAGCATTCCGTAGAAGAGCTCCATCTGGCGGCGCCCGTTGTTGAGCAGCGGTGCAAGGCGGCGCCGTATGCCGAGGTTCAGCTTCATCCGCGGGTCGCGTGCGTACTCGTCCCACATGTAGTCGCGCTCTTCGTCGCTCACCATCTCCAGCGTCAGCTCGTCGTGGTTGCGCAGGAAGATGCCCCACTGGCTGCCCCGGTCGATGGCGGGTGTCCGCTCGAGGATCTCGGTGATGGGAAAGCGCTGCTCGCGGCGCAGCCCCATGAACATGCGGGGCATGAGCGGAAAGTGGAAGCACATGTGGCACTCGGGGTGCTCCGGTGTCCCGAAGTAGTCGACGACATCCTCCGGCCACTGGTTGGCCTCGGCGAGCAGCACCCGATCGGAATACTCGGCGTCGATCGCGGCACGGAGGTCGGCGAGAAATGCGTGCGTCTCGGGCAGGTTCTCGCAGTTCGTCCCGTCGCGTGCGTAGAGGTAGGGCACCGCGTCGAGCCGGAACCCGTCCATGCCGAGGTCCAGCCAGAAGCGGCAGATCCTCACGATCTCCGCGCGTAGCTCCGGGTTGTCGTAGTTGAGGTCGGGCTGATGACCGAAGAAGCGGTGCCAGTAGTACGCAGCTGCCTGCTCGTCCCATGTCCAGTTGGACGTCTCCGAGTCCACGAAGATGACGCGGGCATCGGTGTAGCGGTTCTTGGTCTCGGACCACATGTACCAGTCGCGGAAGGGGTTGTCGGGGGACGACCGCGCCTGCTGGAACCACGGGTGCTGGTCCGAGGTGTGGTTGATGACCAGGT
>VBJV01000022.1:0-45959 GCA_005879785.1 Chloroflexota bacterium
CGAAGCCGCCCATGACCACGGTGCTCGGGTCGAACTGCGCGTAGGGGGAGCCGCCATGGGCCATCGAGCGAGCCGCGCCCATGTAGGCGGCGAAGTCCTCGAACGATCCGGCGAAGTGACCCGTGAGCGGGTCGACGACGAAGGATTTCACCGCGACGCCGGTGGCGAGGAGCGCGGCCACGCGGAGGAGCAGGCGGCCGTTGCTCGCGTTCAGCGGCCGTCTCGCCGCAGGCTTGACGGCGATCACGCCGTTTGCCGGTCAGGGCGGAGCACGTGCCGAGTGTCGCAGCGCCGCCGAGCCGGCGACGTGGCGGGAAGAACCCGTTACAACATCTCCCTGCCGCTTTCACCGATGGCGGTCCGTGCTGAGTCGGAGGTTGCACCATGTCCCTGATCGCCGTGATCACCGGAGCGTCGAGTGGGATCGGCGAGGCCACAGCACAGCGTCTGGCGCGGGAGCCGGGGGCGCGACTGGTGCTCGTGGCGCGCCGTGAGGACAGGCTGCGTGCCCTCGTCCACTCCCTGCCGGCGCCTGCCACGTACGTTGCCGCGGACATCACCGATGCCGAGGCACCGTCGCGCGTCGCCGCGCACGTCGCTGCAACGCACGGACGCCTGACCCTGCTCGTCAACAACGCCGGAGCGAGGTGGCATGGAACGTTCGCGGATGGTGGCTATGCCAACGTGCGGCAGACGATGGCCGTGAACTTCGACGGCGCCGTGCGGATGACCGAAGCGCTGCTGCCGCTGCTGCGCTCCTCCGCGCCGAGCGCGATCGTCAACGTCGCCAGCGTGGCGGGGCGCGTCGCCCGTGGCGGCGCCGGGGCGTATTCAGCAAGCAAGTTCGCGCTAGTTGGATGGAGCGACGCGCTCTATGCGGAAGAGCGCCCGCACGGAGTGCACGTGGGTCTCGTCCTGCCGGGTTTCATCGCCACCGAGGGTTTTCCGGCGACCGAGCTGAGAAGCCGGTGGGTCACTCGCTGGATGGTCTCAGACACAGAGCGTGCGGCGAACGCCATCGTCGACGCGGGATTGCGCCGCCGCGTCGAGCGCTATGTCCCGCGCCCGTACGCCATCGCAGCGGCGGTGCGAGTGCTCGCCCCTGCGCTGCTGCGTCGGGTCCAGCGCGCGGGAGCAGGAGGTTTGCTGACGCCGCGAACCGGCGCGGATCTCGCCGGCGTCAATGGTGGTCAGCGGGGGACTCGAACCCTCGACCTCGCGGATGTGAACCGCGCGCTCTAACCAACTGAGCTAGCTGACCGCCGGACCGGAGGGGCCGAGTCTAAACAGCTTCGCGCTGAAACACCCGCGACGCCGGCGCGGCCATGGTCAGACTCCGGTGACCTTCGCGTAGGCGGCTTCGTCGAGCAACTCGGGCGAGGCCGGGCCCGCGCCCTCGACGCGGATCATCCAGCCGTCGCCGTACGGATCGCTGTTGACCAGCTCGGGCTTGTCCGCCAGCGCCGCATTCACCTCTGCCACGGTGCCCCCGACCGGGGCGTAGAGGTCGCTCGCCGCCTTGACCGATTCGATCGAGCCGAACTTGGCGCCGGCGTCGAGCGCCGCGCCGACCTCCGGCAGCTCGACGAAGATCACGTCACCGAGCTGAGCCTGCGCGAAATCGGTGATGCCGATGCGCGCGTCGCCGCCGTCGAGGCGGACCCACTCGTGGCTGGCGGTGAATCGGTATGCAGAGAGGTCTGGCACAGTCACGCTCCCTTGGGGCGGCGGTAGAAGGGCAGGGACACCATCTCCGCCTCTGCAGCGGTGCCCCGAATGTCGATGCTCAGCGGCGCGCCGGCGGCGACGTCGGGCGACAACGACGCCGTGGCAATGCTCCTGTCCAGTGTGAAGCTGTACGTCCCGCTGGTGACGGCGCCGACGACGGTATCCCCGCTGCGCACGGAGTGGCCGTGACGCGCGATGGCACGGCCGGCCACGCGCAGCCCGGTGAAGCGATGCGGAGGATGCGTGGGATCGATGCGCCGCAGCGCGCCGGCGCCGATGAAATCGCCCTTCTGCAGCTTGACGGTCCAACCGAGACCGCAGCTGAACGGGTCGACGCCTTCGTCCATGTCCTGCCCGTAGAGGCGCAGCCCCGCTTCGAGACGCAGCGTGTCGCGCGCGCCGAGCCCGCAGGGACGAAGCTGGACAGCCGAGCCGGCTGCCACCAGTGCGTCCCAGAGCGCCGGCGCCACATCGTCACGCACGTACAGCTCGAGGCCGTCCTCACCCGTGTAGCCCGTGCGCGATACGCGCGCCGTCATCCCGGCGACGTCGGCGAAGAGGCAGTGAAAGGACGGGATCGTCGAGGCCTGCACGGTCGAGAGCCGTTCCACCAGGGCGATTGCGTCCGGGCCCTGGACCGCGAGGAGTGCGGTGCTGTCGCTGACGTCCTCGACATCCGTGCCCGTCGCCACGTGCGAACGCATCCACGCCAGGTCCTTGTCGCGGCAGGCGGCGTTGACCACAACCATGAAGGAGTCCTCGTCGCGATAGACGACGACGTCGTCGACGATCCCGCCGGCGTCATCGCACATCACCGCGTACTGCGCACCGCCGGCGCCGACGCGGGCGATGTCGTTGGCGATCAGCCGCTGCACCGACGCTTCCGCCGTCGGGCCGGCAAGCCGCACCTCGCCCATGTGCGAGAGATCGAAGAGCCCCACACGGTTGCGCACCGCGAGATGCTCGTCACGAATCGTCGAGTACTGCAGCGGCATGTCGAAGCCCGCGAATTCGACCATGCGCGCCCCGGCCGCGATGTGCCTGCCGTACAGCGGGGTTCGGGCGGCCATTGGACCCGCGAGTCTAGTACGTACCATTAGGGCTTCTCGTGCTGGACTGGACAGCGATCCACCCCCGGCCATGATCGTCGCCGCCGTCGTGCTCGGAGCCGTGGTGGTCGCCCTGGCGGCAGCTTTCCTGTTCCTGCGCCATCGCCTGCTCCTGGTGTCACTGCCGCGCG
Source organism: Chloroflexota bacterium (assembly GCA_005879785.1). GTDB lineage: Bacteria > Chloroflexota > Dormibacteria > Aeolococcales > Aeolococcaceae > CF-165. Next base: position 2,969 of record VBJV01000022.1, read on the forward strand.
TGCGCGGCACTGTGGAGGTGGACGGCCTGAGCGCTCGGGTGACCATCGCTCGCGACGCCTTCGGAATCCCCCACATCGACGCGGCTTCCCTCGGCGATGCCGCGCTCGCGATGGGGATAGCGCACGCGCAGGACCGCCTGTGGCAGCTCGAGGTGACCCGCCGCGTGGCCGCCGGGCGGGTCAGCGAGTTCGCGGGAGCGGAGGGGATCGCGCTGGACCGGTTCGTACGGCGGCTCGGCCTCTTTCGGGTGGCGCGACAGGAGCTCGCAGACATGGACGCCGAGACCAAGGGGATGCTCGAGGCCTACGCCGCGGGGGTCAACTCGGTGATCACCTCGGGCCGCCCCCTGCCGCTCGAGTTCCGCCTCCTCAAGCTGATGCCGGAGCCCTGGCAGCCGATCCACAGCATCGCCGCGGGCAAGCTGCTCGCCCTGGGCCTCAGCCTCAACTGGGACACGGAGATGCAGCGCCTCGAGCTGCTCCGGGCGATCGGCCCGGACCGGGCGGCTCGCCTGGACATCGTCTACCCGGCGGCCAACCCGCTGATTCTCGCCGACACCGCAGACGCGGTTGGGACGGGTGAGAATCGCGCCGCGCTGGCGGCGATGTTCCAGGAGACCTCGCGCTGGATTCCGGGTGCGGGCGGCGGCAGCAACTCGTGGGTGATCAGCGGCAGCCGCACCGGCACCGGGCGCGCCCTGCTCTGCAACGACCCGCATCTGGCCCCGAGCGTGCCGTCGGTCTGGTACGCGGCACACGTCCGCGCCGGCGACGACTTCGAGACCACCGGCGTGACGTTGCCGGGGATTCCGCTCGTGATCATCGGCCACAACGAGCGCATCGCCTGGGGATTCACGAACTCGTTCGCCGACTGCCAGGACCTGGTGATCGAGGAGTTCGAATCCGCGGCGGCGCAGCGCTACCGCACCGAGCGCGGTTTCGAGGCCACGACGATGCTGCGCGAGATCATCCGCGTGAAGGGGGCGTCGGACGAGCTCGAGGAGGTAGTCGTGACGCGCCACGGTCCCATCGTCGAGCGCGTCGAGGACCCGGCGCGCAACCGCTGGCACGGCCTCGCGCTGCAGTGGACGGCGCTGACGCCGGGCGCGTCGATGCAGGGACTGCTCGCGCTGCAGCGTGCTTCTGATTGGGCATCGTTCCGCGATGCGCTGGCGCACCTCGACGCGCCGTCACAGAACGCGGTGTACGCGGACGTCGACGGCCACATCGGCTACCTGCTCTGCGGCCGCGTGCCCATCCGCCGGCGTCAGCCCAGCGGATTGCCGGTCCCCGGCTGGAGCGGAGACGCACTCTGGACGGGTTTTCTCGCCCCTCGAGACATGCCGATGTCGTACGACCCTCCGGACGGTGTGATCATCACCGCCAACAACCGCATCGTCGGCAGCGGCTTCCCGCACTACATCGGCGCCGACTACATGAACGGGTACCGCGCGCTGCGCATCGGCGAGCTGCTGGCGGAGCGATCACCCGACCTGGCGTCGATGGCGGAGGCGCAGATGGACATGGTCTGCCCTCCGGCGCGCCAGGTGGCCCGGCTGCTGGCCGGCATGTCCTTCACCGCACCGGTGGCCGAGCAAGCGCGGGCGCTGCTGGCCGCGTGGGATGGCGTGGCCGCACCGAACGGGCTCGAGGCAACGGTGTACGAGGCGTTCCTGCGACGCCTGGCCGAACATTCCCTGAAACCGCTATGCGGTGACGCCTGGCGGATTCTCGCGGGCATCGACCTCCAGCATCCGGTGTTCGAATACCCGGGCAACCTCGCCGGCCGGCTCACCCCAGCCCTGCTCGAGCGCTGGGAGGGACGCGACGAACGGCTCTTCGAAGGCCAGACGACCTGGGGCGATGTGGTCGGCCGTGCCCTCGAGGACGGCTGGAGCGACCTGCGAAGCCGCTACGGCCGGCGGATGCGGCGCTGGCGCTGGGGGCGCGCGCACGCGCTTCCCCTGGTCCACCTGGTCGGGCGGCGGCGCCCGCTCGGGCTCATCTTCAATGCCGGGAAGCTGCGCGTGGGCGGCAACATCGACACCGTGCTGGCGACGTCGTACATGCCCGGCGATCCCTTCGCCACCAGGCTCTTCGCGCCGTCATGGCGGCAGGTGATCGACGTCGGCAACTGGGACGCGTGCGGCGGAGTTCATTTCCCGGGGCAGTCAGGGCAGCCGGGCTCGAGGCACTACAAGGACCTCAGCGGTCGCTGGCTGCGCAACCGCCAGTTCCCCCTCTACTGGAGCGACGAACTGGTCCGCCGGCACGCCCGCAGCCGCCTGATGCTCGTTCCCGCCCCGGCGGTGCACGCCCGACCGGAGAAAGCGGACGCCGCCGCGTGAACCGGCCGCCCCGGCGAGGCGAGGCCGGCATCGTGCGCGGATGCTGCCTCGGGATCGTGGCGCTGCTGCTGATCAGCGGCCTGGCCGCGTACGCAGTGGACCGGGCGATGGCGGCGCCTCAGCTGGGCGCCCCTCCCGCCGGTCCCGACCACGGCAGCAGCGAGCTGGCCATCGCCGTGACTCTCGGCCGCGAGCTGGCGGTGGCACTCGCGCTGCGACCGCACGGAGCGATAACGCTGAGCGAGCACGACCTCACGGTCATCGCTGCGGAGCACAATCCCGACCCGCCCGCATATCGAAATCTCGCCGTCCGCATCCGCGACGCCTTGCTGGTGCTCGCTGCCGACGTGTCGGTGGGGCCGATAGCCAGCACGGCTGTCGCGCACGTGAGCGTGACCGTCGACGACCCGACCGGGGCCGAGCCACGCATCACGTCGCAGCTGCGCGAGCTGGACGCGGGCCAGCTCGGTCTGCCCGGCTGGCTTCGCGACCGCTTCGCCGGCGCGGTCACGCGGTCGACGTCACTGGGGGTGCTCTTCGGTGACGACGCGGTGCTGAAGGCGGTGGCCGGGAGCGTCGAATGCGCTGGCGTCACGCAGGCGGGCCTGCGCATCGGCGTGCACCGGCCGGGCGTTGCTCCCGACCCGTCGGCCTGCGCCTCATGAGACTGCGCGACATACTGGAGTGGAGCGCCGAGCTCGCGGGTCACGACGGCGTGCCCCCGGATTCGCAGGTGTACATCGAGTCACCGGGGGAGGTGCGGCGCGTGCTGTTCGGAGTGGATATCGACGTCGGCGAGCTGCTCTATGCGCGAGACGCCGGGTTCGACGCGGTTCTGGCCCACCATCCCGTAGGCGACCGCGCGCACCTGGACCTGGCTCAGGTGGTGCGCCGCCAGGTGCCGCAGATGGTCGCCGAGGGCGTGCCCGGCGATGTCGCCGAGGCAGCTGTGGCCCAGCGGCTGGAACGACCGCAGCGCGCGCTGCACGTGGCCAACGTCAACCGCGTGGTCGACACCGCTCGTCTGGTCGGAGTGCCGCTGGCGAACGTGCACCTCGCCTGCGACATCATCGGCCGGCAGGTCATCGTCGACCTTCTCGCGGCGCGCGCCTCGACCGCGAGCCGGGTGGGCGATGCCATCGACTGGCTCGAGGAGTTGCCGGAGATGATCGGCGGCTACACGCGTCCCGAGGCATGGGTCGGCAGCGCCGGCCTGCCGCTGGGGCGCTACACGGTGGCGATGGCCGGCGGCATCAGCGGCGGGCATCCCGCGTTTCGCGAGTACTTCCGCGCCGGTGTCGACACGATCTTCGCGATGCACATCCCCGAGGAGGATCTCGCCCGGCTCCGCGACGACCCGCTCGCGAAGGGGCGCACGCTGGTCGTGACCGGACACATGAGCACCGACAGCATCGGCATCAATCGGGTCATCGCCGGGCTCGAGGAGCGCGGCATCGCCGTCACGCGCACAAGCGGGGTGATCGCGCCCTAGCCTCCGGCTTGCCGCATGGAGCCATGCCGAGCCCCTGTCCCAGTCGACTCATCGCGGAAGCTCCAACGTGCGGCGTGCCGGGTGCGGCATACCCTGACGGCGTGCGTCGCATCGTCACCGTCGTCGCCGCCCTGGTCGTGGCGGGTTGCAGCCTGCCGATACCCTCGCCCATCGACACGTCGACGCCGACCCCGAAACCGGTCACCGCGCTCGATGCGCGGCAGGTCTCCGCGGTGCTCCGCGCGGCGCAGGCGCACATGTTCGCCAATCGCTACTCGGCCGCCGACTCTGCGTACGCCAGGCTGCTGCGTGAGGCGCCGCTCAACGGAGAGGCGCATGCGGAGTACGCGCTGTTCCTCAACTACCGCAATCTGCAGGCCGCCGCGCGGATGGAGGCAGCGCGTGCTGTCGCGCTGGACGCCGGCAACGGACACGTCACGGCCATCCAGTGCCGCGTCGAGGACTGGTCGCAGCAGCTGCCCGCCGCGCTGAGCAACGGGCGGCGCGCGGTGAAGAAGGCGCCGGCCGACCCCCTGGCTCATCTGTTCCTGGCCGAGGTCCTCGCCGACACCGGCGACCTCACCGGATCACAGCGAGAGATCGATGCCGCGTCGCCGCTGATCGACCACAAGCCGACCGATTACCTGCAGGCCGAGCGTCAGCGCGAGATGGCCAACCTTGCGGGTGCCCGCGGAGACCGGAGCGCGCAGATCGCAGCCTTCACCGCCGCGCGGGCCACGCAGCCACTGTGGCTGTACCGCTCCGTGGAGCTGGTCGACGCCGAGGTGACGGCCGGCGATCGCGCGGCTGCGGCCAGCGTGCTCGACGTCGCGGCCATGCTGAGCCCGGACGATGTCGAGACGCTGCGCGTCCTGGGTGAAGACGCGCTCTTCGCGGGCGACGCGTCCGCCGCAGCCGCCATCTGGGCCAAGGCACGAGCGCTGGCGCCCGGCGATGCCCAGGTGCTCGACATGGCCGGCGAAGCGGCGGTTGCCGCCACACATGACATCAACGCGGGCGTCGCCGCTTTCCTGGCAGCGCTCAACGCCGAGCGGACGGACGCGGACGCCGCCGCCTACCTGCTGGCACTCTCGCTCTATGTCCAGCACCGCCCGCCGCTCGGTCGCAGCGAGATCGCGGATGCCACCGAGCAGGACGTCGCCGAGTCGCGTGAGCGCGCGCCGGCTCCGCCCCCGGACCCCGAGACGTCCTGGGCTGCGGGCGCCGCCCAGGCCCTCGCTGCAGTCAATGCGGCCCGCGCTGCAGCGGGGCTCGGACCGGTACGTCTCGACAGCAGGCTGACGTCGAGCGCACGGTCGCATTCGTATTACTGGCTTTTCAACGTCCTGTCACCGGCGGTGGCGGGACTGGGCATTCACAGCGAGACACCCGGGGCGGCCGGATTCAGTGGCAGGCAGCCGTGGGATCGTGCGACGGCGTTCGGCTACCCGAACCAGCGGGTGGGCGAGGACATCGCGCATCAGGGCTCGGCGACCGACGCCGTGGGCGACTGGGTGAACAGCGTGTACCACCGGTTCGCCATCATGCGTGCCGACCTCAGCGTCATCGGTTTCGGGTCGGGCGCCGTCGGCGCGCTCACGATCCAGGACATGGAGTTCGGATTCGCGCCCGCCCGCAGCGCTCCACCAGTGCTCTATCCGGGGCCGGCCCAGACACAGGTTCCAGCCACTTTTGTCGATAATGAGCTGCCCGACCCGGTGCCGGCGGGCAAGCCGCGAACGACCGGTTACCCGGTGACCGTCACATTCTCGGTGGCGGACACCGTGCGCCTGTCCGCGTTCACGCTCGCCGGCCCCGACGGAACCGCCGTGGTTGCCTACTTGCTGCCACCCTCGGCAGCAACTGAGAACTCAGCCTCACTGCTGCCGGCCGCGCCGCTGAGTCCCGGCGCCACCTACAGCGCTCACGTCGTCGCGGTGGTCAACGGACGGCGGTTCGACCGGACTTGGAGCTTCACCACCGCCTCCTGACCGCGCGGTCAGGCTCGATTGCGGCAAGCATGAACGCGGCGTGGCTCTGCACCTGCGGGTAGTTGCCCAGCGGTCCGCCGTGATTCGGGTCGGCCACCTCGCCCCAGAGTCCGAGCGGCCCACGGGCTGCCAGCGCGGAGGCGGCGTAGCGCTGCGCGTCGCCGCCGCACAGCCGCTGTGCGGCTGCCATCCAGAAAGCGGGGAACACGAACGGCGCGCACGGATCGGCGATCGGGTCCGGCTGCCCCTCGTAGCGATCCAGCAGGCCGCCGTTGTCGAGGCGCGCGGCGATGAGGTCGAGGGTGCGGCGTACGGTGGCGTCGTCAGGAGGCAGAAAACCGGCGAGGGGAACCGCGCTGAGGGCGGCGTCGGCTCCGCCACCGCCGTCGTGCAGCTGCAGCGCACCACCCTTCGGCGGCGCCACGGAGGCGCGCACCGCACGCGCGGTGCGCGCCCAGCGCGCAGCGTCGCCGCGGATCAGGCCGCGCTCAGCGAGCGCCGCGGCCCACTCGAGCCCGGCGGCTGCCATCACCCGGGAGTGGGTGTAGCGCCGGGGGGCGCCGCGGATCTCCCAGATACCGTGATCCGGCTCGGCCCAGTGCTCCGCAAGCCAGTCGGCGAGCAGGCGGCACGCGGCGGCGAGCGCCTGGGGCAGTGCCCCGGCCGCGGCGAGGTCCCAGGCCATCTCGAGGACCTCGCCGGGTGCGTCGAGCTGCGGCTGATCCACTGCAGCGTTGCCGACGCGCACGGGGCGCGCGTCACGGTACCCGCGCAGTTCGAGCCTGAGCTGTTCCAGTGGAGGTGGGCTGCCGTCGATGCGCACCAGCGGGCGCGGCCCCTGCTCCCTGATCACGCCCCCCAGGAACGCACCGATTCGCGAGGCTGCTTCGACCAGCCCGGCGCGCAGCAGGGCTCGGCCGGCCAGCGCGCTGTCGCGCAGCCAGCAATAGCGGTAGTCCCAGGTTCGTGCGGAGCCCGGCCACTGGGGAAGCGAGGTCGTGGGCGCTGCCACGATGCCGCCGCCGGACTGTGTCAGCCCCACCAGCACGGCGATGGAGGTGCGCAGCAGCTCGCGGATCCCGGATTCGCCGGAGAGCCCGCCGAGGGCGTCCACGATACGCAGCCCGGAGGCGTCTCCCGTGCGCCGGCGCCAGGTCGCGAGCGTGGCCTCGATCGGGTCGCCGGACGCCGGCCCGGCCGCAGCGCCGGAGTGGAGTGTGATCAGCACGCCGGCATGACCGTCAGGGACGGCAACGCGGCTCGACGCAGTGCCGTCCCCCTCCATCCGCCAGCCACCCGGGGAGATGGCCACCAGCCTCATCCCGGCGCCGGTGGCGGTGGCCTGCTGCCCGTCTATCCGCCATGCCGCCGGCGTCCTGCCCATGTCGAACGCGGGCGTGAAGAGGACGTCGACGTCGACGGTGCCACCGTGCGCCCGCACGCGGCGCTTCAGGGAGCCGCTGTGCAGGCCGATCGCCTCGTCGACGGTCAGGCGCTGTGCGCCGATCGACCATACGGTCTCGAGAACGAGCGACCCGGCGTGGTAGCGGCGCGACACGACGTGTGAGCCGGGAGACGCAGGACGCATCAGGAAGCGCCCGCCGCGCTCCTCGTCGAGCAGCGACAGGAGGCACGGTGCTGAATCGACGCGCGGCGCGCAGAGCCAGGCAACGTTGCCGTCGGGGTCGACGAGCGCGGCGCTGCGACCGTCTGCAAGGAGCGCGTGCTCGCCGATCGCGTGCTGCATCCGCAGCGGATTGTCAGGGTTCGGCTAGGGCAGCGTGTCGGCGATGGACGCGATCTTGGTGGCCCAGTTGGGGTCGCTCGCGTACTTCACGTTCATGCCGCGCAGGGTGGGGCCGTGGTAGTAGCGGCCATTGGGAGACAGATAGTTGACTGCGACGAACTGCGCCACGTACTGGATGCACGCGTCGAAGCTCGAGAAGGTCGTCGCATCCTGATACGGGTTGCGATCGTCGGCGTTGAAACCGAAGAGGTTGTGCTTGTCCTGGGCGATCGCGCTCGCTCCCCAGGCGGACTCGAGGATCGCATGGGCGACGAAGTAGCGCGCGCTGACGTGCAACGTCTGCTCGGCTCGCATGAAGCTGTCGCCGAGCCCGGCCATGGCTGTTCCCTGCAGGAACGAATCGATCTTCGCCGCCGTCTCGCCCGAGGGAAGGGTGAGGCACGTGTCGACAGTGAAGGTGGGGCCGGGGATGCAACTGAAGATGGTTCCCTTCTGCTGCGCGGCCAGCAGCCATGCCGCGAGGGCCGCATTGGCCTGGTTCAGCGCGGACTTCGCGGCAGTGGCCTGCTGGTGCGCCGCCGTGGCGACCTGCTGCACCTGCTGTTCCTGCACCGCCACCAGCACCCGCGTGGTGCGAGCCTGCGCCTCGGCGGTCGCCAGCTGCGCGCGGGACTCGTTGTCATCGGCAAGCGTCTTGGCGGCACGGTCCGCCTCGCGATGAATGCGCGCCACCAGGTTCTGGCTTGCGGTCGCGATGGAATCGATCTGGACCTTGCGCTGGATCGCGCCGGCAATGTCATTCGCGGAGACGATGTACACGAGTGCGGCCTCCGAACCACCGCTCTCGTAGGTGTGACGCAGGTATGCGGAGAGGCGAGCCTTGTCGGCATTCACTTCTGCCTGCACCTGCCGGTACGTCGCGGAGTCAGCCGCGACGCGGGCGTCGAGGACGGCGATGCGCTGCTCGAGCGCTGCCAGCTGAGCGTTGGCGGCAGCCAGCGCCGCTCGGGCCGCGCCCAGCGCGGAGTCAGCGGCGTGGGCGTAGGACTGGGCGTTCTGCAGCGCCTGCTTTGCCTTGTTGACGTCGCCGCGCGGGTCGGCGGCAACGGGAGCTGCCATGAGCGACAGGCCGGTAGCCAGAAGCAGGACGGCACTCAGCCGCCGGCGGGCACGCCAAAGCCGGGTCGCAAGCATCGACGCGCAGTCTCCCACCGGACTGTGAGCCGGTTCGGGACCATGATGGCGCTGTGACGAACCGTCACCAGGTCGTCACAACTGGAGGGCCCGATCGGGCCCTTGCTCAAGAGGCCTTGCGCTCGAGCAGTTTGCGGCGGACGTCGACGGGGACGTCGATCTGGGCTGCCGAGCGTGGACCGCAGTTGGTGCAGATGCGGTGGCCGCCCACCGGTTCGCCGTCGGCGCCGTAGTAGAAGACCGACAGCAGCGCGGCACCACACTGCTCGCACTGCTCGGGAATCGTGGCAACCGTCTTCATCACTTTCCGTCGCGACCATCATGGCACGACCGCAGCGCGGAGGGTGCGTCGCCAAGCCACCGTGACACACGATCCGATCCGCCCCGCGGGGTACCCGAGTCGTAGCCTGCCTCGCGGATGACCGATCTGTCCGGCGTGCAGGCATCGCAGCTTCGCGTGTACCTCGCCGAGCTGGACCGTTGGAATCGCCGGCGCAATCTCACGACCGTGGCGCCCCACGACGCATGGCAACGCCACGTGGAGGAATCGCTTCGCCTCCTGGCCGTCGCGGCCCCCGAACCGGGCGACACCGTGGTGGACGTGGGCTCGGGAGCCGGCGTGCCAGGCGTGGTGGTGGCGGTGGCGCGCAGCGACGTGTCCGTCCAGCTGCTCGAGTCGGACGCACACAAGCAGGGATTTCTGGTCCGCGTCGCCGGCCTGCTCGGCCTCGACAACGTGCGCGTCGTCGGCTGCCGCGCCGAAGCGGCCGGGCGTGACACGGCGCTTCGCGAGCACTTCGATGTCGCCCTGTCGCGGGCCGCCGCGCCTCCCGCGGTGCTGTGCGAGCTCGCCCTGCCGCTGGTGCGCGTCGGCGGCCGGCTCTGCGCGCTGGTCAGTGACGGTGTTGCTGCAGCCGCGGCCTGCGCCGGCGCGGCGCGCCTGTGCGGCGGCGGGACGCCGCAGGCAGCGGCCGGGGTGCTCGTGGTGCCGAAAACCGCGCCCACCCCGGAGCGATACCCGCGCCGTGCCGGGGTTGTTGCCCGGCGCCCGCTGCGGGCTGAGTAGTCCGCGGCGACCTTGCATCCTCTCAACCCGACGCGCGGCCCAGCCAGGCGCGTATCGCCGCTTCGGCGACGGCGCGCTCGTCCCAGGGGAACGCGGTGGTGCCCACGATGAGCGACCGCTCGTGACCCTTGCCCGCGCAGAGCACGGTGTCGCCGGGGGCGGCATACCGCACCGCATGGGTGATCGCTTCAGCACGGTCGGGGATGACCACGACGTCGTCGCCGCGCCGGCCGCCGGCTGCGGTTGCACCGGCCGCAATCTGCTCCAGGATGACCAGGCGGTCCTCCTGGCGTGGGTCCTCGTCGGTGATCACGGCGACATCGGCCAGGCGCGCCGCGACGGTTCCCATGGCGGCGCGCTTCTCGGTGTCACGCTCGCCCGCCGACCCGAAGACGACCCAGAGCCGTCCGCGAGTGCTGGCGCGCAGCTCGAGGAGCACGGTCTGCAGCGACTCAGCGGTGTGTGCGTAATCGACGACCACATCGAACGGCTGACCGAGGGCGATGCGCTCCATGCGGCCGCTCACGCGCTCCAGCGACTCGACGCCGCGCACCGCGGCGTCGAATGAGGCACCGGTGGCGCACGCCGCCGCGAGCGCAGCCAGCGCATTGGCGACGTTGAACGTGCCCGTCAGGCGCAGGCCGACTGACCCGCGCCCCCAGGGCGTGCGGGCGTCGAACTGCACGCCATCCGGCCCGGCCCGCACGTTTCCGGCCGTGACGTCGGCGCTGGGACGGCCCGCTGCGCTGTAGGTGAGGCGCCGCGCGACGGGGATGGCGCCCAGCGTCGGGAACGCGAACTCATCGTCGGCGTCGAGGACGGCCACGCCCTCCTCATGCGCCGACGCGTAGGACAGCAGGCGCGCCTTCGCCGCCAGGTACGCGTCGCGATCGCCGTGGAGCTCGAGGTGCTCGGACGTGACCCGCGTGTACACGGCCGCAGCGAAATCGACGTCGTCGACGCGATGCAGCTCGAGACCGTGGGAGGAGACTTCGAGCACCGCGTGCGTGCACCCCGCGTCGCGCATGGTCGCGAGCCGCTCGTGCAGGTCGGGGGCCTCGAGCGTGGTCTGGCGGCTCGAATTTGCGCTGACCGTGTCGCCGATACGCCACTCGATCGTCGAGGTGGCGCCGGCGACGATGTCCGCGGCGCGCCATGCAGACCAGATGAGCGAGACGGTCGTCGTCTTTCCATCGGTGCCTGTGACGCCGACCACGCGAAGGCGAGCCGAGGGTCGCTCGTACAGCGCGGCGGCCAGCGCCGACAGCGCGACGCGCGAATCGGACACGATGATCAGCGGCGCGCTGGCGCGGGGACGTGGGTGCGGAGCACGCTCGGCCACGACGGCGACCGCACCGCGCCGCACTGCGTCTGCTGAGTATCGATGCCCGTCGGCGCGGAAGCCCGCGACGGCCACGAACAGGCTCCCCGGCACGCAGCACCGCGAGTCGTAATCGACACGCGTGACCTCCGGGTCGGTTCCGCGTGCTCCCGCGCTGCCGGCGGCATCGACGCCGGAAAGGCCAAGCAATGTCGAGAGCCGGGGCACCGCCGCAGTCTATGGTAGGGTCGGCTCGCGCACGGCTCGTCGCGTTTGGAGCGAGCAGGGGCATTGGGCGGTGACGTTCAACAGGAGTTCAACGATGCGCAGGGCAAAGTCGGCACACCCCCCGAAGGCAGCGGCTGCCCTGGGCAAGAAGCAGCGCAAGCACGCCGGAAGCGTCGAGGCACTGCAGGCGATCCTCGCGCAGACCCGCGCGGCGCAGCGCCGGCTGCTCGCCCTGGCGGCACGGCTGCGCACGGCGGAGCAGGCGATCCTCGCAGCCCTCGGCGACGAGCCCGGAGCCCCGTCTCCGGCGCCCGTCCGGCGCCAGTCCGCGGCCCCGGCCAAGGCCGCCGCGCCCAGCGCGAACGGCAGACGGCGTCCGGCCAGACCGCTGTAGCCCCAATCCCGACTGGAAAGGTCGGGTTTTGGCTAGACTGGCTGCGTGATCAAGTCGACCCGCGACCTGCTCAATGACGCGCGCGCGGTCGTCGACGAGCTGACCCCGCATCAGGTGCACGGCGCGCCGGACGCGCGGGTGCTCATCGACGTGCGCGAGGATTCCGAATTCGCCCAGGGGCACATCGCCGGTGCCGTGCATCTCAGCAAGGGATACCTCGAGATGCGCATCGAGGATGTGGCTCATGACCGCGGCACACCGATCACGCTCTACTGCGCGGCCGGCGTCCGCTCGCTGCTCGCGGCGCGCGCTCTCCATGAGATGGGATACGCCGACGTTCGGTCGATGTCCGGCGGGTTCAACGCCTGGAAGCAGGCCGGATTCGACTTCATCGTGCCGCAGGTGCTCAGCGCCGAGCAGCAGCAGCGATACAGCCGCCACCTGCTCATCCCCGAGATCGGCGATGCAGGTCAGCGCAAGCTCCTCGAGTCCCGGGTGCTGATCATCGGCGCGGGTGGCCTGGGCAGCCCAGCCGGCCTGTACCTCGCGGCAGCCGGGGTGGGCACGATCGGCTTCGTTGATTTCGACACCGTGGACCTGAGCAACCTGCAGCGACAGGTGCTGCACACCGAGGATCGGATCGGCATGCGCAAGACCGAGTCGGCGCGGATCGCCCTGCAGGCGCTGAACAGCGAGGTTCGGGTGGTCGCTCACGACGAGATGCTGAGCAGCGAGAATGCTCAGCGCCTGTTCGAAGACTACGACGTAATTGTCAATGGCTGCGATAACTTCCCGACCCGCTACCTGGCCAACGACGTGGCCATCTTCGCCAAGAAACCACTCGTGGACGGCGGCATCTTCCGCTTCGAAGGGCAGCTCACCACGGTGATTCCCTTTCAGTCGCCGTGCTACCGCTGCCGCTATCCGTCGCCGCCGCCGCCCGAGGAGGCGCCGTCGTGCGCCGAGGCCGGCGTGCTCGGCGTGCTTCCCGGCATCGTCGGCGTGCTGCAGGCCACCGAGGTGATCAAGCTGATCACCGGCGCCGGAGAGCCGCTGACCGGGCGGCTGTTGCACATCGACGCGCTGTCCATGCGGTTCCGCGAATACCGCGTCCCGCGCGACCCGCAGTGCCCGGTGTGCGGAGAGCGCCCCTCGATCACCGAGCCGATCGATTACGCAGGCTTCTGCGCAGCGCCGATCGGCGTGGCGACCGAGGCTGCAGCCGCGGCGCGCGTCGCCGCACCGGTGCGCTGATGCGCGTCACGCCGGCGCGACGTCGTCGAGGGGGATCGCGTCGCGGGTGAGCAGCACGGGGATCCCGCCGGCGACGGGGTAGCGGACCCGGCAGCGGTCACACCGCAGCGAGGCGGGCTCTGCGACGAGTGGACCGTGGCAGCGCGGACAGGCGAGGATCTCGAGGAGATCGTCGGGAAGCTCGGTCATCGCACCGCCGCCAGGTGCTCTTCGAGGACGTCGTTGAACTCGTAGGGAAGCTCCAGGTTGGGAAGGTGTCCGCACTGCATCTCGACGTGCCGCGCCTCCGGGATGGCGGCGGCCATCGCGCGCTGCTCATCCACCGCGATGAGCGCATCCTCGGCGCCGGTGACCACGAGCGTCGGCACATCGATGGCGTGGAGCAGGCCGGTGCTGTCCCGACGAGCGGCCATCGCGCGCTGGGCAAACGCGATTCCCGCCGGTGTCGAGCGGCGGATGCGGCCGCGCACGGGATCGATGACGTGCGGCTCGCCGCGAGAGCCGGGGCCGAGCAGCCGATCGACCATCGTGTCGGCGACGAACTCCGTCGAGTCCTCGCGCAGCGCTCGCTCGGCCACGGTCACGCGGTCGGCGCGGGCAGCTTCGGTGTCCGCGGTGGCGCGCGTGCTGCAGAGCACCATGCTCCGCAGGCGAGGCTGCGCCGCGCGCCAGAGCGCGAGCGCGACATATCCACCCATCGACATGCCCACCACGTCGACGCGATCGATGCCGCGCGTTTCGAGATCGCTGAGGACTGCCGCGGCGAAATCGTCCAGGGTGCGGGCAGCGTCCGGCGGCGCCGGGGAGGCGCCGAAGCCCCACAGGTCATACCGAAGGCAGCGCCGTCCCCCGCTCAGCGAGGCGACCTGGTGGTCCCACTGCGACGCGTCAAGTGGATAGGCGTGAAGCAAGAGCAGAGGCGGACCGGACCCGGAGTCGTGCACTGCCGGCGCGCCGTTCATCCGCCGCTCAGGTGAGGCCCGCCTCAGCCACCGCCGGCCAGCGCCGCGGCCGGGAAGTCATCGAGCGATGCCAGCTCGATGGTCGTGCGAGCGTGCCGCTCCACGTCGCGCAGCTTGAGGATCTCGCTCGGTGTGATCAGGGTGACGGCGACGCCGTTGCGGCCTGCGCGCGCGGTCCTGCCCACGCGGTGCAGGTATTCGTCGGGCGTCAGCGGCACGTCGTAATTGATGACGTGCGAGATGTCGTCGATGTCGAGGCCGCGGGCTGCGACGTTGGTGGCGATGAGGTAGCGGATGTGGCTGTTCCGGAACTGCTTCATGGCCTTGTCGCGGTCGCGCTGCGTGAGGTCACCGTGCAGCAAGCCCACCTCGTAGCCGCGACGCTGCAACTGTGCCTGCAGCACGTCGGCGGTGCGCTTGGTCTCGACGAAGATGAGCGCCATGGTGACGTCGGGCTTGTCGAGGATGTGCGCCAGCGTCCCGGTCTTGTCCGCCCAGGGGGTCTGCACGTACACCTGGCGGACGCCCGCTGGAATCTCGGGTCGTGTGTTGATCTCAACGGTCACGGGCTCGTGCATGTGGCGCGCGGCGAGGCGGCGTACCCACTCGGGCATGGTGGCGCTGTAGAGCAGCGTCTGCCGGCGCTGCGGGCAGCGCCGGAGTATGCGTTCGACCTCGGGTGCAAACCCCATGTCGAGCATGCGGTCCGCCTCGTCGAGCACCACCACGCGCACGTTGTCCAGCGAGAGTGACCGCCGCTGCATGTGATCAGCGAGGCGACCTGGTGTTGCAACCACGACGTGGGCGCCGCGGCGCAGCGCCTCGACCTGACGGGCGATGGAGTCGCCGCCGTAGATGGCGACGGAACGCAGCTCGTAGCGCACGGCAAGGCGCGTGAACTCTTCGTTCACCTGCACCGCGAGCTCGCGTGTGGGACAGAGCACGAGCGCCTGCACCGAGCCGTCGCGAGGAGCGAGCCGTTCGATGATGGGGATTGCAAACGCGGCGGTCTTGCCGCTGCCGGTGTGTGCCTGGCCGATGACATCACGTCCGGACATCGCGACGGGAATCGAGCCCACCTGTATCGGCGTCGCCAGCTCGAAACCGAGCTCGGCCACGGTGCGACGCATCGCCAGATCGAGGTCGAGCGTGTCGAAACCAGCCGCTTCAGGAGTGGTGGTCGCTGCCCCATCGACCGCTTGCGTGTCTGCGGGACGGGGCCTCGCGACCTGCGGTCTGTTGAACCGCATGCGAGAAGATGAACGCAAGACATCTTGATTGTAAAGGAAAGCCGGCCGTTCCCGATCGCATGAGTGTGACGGCGGCTGCCTCGCACCGCAGCTGTGCTGCGTAAGATCGTGTCGATGACAGCCGACGTGCTCTGCACGCTCGACCTCCCTGAGCCCTTCCCCACGCTGGTGTCCGCCCGGGCGGCACTGCGCACGCTCGGGCGGCTGCCGGGTGCCGAGGGGCTCGCCGCGGAGCTGCACGCACGTCCCGTGGATGTGCTGTGTCCGCAGCTGCGCGACCCGATCGACGCCGCGGTGCTCGACGCCGGACTGCCCCGTCTGCGCTGTGTCTCCGTCTACGCGGTCGGCTACGACAACGTCGACGTCGACGCCGCAACCGCCCGCGGCATCGTGGTCGGGCACACCCCGGGAGTGCTCACCGATGCGGTCGCTGACTGCACCGTGGGATTGATGCTGGCGGTGGCACGGCGTCTGTGCGAGGGTGACCGCGAGCTGCGTGCAGGCCGCTACACGGGCTGGGAGCCGACCTACCTGCTCGGCACGGAGATGCGCGACGCGGTCCTCGGGATCATCGGTTTCGGGCGTATCGGACAGGCGGTGGCGCGACGCGCACTGGCATTCTCGATGCGCATCGTGTATTTCGATACCACCGATCCGACGATCGCCGACGATTTGCGCGAGATCGCGCAGCAGGTGTCGCTCGACGCGCTGCTGCGCGAAGCCGACGTCGTCTCCGTGCACACACCGCTGAGCGCCGAGACGCACCATCTCATCGACACCGACGCGCTGCGTGCGATGAAACCCACGGCGGTGCTGGTCAACACGTCGCGCGGGCCGGTGATCGACGAGGTGGCGCTGGTGCGCGCGCTTCGCGAGCACTGGATCGCGGGAGCCGGGCTCGATGTGTACGAGAACGAACCGCAGCTGGCGCCCGGGCTCGCCGGGTGCACCAACGCCGTCCTCGCGCCGCACCTGGGCAGTGCCACGGTGCGCACTCGCGCCGCCATGGGCGAGCTCTGCGCGCGCAACGCACTCGACGCCATCGCCGGCCGCCTGCCACGCCATTGCGTCAACCCCGAGGCCTGGGCGCGCGCTTCTCCACCCCCGCTCACCGCATCGTGACAGCGCCACCGGACGTGCGCGCGCCCGGCGCGCCGCGGCCGGAGCGGGCGATTCGCGGCGTCGTCATCGACCTCGACGGCACCGCGCTCGAGCGCGTTCCCCGGCTGCACGCGCGGACGCGCGCCTCGCTGCGGGCAGCCGCGGCGCGGACGCCGGTCATCGTCGCCACCGGGCGCATGTACCTGAGCGCGCTGCCCTGGGCCCGCGAACTGCACATTCGGGAACCGCTGGTCTGCTACGACGGGGCAGTGGTGCGAGCGATGCCGGAGTCCGGCGAGACGCTCGGCCCGGTGCTGCGCGCCGAACCCCTGCCCCGCGAGCAGGCGGTGCGGGCGCTGCACCTGGCCCGGCAGCACGGGTGGTATTGCCAGGTGTATGCGGACGAGCAGATCCTCTGCGAGGGACTGCGCCCCGAGTCGGATCTCTACTCGCGCGTGTCGGGGATCCCCGTGCATGAGGTTGCCGACACCGAGCCGTACGTCTCCGCGGGAACGCCGAAGGTGCTGTTCGTCGTGATCGACGCCGCCGAGAACGCGCGCTGCCGACGCGTGCTGCACGAGCAGCTGGACAGCGGCGCACGCGTCACGCAGTCGCGGCCCGAGTACATCGAGGTGGTCAACGCGTCGGTGAACAAGGCGGTGAGCGCCCAGGCTGTGACCGCACTGCTCGGCCTGTCACTGGCCGACTGCCTGGCGATCGGCGACGCCCCGAACGACATCGAGATGCTGCAGGCGGCCGGCTTCGCGGCTGCGGTTGCGACAGCCCCGGTCGAGGTCCTCGAACACGCGGACGTGGTCTGCGCACCGCCGCAGGAGGGCGGCGTCGCCGACGTGCTGGAAGCGCTCGGGATCTAGCCCAGCGCGGCTACACGCCGCCCCGCTCGACCACGAGCTTGGTGAACGGCTGCAGCAGCGCGTCCACCGCGTCATCCCACTGCACGACCGAGGTGGTCACGCGCTCGGGATGGAACCGCCCGCCTTGCACGAGGTCGAGGACGCGCGGGATCGCAGGGCGCGCACTCGGGCGCCCGGTCACGAAGGTGATGCTGTTGGAGTACATCTCCAGCAGGGGCATGGCGACCTCGCCCCCGTAGTAGATGCCCACCGAGGTGCAGATGCCGTCACCCGCGGTGGAGCGGATGGCGCAGTGCAGGCCGGCGACGCTCGCGCTGGCATCGACTGTCACCAGGTGCCGCCCGAGCCGGCGGGGCGGCGGGCCCTCGGTCACCGCCGCGCCGAACGCCTGCGCGAGCGACAGCCGCGCCGCGTCGGTGTCGATGTAGTGCACCTCAGCGCCCATGCCGGTCGCCATGCCGGCGGCGTAGAGGCCGATGCTGGGCGCGCCGCCGGCGACCACGAGCACGCTGGCGCCGGGCCGAGCCTCGAGCGGCGGCACCACCGTGCGCCACGCGTCGGGCAGGTTGTCACTGCAGCTCGCCACCGCCAGTGGATCGATGTCCTGGGGCAGCGGCACCAGCATGGCGTCCGCGTGCGGCACGCGAACCGTGTCGCTCAGGGCTCCGCCCCAGTCCTTGCCGACCACCGCGCCCAATCCGTACATCGAGCGGCGCGGTTCGACGCCGGCGCAGCTGGCCGTGTGCCCGGCTCGGCACGGGGGGCATTCACCGCATGTGATCTGGAACGGCACGATCACCGTGTCGCCGGACCGGACGGTCCGGACGTCGGGTCCCGTCGCCGTGACGCGTGCGATGAACTCATGGCCGAAGGCGAATGGGCCGGAGAACGGAGTGCGCCCACGGATGATGGCCGCGTCGAGGTCGCAGGTGGCCACCACCAGCGGCGTCACCAACGCCTCGGCTGGACCTTCCAGCTGCGGAGGCGCGACGTCACGCCACTCCAGCCTGCCCGTGTCGACGAACGTCAGCTGCCGCATCGCGGGCGGTGCATCAACGTTCCCCGATGAAGCCCTGTCCTGTCTTCCGACCGAGCTCGCCGCGCGCGACGTGCTCGTGGAGGATCGCCGGCGGGGCCCAGCGTGCTTCGCCGGTCTGGGCCAGGCCCTCGGCGAGGATCGATTCCACCACGTCGAGGCCGACCAGGTCGGCGAGCTCGAACACTCCCATCGGCCAGCCCAACCCGTTGCGCACCGCGATGTCGCAGTCCTCGATGGACACGAAGCCTTCCTCCACCAGCCGGAACGCCTCCTGCATGGCGATGAACAGGATCCGGTTGACGATGAATCCGTACGTCTCCCGGCGCACCAGCACCGGCGTCTTGCCGATCGACTCGGCGAAGTCGAGGGCGGCGTTGACCGTGGCCTCGGCCGTGTGCGGGCCCTTGACCACCTCCACGAGCGGCATCATCAGGGGAGGATTGAAGAAGTGCATGTTGAGGAACCGCTCCGGGCGAGTGACGTAGGCCGCCAGCAGCGACGAGGGGAGCGTCGAGGAGTTGGTGCCGATCATGACATCATCCTCGACGTGCTGGCAGATCCGCTCCAGCACCTCGCGCTTGGCATCCCGGTCCCGCGCGCGCCGGTGAGCGCGGGGCCGGGGTCGGTGAACGGCGTGATGCGCGCGAGCGCGGCATCGAGGTCCGCCTCCGCCAGCTTGCCCTTCTCGACGCGCCGGCGCAGAAGGCCCGCGCCGTCGCGTATCGCCGTCTCGAGTCGCTCGGCCTTGCGGCTCACCAGCCGCACGTCGCATCCGTGCAGGGCGGCCTGATGGGCGATCTGTCCCCCCATGGTGCCGGCGCCGACGACGCACAGGACGCGGGAGACGCTCACGTCACCCTCCCGCCCCACCCGTCTCGCGACCGGGATGGGTCATGGCTTCGGGGTCGAGCAGCTGTGTGAGCTCCGCCTCGGGGAGCTGGGTGCGCTCGCGCGCCACCTCGCGCACGGTCCGCCCGGAGGCGTACGCCTCTTTGGCGATCGCCGCCGCGGCGTCGTAGCCGATGCGCGGCGCCAGCGCCGTGCCCAGCATCAGGCCCTGCTCCACCAGGCGCGGGCCGTTGTCGGTGGCGCTGATGCCGTCGACGCAGCGGGCGGCCAGGTTGCGCGCGGAGTGCGCCAGCAGCGCGCCGGATTGCAGCACGTCGTACGCGGCCACCGGCATCATCACGTTGAGCTCGAGCAGCGAACCCGCGGCCCCGCAGAACGCGACCGCTGCGTCGTAGCCGACCACCTGCGCGGCGACCATCGTCACCGACTCGGCGATCACCGGGTTCACCTTGCCGGGCATGATCGACGACCCCGGCTGCACCGCGGGGATGCCGATCTCGGCGATGCCTGCGCGCGGGCCGCAGCCGAGCAGACGGATGTCGTTGGCGATCTTGAAGAGCGTGATCGCAACACCCTTGAGCACACTGCTGGTGAAGACCACCGCGTCGAGCGCCGACTGGCCGGCGAAGTGATTGTCGGTCTCGCGAAACGCGATCCCGGTGATCGATGCAAGACGGCCGATGACTCGCCCGGGGAACTCCGGGTGCGTGCCGACACCGGTGCCCACCGCCGTGCCGCCCAGCGGCAGCTCCTGCAGCGCGGCAAGCGCCTCGGAGCAGTGCGATCTGCCGCGCTCGACCTGTCCGGCGTAGCCGAGGAATTCCTGCCCCAGCCGGATGGGGGTCGCGTCCTGCAGGTGGGTCCGGCCCGTCTTGACGACCGGCCAGAATTCGTCGGACTTGGCACGAAGTGAGCGCTCCAGGGTTTCGAGCGCCGACAGCAGGTCGTCGTGCAGGATCTCGGCGGCGGCAACCTGGATCGCCGTCGGGATGACGTCGTTGCTCGACTGGCCGAGGTTGACATGGTCGTTGGGATGCACCGGTGCGCGCGACCCCAGCGTGCCGCCCAGCAGCTCGATGGCGCGATTGCCGATCACCTCATTGGCGTTCATGTTGGTCGACGTTCCGCTGCCCGTCTGGAAGACGTCGACGACGAACTGTCCGTCCAGCGTGCCGTCGATCACCTCCTGCGCCGCGCGCTCGATCGCGTCCGCAAGCGCGGCGTCCAGCAGACCGAGGTCGCGATTGACCGCCGCAGACTGCTGCTTGATGAGGCCAATGGCCCGCACGAAGCTGCGCGGCAGGCGCAGGTCGCTGATGGGAAAGTTGAGCTTGGCGCGCATCGTGCTGGCGCCGTAGTACGCACCCGCCGGGACTTCGAGGTCCCCGAGCGAATCGT
Source organism: Chloroflexota bacterium (assembly GCA_005879785.1). Taxonomy (GTDB): domain Bacteria; phylum Chloroflexota; class Dormibacteria; order Aeolococcales; family Aeolococcaceae; genus CF-165. The sequence goes on from VBJV01000022.1 coordinate 23,478, forward strand.
GCTCGATGCGGCTCGCTGCCGTCACGTGCCGCCGCGCTCCTTGTCGAACACCGGGATGATCATCTCGAACTCGGCGCCGTTGCCGGGGACGGTGCGCGCCGACACCGAGCCCTGGTGGCGCTGCGCGACCGTCCGCACGATGTACAGCCCGAGCCCGCTCCCGGGCACCTTGCGCTGGCGTTCGGTGACTGAGCGGAAGTACTTGTCGAACAGATGCGGCGCGTCCTCCGCGGGGAACCCGCCGCCGTGATCGCGCACGGTGAAGTGGGCGCCGTCGCCACCGGCGCGGACCGAGACCTCGATCGGCGCCCCGGGCGGCCCGTGCTTGACGGCGTTGCCGAGCAGGTTGGTGAGCGCCAGGGTCAGGCGGCGGCGATCGCCGTTGACGGCGATGGCTTCGTCGACCTGCGTCTCGATGACGATCTCACGCAGCTTCGCCTCCATGGCGACGTGCTCGACAGCGCCGTTGACGATCTCGGCGGCCTCCATGACCTCGAGCGACAGGTGATCGTCGGGATCTTCCAGGCGCGCCAGTTCGGCGAGCGCGTTGACCATGCGCACCATCATCTCGGTGCTCGCCGTGATCCCCTCGATGGCCACCACGGCCGTCTCCGGGAGCGTCCCCAGCATCCCCGTCGCCAGCAGCTGCCCGTAGCTGTTGAGGATGGTGAGAGGGCGGCGGAGCTCGTGCATGGTGATCGAGAGCGATGTCCCCCGCGCTGACGATGAGGAGGTCGCGCTGGCCAGCTGGCCGGCCAGCAGGCCGACGCAACCGTGGGCAAGGCGCCGCGAGAGCGCTCCGACATCGTCACCGGTTGCCAGGGCGAGCGCGAGGCTGGTCTCGAAATCGAGCCCCTCTTCCCGGCTCGCCTGGGCTGTCGCCCGGCGCAGAGCGTTCAGGTGGAGCAGCGCCGTGTCCAGCCGGCCCTCCAGGCCGGCGGTCGGCTGATCGAGCTGATAGAACGTGATCAGGGGCCGCAGGTCGTCGGCCGACAGCCCGACGACGACCGCGTTGATGAACTGCCGGGGTCCGCGGGCGCCGTCCATGGGTGGCGGCGCCGGCGCGCTGATCGACTGGACGTGACGCGTCCACAGGTCAGCGATGCGCGCCGCGTGCGCGGCAAGAAAATCGCTGAACTGCGTGGTCATGGACCGCCAAGTCTATCCGTCGAGGAAAACCGCTCCTTGGCGAGCGGCCGCCGCGGCTAGACGCGGACGGGGACGGGGGCTGGGAGCACGACCGCGGGCTGGCTGCCACGCCGCCGCATCCAGAGGACCGCGCCCACCACGGCGAACGGGATCATCTGCAGATCGATCAGCAGTGAGATCGCTCCCGCGTGCGTGGTCGAGATGCCCGCGTGGGCGAGCAGCCAGACCAGGACGCCTTCGCGGACGCCGAGGCCGTTGATGCTGATCGGCGCGAGCGCCACCAGCAGCGTCAGGGGAATGCACACCGCGAGCACCGCCCAGCTGAGGTCGACGCCGATCGCCTTGGCAGCCAGGCTGAGGGCGAACAGGTTGACCCCCCAGCCGACGGCGCCGACGACCAGGCATTGCGCCACCGCGTGCGGATGGCGGCGGTACGACGCGAAGGCGTCGCTGAACGAGTGCACCGCGCGACCCAGACGCTCCCAGACCCGCGCGATCAGCTTGTGGGGCAGGACCCGGTCGGCGCTGAGCGCCCCGGTCCAGACCAGCACCAGCGTGGCCGCCAGCGCGCCGATGCCCACCACCACCCCGTTGCCGAGCCAGTCACGCAGCAGCACAGCCGCGGCCAGGCCCCACACCGCCATGCCCAGCAGGCCGGCCATCCGGCTCCCGGCCAGCGAGGCGAGCACCCTGCCGTGACCGACGTGGCGACCAATCTCGACCGTGCGCATGGCGTCGCCGCCGACGCCGGCGGGAAGCACCTGGGTGAAGAACAGGCTCTGCAGGTACGACGAGCTGAGCCGGCGCCAGCCGAACAGCGAGCCGTGGGCAGGCACCGTGGCCGTCCGCAGCAGCACACCCCATTCGAGGACGCTGGCCACCACGGCGACGGCGGTCAGGGCCAGAGCGGCGGCGATCCAGCGGGGATCGGCATGGCCCAGGCTCGCGGCAGCCTTGGGGATGTCGACGGTGTGGACCAGGAGCCCGACCCCCGCCAGCGTGCCGGCGACCCGTACCCATGGCGAACGCGCCACGCTTCGAGCCAGCCCAGACAGCCGTTGGACCACGGGGGTATTCAACCTCTCTCTCGAGCGCCTCTCCGGCGCGCTCTGACACAACGTCACACAGCTCGCAAACCTTGCGACAGAGGCAAAGGGACTACGTTTCAATCGGCCTCGAGATAGGGCTCGCGGAAGGCTGTCTGCGTGGGGATGAAGACCAGCGGGATCTCGTCCGTGGGGCCGTTGCGGTTCTTGGCCACGATCAGCTCCGTCTTGCCCTTGTCCACGTCCTGCTTGTGCAACCCCTCACGATAGAGGAAGAGCACCACGTCCGCGTCCTGCTCAATTGAGTTGTGCACGATGACGTCACCGGCGACGAAGTTGTGCGGACCGCCTGCGACGGTCAGGTCAAAGACGTCCTGGTGGCCGGCCGGCTGGACCGATGCCACCGGATCCCAATACACGTCGCTGGCCGCCAATGAGAGCAGTGCCGGCGATCCGGCAACGCTGCCGACCCGAGCAGCGTGCTCGCGGCTGAGATTGCCTCTGTACAACGCGCTGCCGTTGTATGCGATGCCGAGCTCGGCAGCCAAGCGCCGCCGCGTCATGCCTGCCTGCGCCAGCGCGGGCAGGGCGAAAAGCTGCCAGGCCCTGGACGGGATGACGTCGCGATTTGGGTTTGCCTTGCGGCTGTCGAGGACGAGCTGTATCTGATCCACGTGGCTGGAGGCACTTGGCCGGAGGGGCCCGATGATGCTCAAGAACCTCCGTATATCGGGTTGGCCGCTTACGGAAATGTGATGCTGAGGGCGGCCCCTAGTGCCTTGCTGCGCGACCCGTGCTCTAGCCCTGATGTCCAATCGCAAGAGCAGCGACTGCACGTCGCGAGCCAACTGCTCACTGCTGGTGGCGTAGTAGACGCGAGGTATGCCGCCTGGGCCGCTACCGATGTAGATGCAGCCGTCCGTGGACCATAGATGGCGGAGAAACGTGGCAATGGCCGCTCGGGGCTGGTTGAAGGCACGCTCGGGAACCCGCTTCTCGTACGACCGGAGGCCGAAGACGCCAAGATCCGCGAGCCATGCCGCCACGGGGTTTCGCCTGCCCCGAGCGAGATTCGAGGTTGCGCTCAGGTACACCTGATACCAGTTCCGTTCCCGGCGGATTCGTGCCGTAATCGCATCACCGAAAACCTCTCCGGCAAGACCTGATACCAAGTCCGCCAGCGCGAGGTCGGCTGAGGTGTACTGAATAGCATGCCTCGGCAGAGTGCACCCGTCGCCGATGAGATGTCCGAGAAGGGCCAGTTCGGCACCCGACATCGTTGCCGTCTGAGGACAAGGGAGCGAACGAGGTAGGGCCAAGTGATCCCCAATGGTCAACTCGTCGAGGCGCTTCCAGCCATCCAGTGTCAGGAATTCGTGATTGGCAGTCGCTCGAACCTTCCGTCCGAGCTGCGTCGTAAGGTCAAAGACGGGCCGGTGACCGGTCGCGAAGACGCGCTGCGCCGTTCTGGGCACGAGCTTCCACGTTTCTGTATCCAGCGCCAGCACCCGCAAGCCTGAGGCGCCAACAAGCGTGGCGATCGGCCTGCTGCAGCCCTCGTCGGGGAGGAACACGGGCGTCGAGCCGACCAGGCAGCCACTGTCACGAAGGTCGCTCAGCTGCGGACGCTTGTTCTCACGCCGTTCCGACTCGCGTGAGAGCTGCGAGAGCGCAAGCACCGGTATCTCCAGCTCCTTGGCGATCGCCTTGAGCCCCGAGGAGATGTCCGACACCTCCTGCACGCGGGACTCCTGACGACCGCCCTGCATCAGCTGCAGGTAGTCGATGACGATGAGCTCGATGCCGTTCTGCGCCTTCATGCGGCGTGCTCGGGCGCGCAGCGCGCTGATCGCCAGCGCCGGCGTGTCGTCGATCCAGAGGTCCGCCTGCGTCAGCGTGTCGAGCGCTTTGGCGATGTACTGGTACGCGTGCGAGTCGAGCTGTCCGGTGCGCATCAGGTAGTTGTCGACCTTGGCCTCGCTGCAGATGAGACGCTGCGCGAGCGCTTGCTTGGACATCTCCAGCGAGAACACGGCCACCGGCCTGCGTGCCAGCACTGCCGCGTTGCGCGCGATGTTCAGCGCGAACGACGTCTTCCCCACCGAGGGGCGCGCCGCCAGGATGATGAGCTCACCCGGCTGCAGGCCCTGGGTGAGCGCGTCGAGCTTGGCGAAGTTGGTGGGCACACCGTGCACGAGGCGCTTCTGCTGCAGCCGTGTCTCCAGCAGCGCCCACGTGTCCTGGACGATCGGGGCGATGTGCGTCGCCTCCGCGCTGCGGTGCGACTCGCCGACGCGGAACACGGTCTGCTCGGCGAGATCGATGCAGTCCTGCACCCCCGCTGCGGTGTCGAACCCCAGCCGGGCCACCTCGCCGCCGGCGTTGATCAACCGCCGGCGCAGCGCGTGCCCGACAACGATGTCCGCGTAGTGCTTCACGCTGGCGGCGCTGGGAACGGCGAGCGTGAGCTCGGCCACGTAGTCGAGGCCGCCGGCCCGGCCGACACCGGGACCGCGCTCCAGCTGGTCGCGCAGCGTGACGGCGTCGATGGGGTCGCCGTGGTCCGCCAGCGCGGTCGCCGCGCGGTAGAGGTGCGCGTGCTTCTCGGCGTAGAAGTCCTCGGGCGTGAGGACGTCGCGCACCAGCGTGATGGCGTCCTTGTCGATGAGGATGCCGCCGAGCAGCGCCTGCTCCGCCTCGAGGTCGTGCGGGGGCACACGCAGCGGGGTCGATGTCGCCAGGGTGCCCACGGGGTGCGCGGAACCCACCAGGTCGGTGTGCGTCGTGGCGGTCATTGCGCCGCGACGACGATCTTCAGGGTCTCGGTGATCTCAGGGTGGAGCTCGACGGTGACCTCGTGTGGTCCCAGCGATCGGATCGCCGGCTCGATCTCGATCTTCCGCTTGTCGACGTCGATGCCGGCCTCGCGCTTGAGCTGGGTGGCGACGTCGGCGTTGGTCACGGTGCCGAACAGCCGGCCGGCCTCGCCGGCCTTGGCGTATATGGTCACGGTGAGCTTGCGCATGCGCTGGGCGAGCTCCTTGGCGTCGTCGAGCGCTTTCTCGGCCCGGCGATGCGCCGCATCTTCACGGCGGCGCACCTGCTCGATGGTGCGCTCATCCGCAAGCACGGCGAGATGCTTGGGAAACAGGAAGTTGCGAGCGTAGCCGGGCGCCACTTCCTTGACGTCGCCGGCGCGAGTTCCAGCCACTTCTCGCAAAAACAGGACCTTCACAACGACGCTCCATGAGTGGCGTCGGAGCCCGCGGGCTGCGCCACGCTGCCGGTGAGACCCACCTCGTCGTCGTCGCCGCGGAAACGCCGATAGAGCATGACTGCAACCCGCTCTCCGTTGCGGACGTCGTCGTCGAAACGGCTGCGCCGCTCGAGGATGAGCTGTTCCTGTTCCTCGACGACGTAGCGTGGGCACGCGGCGATGAACAGGCGAACCGCGAGCAGCGAGAGCGCGATGACGTCCAGCTCCCCGACCACGGGGATGGCCTCCGGGAGATCGACGACGGGCAGCGCGATCAGGGCAAGCGCAGCGCCGAACGCCCCCTTGATGTAACGAGGCACGCGCTGGTCGCGCATCAGGCAGTACGCCAGGCGCAGCTGTCGAGGCAGGTCGACAAGCAGGCGCTTGGCGGAACGCAGACGGCTCATCATCCGAACCGCGCATTGTACGTCTCGAAGGATTCAGGCCGAGGACAAAAGCTCGGGATGCTCGCGCAGCCAGCGCCGCGCTGCTTGCGCGTCGTCAAGCGGGATCGTTCCGTCGAGCACCGCCTCACGGATGGCAGCCTTGACCCGGCCGACCCAGGGGCCGGGGCCGCGGTTGGCCATCGCCATGATCTCGTCGCCATCAATGGGGTCCGTCATGCGCGACACCTGCGCGCCGGCGTCGAGGCGGGCCATTCGCTCCTCGAGCTCGACGATGCCCGCGATGGTGGGAAACGCGGACGCTTCGGTGTCCGCTCGCGCGACGGCGAGCATGCGAGAGCGATGTGCGCCAGCGTCGACGATGAGCCGGCGCACGGCAGCGTCGCCGAACGTTTCTCTGTCGTATTGAATGGGTCGGAGGTGCAGCTGCACCAGCAGCGCCACAGCGTCGATCTCGTCATTGCTGAAGCGCAGCCGCGTCAGCATGTCACGCGCCATGGCCGCACCAAGCTGGGGATGGTCGTGGAACGTGTGGCGCCCGTCGTCGGCGATGGCGTGGGTCGGCGGCTTGCCGATGTCGTGCAGCAGCGTGGCTGCTCGCGTGACGAGGTCCGGTGGAGTCCTGTCCAGCGCCAGCAGCGTGTGCTCGTACACGTCATGCGTGTGGAACCCGCCCTGCTCGACGCCGATCATGGCGACCACCTCCGGCAGCACGTGCACCAGCAGGCCGCCACGATGCAGCACCCGGATCCCCGCCGAGGGCAGCGGCGCGAGCAGCAGACGCCGCAGCTCGTCGCTCACCCGCTCGATGCTGAGGATCTCGACGCGGTGAGCCTGTGACCGCATCGCTGCTTCGATCCCGCCGGCCAGCCTGAAGCCGAGTTGGGCCACGAACCGCGCCGCGCGGAACATGCGCAGGGGGTCTTCCGAGAACGTGTCCTGCGGCGGGACCGGAGTCCGCAGCACGCCCGCGCGCAGGTCGTCCAGTCCCGAACCTGTGATGTCGATGATCTGGCCCTCCAGCGTCTGGCACAGCGCGTTGACCGTGAAGTCACGGCGCATCACGTCTTCCTCGAGCGTGCCGGGGCGGACATCCGGCTTGCGCGACTCGGGGTCATAGCGCTCGGACCGCGCACGAACCACCTCGACGATGAAATCGTCGCCGCGTATCTGCGCGGTACCGAACCGCTCGAAGCGTTGTGGTGGGGCCCAGCCGAAACGGTCGGCCACGTCGGCGAGCAGCGGCACGCCGTCGGCGCCGACAGTCACCAGGTCCAGGTCCTTGGCTTCTGCGCCGCGCAGCCGGTCGCGCACGAAGCCCCCGACGAGATACGTCTTGATGTCCAGGCGTTGCGCTGCGTCGCGGATGGCCTCGATCAGACCAGTGACCTCGGGAGTCGCGCGCACGGCTGCAATCCGGTCACTCATCGCGATGCGGAGCATGACGCCCGGAGCGCCCGCCGAGCAGCGTGAGGGCCAGCACCGCGCCCGCCGCCGCTGCCGCGGCGGCGCCCAGGAAAACGGTGTGCAGCTCATCGAGCACGGCTCGTTGGACCAGGGCGTCGAAGGCCGGGCAGCGCAGCGGTGTGCGCGGGCAGAGGATCTGCGCCGACGGCAACGACGCGGTGCTCGTGTAGAAGGCGTGAAGGCCGACGGCGGTCAGCACCGAGATGCCGACCACCATGCCCACCATTCGCGCCACCACGACCAGCGCCGAGCCCAGGCCGTGCACCGCAGGGCGCACCGCGCCGAGCATCGCATCGTTCAACGGAGCGATGGCAAGCCCGAAGCCGAGGCCGCCGGCCACCAGCTCGAAATCCGCGGCGTGCAGCCAACCGGCGACGAGCGGTGTCGTCAGTGTCGTGGCCGTCCATCGCGTCATCGCCAGCAGCGACGCCGCCGCAACCATGAGGCCCACCGCGGCGACCATCCGGTTGCCCGCGCGCCGCAGCGCGAACCCACCGAGCACGGCGCCGAGCGGGATGCCGATCAGGAAGCGCAGCAGCACGAGCGCGGCCCCAAGCTGCGAGTCGGTGAACGCCGTCGTACGCGCAAAGATCGGCACGTCGACCAGCGCCGCGATGAGCGCTGCTCCGGCCGCAACGTTGGTGAGCATCGAGCCATACGCCGCTCGGGCGCGGAAGTCCCCCATCGCGATGAGCGGAGCACGCGCCGAGCGCTCGCGAAGCACGAAGCCGGCAGCCGCGGCGGCCGCCGCCGGAAGCGCCCAGAGCGCGTTGGGCGAGAGCACCTCACGGCTGGGGTCGCCGCTGGCGAACACGACCACCACGGCGGCGAGCGCGAAGCTGAGCAGCGCGCTGCCTGCCCAGTCGCCGCGGCGCGCCAGGTCGCGCAGAGCCGGCAGCGACACAAGGGTGGGCCGCCGTCCGTGCGCTCGAACCTCCCAGGCACAGAACCCGAGCGATGCAGCGACAGCGGCGACGCTGAGCGGGGTCAGCGACGCGGGACCGATCGGCGCGAAGAGCGTGCCCAGCGTGGCGTCGTCGCGCAGAGGATCGGGCGCGACGATGGCGAGGATGCCCGCCACCACGGCTGCCGTGGCCAGCGCACCACCCACGGCATCGTGCCCCTCGGCGCGTCGCGCACGCGCGGTCACGCGAGCACCCGCACCGAACGGCGCGAGGATGCCGGCCGCAAGCACCGCGGCCAGGGGCAGGTTCAGCCAGAAGATCGTGCGCCACGTGCTGACGGCGAGCAGCGCGCCGCCGTACAGCGGTCCCAGCACGCTGCCGAGCTCCTGCACACCGCCGACGATTCCCAACGGAATCCCGCGACTGCCGGGCGGCCACAGATCGGCGACGAGAGCGAGTGTCACCGGGACGAGCCCGCCGCCACCGAGCCCCTGCAGCGCGCGACCCGCCACAGCCGACCCCAGGTCGTGCGCGGAGGCCGTGACGAGCGACCCGGCCGCAAACAGCGTGAGACAGAGCAGCAGCAGCGGTCGCCGCCCATACGTATCGGACAGCCGACCGAGCACCGGCATGACCACGATGTACCCGAGCAGGAAGCCGCTGATGATCGGCGTTCCCGCTTGCAGGCGCTCCAGGCCCACGCCGACGTCGGCCATGATCGATGGCAGCGCGAGCACGATGACGTACGTGTCGACCGCGGCCAGCAGCACGGCCGCAGCGGCGACGCCGAGCGCCCAGCGCCGCCTCATCCAGCCTGCTGCGTTATGGGCCCGCAGGCGGCGTGATGGACACGTTCTCGCCATACTTGTCGAGAACGAGAGTGAACGTGCTGCGCTTGGCCTTGTCGAAGAAGGGCCCGGTCAGGACGACGCGTCTGAGCTGACCGCTGGCGGTCGAGATGCCGAAGGTCGCGGCGACGTCCTGGCCGGGGTCGGCGCTGGTGAGCAGCGACGCGACGCTTCGGCCGGGCAGCGTGCATCTGACCTCGCGGAGTTGCTCGCCGCTGTAGCGGTCGTCGTCTGCCAGCGTGGCCGATCTGCACTGCAGCAGCAGGCCGGAGAGTCCGCGCCGGGGATCGAGGAGCATGGCCGGGTCACCGAAGCCGTATGCGCTGGCGTCGGTGCGCTCGAACTCGGTGTCGGTGGGCAGCTTGACGTAGAACGCGCCACCTGCAGACACCACGTCGATGCTCACGGCGAAACCGCTCACCTTCACCGAGAGACGGCCACTGAACCCGTCCGGGCGGTGCGCGTCGCCTGACCCGCCCGTGACGAGCGGGCCGTTGCCCCGCACGTCGGCGCTGGTCAGCAGAAAGTGCAACGACTGCGCGGCATCGAGCTTCGCCTTGGTCTGGGCCAGCAGCGTGGAGGGATTCCCCGACGGTGACCCGCATCCCGCGACCGCGAGCACGAGCGCCGATGCGACTGAAACGCCGATGCGAGCAAACGTGGCCGGGATCGTACACTCCGGTGCGTGGCGGATGTGCAGAGGGCGGCGCTTCCCACGCTGCCGGCCGACTCATTCTTCGCCGTCGACATACGCGTCGGAAAAGTGTTGAGCTGCGACGCGTTTCCAGAGGCGCGACGGCCCGCCTACCGGATGCGGATCGACTTCGGGGCGCTGGGCACGCTGCAATCGTCGGCGCGGCTGACCGGCCGGTACCGTGCCGAGGAGCTCGTCGGCAGGCTGGTGGTCGCCGTCGTCAACCTGCCACCCAGGCAGATCGGGCCGGTGCGCAGCGAGGTGTTGGTGCTGGGCGCGTATCGCGACGGCGACGATGACGACGTTGTTCTCCTGCGGCCGGACACCGATTGCTCGCCGGGGGATCGCATCGGGTGAGCAGCCGGCGCCTCAGCGCGCGGCGGCAGCTCTTGCTCGCCACCTTCTGGTTTGGCATCAGCTTCGTCTGGGGAGCCCTGCTGGCGGTCACGCTCACGTTCCTGCTGGTACCGGAGCATCCCGGACCCGGGAATCCGCTGCTGGTCTCGCCCGCCCAGAAGAACACGGCGCTGACGGTGCTCGAGAGCGGCGGGCTGCTCGTGGCGGTGATCGTGCAGCCGGCGGCGGGCGCGCTCTCCGACCGCCTGCGGACGCGATGGGGACGCCGCCGCCCGGTGATTGCGGTGGGCGCCACGGGCGCGGTCGTGTGCCTGCTGCTCGTCGCCGGCGCTCAGGCATTCCTCTTCCTGGTCGCCGTCTACTGCGCGCTGCAGTTCTGCATGAACATCGCTCAGGGCGCGTACCAGGGGTTGCTGCCCGACACGGTCTCGGCAGCGCAGCGTGGCGGTGCTTCGGGGTTTCTCGGCGTGGCGACACTCAGCGGACAGGTCGTCGGCGCGGTGGCCGCCGGTGTGATCGCGCCGCGGACCACGTGCCTGTTGATCGCCGGAGTCGTGGCGCTCACATCGGTGCTGACGCTTGCCGGTGTTCCCGAGCGGCCGGCGGGCGCCGCCGTGGGCGACGAGGCGCTGCCGTCACGGATGCTGCGACAGCCGCTGCGCGCCGTGCGCGGGTACCTGGCGGAGTTCGCCCGCTACCCCGACTTCTGCTGGGTGGTGTTCAGCCGGTTCCTCATCTTCACCGGCCTGGCGGGCATTCAGCGTTTCGCCGCCAATTACATCCGCGACACGTTTCCCGGAAGCTACCGCCTGTTCGGATTCGACCTGGGCTCGGCGCAGACCACCACCTCGGTGATGCTCGCGGTCGTGATCCTCTGTGGACTTGCCGTGACGTACCCGGCGGTGCGGCTCAGTGACACGGTGGGACGGCGGCGCATCCTCGTCGCGGCGGCGGTCGCGGGCGCCTGCGCGTCGGTGCTGTTCTTCTTCGCCACCAACGTCACGCAGGTCGTTCTCTTCGCCCTTCCGGCAGCGGTGTGCTTCGGCATGGTGGTCTCCGTCGACTGGGCATTCATGGCCGACCTCGCGCCGCGGCGACGGGCGGGAAAGTTCCTCGGCTTCTCCAACGTGGCGACTGCGGGAGCTCAGGCCGCAGCGCCTACGGTGCTCGGGCCGGTGATAGACGCGGTCAACGCCCGCAGCGTGCCCGCTCCCGGCGTGCCCGGCAGCGCCGGCTATCGCGTGCTCTTCGTCGTGGCGGCGGTGTTCTTTCTGCTCGGTGCCGCGGTGCTCCGCCGCGTCCGCACGACACACCTTGCCGAGGCGGACGACGAGCTGGGTGTGCTGCCGGCACCTGCCGCCCTGGCGACCTGAGCGCCGTCGCGCGCAGCTACTGAATGCAGGTCGGCCAGGTCAGAGCGCCGTTGCGTGCACTGCCACCAACTCCCGGCCCGCACACTCGCGCAGTGCGTTGATGCTGCCCGCGTCGGGTCCGGCGTTTTCTGCGCCGGGGACTTCGAGCAGCCACGGCAAGGCACGCAGGCGCTCGTCGGCGAGCAACAGCCGGAAACCGTCGACGCCGATCTCGCCGTCTCCGATGTTGGCGTGGCGGTCGACGTTGCTGCCCAGCTCTCTGCGCGAGTCGTTGGCGTGCACGAGCGCCAGGCGGTCGAAACCGATGAGCCGTTCGAAGTCGCCGAGCGTGCGAGCGATGCCCGCCGCATCGCGCAGGTCGTAACCGCTGGCAAAGGCGTGCTGCGTGTCGAAACATACGCGCACCTGCTCGGAGGATGCCGCCTCGACGATGCCGGCGACCTCCTCGAGGCTGCAGCCGACGCAGCCCCCGGAGCCGGCGCTGTTCTCCACCAGCAGCAGGGCTTTCGATGTGCTCCGCTCGACCACCTCTCGCAGGGCGGCGCCGATCTGCGCGCGCATCGACGCAAACCCCGCGCCAAGGTGCGAGCCCGGATGGAACACGACACCCACAGCCTCGAGCTGGTCGGCCAGCTGCATGTAATGGACCAGCGACCCGATCGACTGGCGCAGCAGTGACGCTTTCGGCGATGCCAGGTTGATCAGATAGACCGCGTGCAGGTAGTGGCCGTGCAGCCCGGCCGCTGCATACTTCTCGCGGTACGCCGCCAGCCGGATGCTGTCGAGGCGCAGCGGTGCCCACGTCTGAGCGGGAGTTGGATGCGTCTGGAACACCTCGGCGCCGATCGCCATCGCGTTGTCCACCGCCCTGTCGATGCCTCCGCGCGCGGAGACGTGCGCGCCGATCAGCGGCTCGCTGCGACTCATCGCCCCAGGAACGGGATCCCGTACGTCTCCGGCTGCGCGCCAACCGAAGCGGACCACACTTCAGCGATCGCGTCGGGTGTCCACCCACCGTCGCGGAACGCGACCGCGACCTCCTTGGGATGCGCCCACAGCGAGAGCTTGTCGCCGCCGAGGCCGATGCACTGTCCGGTGATCTCCGCCGCTGCATCGGAGCAGAGAAACACCAGCAGCGGCGCGACATCCTCGGCTGTGCCCATGCCCATCTGCTTGCGAACCATGTCCGGCAGCGGCTCCCCTCGCTCTGCAGCCTCGACCAGCGGTGCCATGCCGGGGATGGTCGAGATCATGCGGGTGATCGCGTTGGGCACGATGGCGTTGACGGTGATGCGGTTCTTGGCGCACTCCATCGCCCAGGTACGCGCGAACGACGCGATGCCCGCCTTGGCCGCCGAGTAGTTCGTCTGCCCGAAATTGCCGCGCTGCCCGGCGATCGATGACACCACCACGATGCGACCGCCCTCATCCTGCTCGCGCAGGCGCCGCACCGCGGCGCGCGCGCACGTGAACGTGCCGCGCAGGTGCGTCTCGATGACGGCGTCGAACTCCTCGTCGCTCATGTTCCAGAGCACGCGGTCCCGGAGAATGCCGGCGTTGGGACACATGATGTCGAGGCGCCCGAACGCCTCCACCGCGCGGGCCACCAGGCTGTCCGCGGCCTCGGTCGAGCCGACCGCGCACACCTCTGCGGCAGCGCGGCCTCCCGCCGCGCCGATATCGTCGACGGTCTGCTGCGCGACGTCCGCGTCGATGTCGTTGACGACGACCGCGCAGCCGGCCTCGGCAAGCGCGCGTGCGTAGGCGCGACCGATGCCGCGGCCGCTGCCGGTGACCACCGCGACCTTGCCGTCGAGCCTCACGCGCGAACCCTACACGCGGGGGGACGCCCCTCGCGTTCCCCCGTCGCCGCTACGCAGCCCATGCGAACCGGATGTCGGCGTGCTCCTCGACTGCTGCGTAGCCGATCTGGCGGTAGATGGCGTTGGAGACCGGGTTGGTGGCCTCCGTGTAGAGCATGCAGCGGCTGACCTGCGGCAGACGCAGGGCGGCAGTGCTGACCTCCGCCACGAGCCGGCGCGCGTAGCCGCGCAGCCGCTGCTCCGGCGGCGTGTACACGCCCCCGATGCGCACCACGCCGGCGAGCGGCACGGTGTGATTGGCCATCGAGACCGGCGTCGCGTCCACCTCCCAGAGGTCGTACTCACCCGACTCGATCCGGACGGGCGCCGCGGACGCCTCGGCTTCGGCGCCCGGCATGTCGAGCTCCGCAGCGAACGCGCGCAGCCAGGTGGCGACCAGCTGCGCGTCCCGCGCTTCAGCGCGCCTCGACGCGCCGTCCGGGTGCGACACATCACGCACCGAGCGCAGCTCGTGCAGGAGCAGCACGCGGGGCTCCCCGCGGTCGACGTGCAGCGCGGCGCCGAGGAGCACCGGTGACCCCGTCAAGGCGCCATCCTCGTCCGCGTGCGTCAGCCGCCACGCGATCGACGAAGGCCGGGATGGCGGCTGCGGGAAGTGACGAGACCAGAAGACTCCACGGCGGCGTGCACAGGGCGGCTCCCACCACCCGGTCGCCATCGGTGACCCACCAGTAGCTGGGCGACGATCGCCAGGCCCCTGTGCCCTGCCGCCCGATCTCGATGATCGAGCGCAGCACATTGCGCCGGCTTGGCTCCGCTTCGAGAAACGGGATGACTGCTGCGGCATACGTTTCCAGGTCTTCGCTCTGATGCACGCCCAGGTTCAGGGCGGCCTCAGCCACCGATGTGCCCGCCGGTGACCAGCTGCGCGACCACATAGCCGACCCAGGGCACGAATGCGAGCGACAGCGCGGCGCCGTGCGCGCGACCACGCCACAGCAGCGCGAGCAGCCCGGCGGCCGTGGCCAGGGTGAGCGACCCGCTCACGATGCCCGCGGCCCCGGGACGCCATGTGGTGAACACGACGCCTATGAACGACAGCACGCATGACTGGAACGTGGCCGATCCGGCGACATTGCCGAAGGCCAGCGTGTCATCGCGGCTGCGCACCCACAGCACGCCGTTGAGGGTCTCCGGCAGCTCTGTTGCCATCGGCACAACCACGAGCGCGAGCAGCAGCGGCGAGACGTGAATCGCCTTTGCCGCCTCGCTGAGCGCCTCCACGAACAGCTGCGAGCCGAGCACGAGCAGGCCGACAGCGATGAGGAGCTGCACGGTGATGAACGCCGCGTGCGGCTGTCCAGGGCGCCAGCGGACGATGTGCAGCGGCTCCGGCATCTCCTCGGCGGGCGAGCCGGTGCGCAACGTGGCGAAGACGTACCCGCCGTAGATGGCGAGCAGAGCTGCCCCGCCGGCGATCCGTGCGGTGTGCGGGAGCAGCGCGCAGAGCAGCGCGAGCGTGAATGCGCAGATGAACACACCGAGGTCGCGTCGTGCCTGCTGCCGTGCCAGCTCCAGGTGGCGCGCGCCACGTCGTGCGAGCACGGCGAGACCCGTGATGCCGGTGCCCAGCGTGAGCAGCAGGAAGGGCGCACCGAAGACCGCGCCGATGGCCACCGAGTCGGAGGACTCCGATTGCGTGGCCAGGGCCACGATGGGCACCACGGTCTCGGGCAGCGAGGTGCCGAACGCGGCCAGCAGGCTGCCGGTCGCCCCGCTGCCGAGGCGCATGCGGAAGCCCGCCCATTCGACCGCGTTGGTGAACAGCTCGGAGGCGATGACCAGGATCACCGCGCTGCCGGCGAACAGGAGGGCGACCGTCACCGCAGCTTCGCCAGCAACCGCTCCATCGGGGCGCGCAACCATGCTGAGCCGAATGCCGCGACGTGCACGAGCGTGACCGGTTGCACGCGATGCACCGGGTCCGCACCACGAGCGCTGGCGAGCGCGTCGGTGACTCGCTGTGCGATCCATGGAAACGCCGTGCGAGGCACCTGGCGCTCGGTCACCCGCCGGGTCATCAAGCCCTCGATGCTGCGCCGGCGGCGTCCGCCGATGACCTCGCCGCGATACAGCACATCGCCCGACGACCGCAGCCCGTCCCACGTGTAGACGCCAACCAAGCCGACGATGCGGATGCGCAGGCCGGTTTCCTCCTCCGCCTCGCGCGCTGCCGTGACCGCCGGTTCCTCGCCGTCCTCGCAGTGACCGCCGGGCATCTCCCAGCCGGGAGGCCAGGGGCGCAGCTGCACGAGGACCGTGCCCGCCTCCACGATGGCCACCTGCGCGCCGTCCACAGGCCAGCCGACGCCATCGACCTCGACGAGCGGTCGCTTCATCCGAACAGCGTGAAGACGTTGGGCAGTGGCAGGAACAGCGGGGTCACCCCGGGCTCGACCGCATGTGAGTAGAGCTGACCAGCCAGCCCCACGGTGACGGAAGACAGTGGATTGATGACGCCGTGCGTCGTCTGGGGGAGCAGCACGACGACGATGATGACCGCCGCGTACAGAACGAAGCGCTGATTCTCCATCCAGAGAAACGCGCGAGGCGCCCGCGTGAACAGCGCGCTGCGCAGCACCGCGTAGCCATCGAGTCCGGGCAGGGGCAGAGCGTTGAAGACGAAGAGCGCCACGTTGACGAGGAATCCCTCCAGCAGGAGGCCGACCAGGATGCCCTGTGCGGTGAACTGAGCGAGGATCAGGAACCCGTCGACGTTGATCCCCGAGGCCAGCACCTCGACGCGCAGCGCGATCGCGAAGGCCGCCGCCACCGCGAGATTGGCGAGGGGTCCTGCGACGGCGATCGCGGCACGCTGGGTGTTTCGCCGCACGTGGAGCGGATCCGGTGACACGGGCTTGCTCCAGCCGATCCCGGCGATCAGCAGGGCCGAGGTGCCGAACGGATCCAGGTGGCGGCGCGGGTCGAGCGTGAGCAGCCGGCTTCGGCGCGGGGTGGGGTCGCCGCAGCGCATGGCCACGGCGGCATGCGCGAGCTCGTGCAGGACGGACCCGATGACCAGGCCGGGCAGCACGTAGAGAACGACCGCGACGTACGCACCGGGGCCGCTCACGCGGCAGTGCCGGCCGGGCTCGTCAGCGCGTCACTCGAGGTCGACGCGCGACGGGCGCCGGGGCGCGGTGCGGGTGGCGCGCCGGCGTGCTCGCGACGGTGTCGGAGCGCCTCGCCGTGCGTTGTGCTCGAGGGTGAGCGCGAACGCCAGCAGCAGTTCGCGCTGCGCGTTGCTCAGGTGCTTCTGCGCCTCGGGCGGCACCATCTCATTGAGAGACGCTCCAAGCAGGCGCCCGGCATCCTCGACGAGCTTGACCGGGCAGCCCCGGCATGCCTCGCTCACGCGCGCGCATCCGCGAAGGTGACTGACAGCGTCCCGGACTCGAGGCGGCCGTGGGTGACCTTCTTACCGTTGAGCACACGCGGCAGCGAGATCTCGCGCTTGTAGGGTCCGACCGTCACGAAGAGCTGCCCCTCGCGATGCGTGATGTCGACGTGCTGCTTGTCCACGAATGGCAGCAGCAGCGAGAGCGTGTACGAATCGCCGACCTTGCGCAGGCGCTGAGCCACCGCCCGATAGTAGATCTGCGACGGGTCGCCACTGCCGTACATCGACTCGGCCATCTCCTCGAGCGAGGCGAGCCCCACGATCTCGTGGTCGAACAGCTTGGTGCGCACGATGGGCACCGGAGAGAAGGCACTCTCGACGACCTCGGAGTGCTTCCATGCCGCGAAGTAGCTGTCGGTCACCTCCGGCGGCAGGACGCGATTCACCACCACGAGATCGGTCAGGTAATCGTACAGGGCGAGGTACGTGTAGGCGCGCTGCGCCTCCTTCACGACCATCTTCTCCAGGTTGAGCACCAGCCGGACGGTGCACGTCTTGGGATCGCCCAGGATCTTCTTCATGCCCTCCAGGTCGATGAGCAGATCGCGCACGTGAGCGAAGATGTCGTCACCGGGGAGCGGGATCTTGGTGAAGGGTTGCACGACCGGGCGCGCCACCTTGGCGATGGTGCGCTGGATGGGAAATATCTTGTCCAGATACCAGCGGGCCACGTCGGGAAACGCAAGCAGCTGGAGCGTCTCCCCGGTGGGCGCGCAGTCGACGATCAGCACGTCGAAGCGGCCTTCGCGCTTGTGGTGCTTGACCCACATGAGGCTGGCCACCTCCTCCATGCCCGGCGGTGATGCCAGCTCCTCCGCGACGATGTCGTCGACGCCCTCCTGGGAGGCGAACAGCGCGGTCAGGTAACCGTGGATGCGCTCCCAGTGGTTCTCCAGCTCGTGGAGCGCATTGACCTCCTGGGCCCAGAGATTCGGCCCGATCTCCGTTGGAAATTCGCCCACCTCCACGTCCAGGCTGTCACCAAGGCTGTGCGCGGCGTCGGTGCTGATGACCAGGGTCCGGTAACCGAGGCCGGCGCAGCGCACCGCGGTCGCGGCTGCGACCGTGGTCTTGCCGACCCCTCCCTTGCCGGTGTAGAGGATTACTCGCATCGACCCGGGCGCACTACGTCACCACGTGACTGACGATGAGCGCGGCCACGATGATGAGCACGACCATGAGCGCGGCCATGACGCCGACGCGACGCAGGTCGGAAGGGACGTAGGGGACGCGGTCGAATGGGATGGCAGCATCCTCGCTCTCGAGCGGCTGGAACATGGCCGCTGCATTGGCAGGGCCTCGACCCGGGCGCGCCGCTGGGCGCGCGCCGCTCGCCACCGGGCTGACCCGCTCGATGCGCCGGCGCGTGCCCGCCGCCGCCGAGCTGACAGCAGGCGCGGCTTCAACGCGCGCCGCGCTCTCGTCGAGCGCGGTCACGGCTTCGTGCACAGGCCGCCCCGGCGCAGGCGTCCGCGCCTGCAAGCCCGTCGAGCCGGGCGAGGATGCCGCGGGGCGGCGCGCTGCGGCACGCTGCTTCTGCCTGCGTGTTTTCTTCGCCATGGGCTAGCAACGAAGATACAGGCAGCGGGCGACCGGATGAGAACGGCCGCACCTGGAGCGTGTGGCCGGAGCGGTGGCAGGGCCCGGCGCCCGCTGCCCGAGTGGCCTTGGATGCGGGGGTGCAGCCCAACATCTTGTGGCTTGCGCGGGATAGTAGCACATCATGATGTGGTGTCAACTACCCCTCGGGGCGGACGATGAGGGCTCGGCGCCGGCCCGCCCGCCGGTCACGGTCGTGCGGGCAAGCAACACGGCCGCCGCCAAGACCAGGGCTCCGCCGACCCACCGCCAGGCTGCCAGTGATTCACCGACGAATGCCATGGCCAGCAGGGCGGTCGTCGCCGGTTCGAGCGTGCTGATGGTGGCGGCCAGGGAGGGGCCGACGCGGCGCAGACCGGCAAGGAAGGCCGTCGCCGCCAGCATCGTCGGAATCACGGCCAGGCCTGCGACGACCAGCCAGCCCGACGGCTGGAAGGGTCGCAGCTGCCCGGTGAGCCCTCCGGCGATCGCGAAGACGCAGGCTGCCACGGCCGCGATGCCCGCGGTCGCGGCGACGGGATCGACGCTGCGCAGCAGGACGCTGCCGGACAGGATGTACGTCGAATACACCAGCGCCGAGCCTAGGCCGAGGACGACTCCTGCAGGGTCGAGCCGGCCGGCTCCGACGAACGGGTTGACGATGAGCACGATCCCCGCCATCGCGCCTGCCAGCGCGGCAACGCGAAGCGGCGACAACGCCTCGCCGAACAGCATTCGCGCGGCCACCGTGACGATGACCGGATACGTGTACAGCAGGACGCTCGTCACCGCGGCGGGAACGCTGCGCAGGCTGCCGAAGTAGCACGCGGCCTGGCCTGCATAGAGGAGGCCCATGAGGGCGACGGCCGCCGCACTGCGCAGCGATGGCACGCGCAGCCGCCGGCCGGCGCTGAGGCCGGCGATGAGCAGGACCGCCGCCACACCGAACCGCAGCGCCAGCAGCAGCGGCAAAGTGAGTCCCGCCCGGGCACCGAGCTTGCCGAACACTCCCAGCGTCCCGAAGGCGATGGCAGACAGGGCGACGAGAAAAAGGCCCGACGACATCGACCGACCCGTCATGCGTTGGCGCGACTCCGTCTGTTACGGCTGCGAGTGTTGCTGTGACGAGGCGGTCTCTGCCTCGAGCCCCTCGACACGCCGGTGCTACATCAGGGCAAGCCGGCGACCCGGCTCGATATGACACACCATCTCCACCCTCTTGCGGTGAAGCGACACGCGGGCCGGCTCGCAGCGGCAGCTGCCGTGGCGAACCTGGCGGTCGCGTGCAGCGCACCGGCGTCAGGCGCCGAGCATGTGCTCCCCGCGCGAGCGGTACCGAATCTGCCCAGCGAGGACACGTCGCAGACACGCATCGCTGCGGCTCTGGCAGCGAATCGCATCGACTATCCGACGTCCCTCCGCTATCGATTCGACGCCCTGTTCGGTAGCGATGACCTCCCCAGCGACTACCGGGCCGCACATGCGAGCGCCGATGATCCAACGCTCTTCCGCGAGACCACCGATTCGCCGTTGCGCGAGTCGGACACCGACGCGCTCATCCCCTTTATCACCCGCCCGTCCGACCCCGGGAGCATCTTTGCGCCGCCGCCGGCTCCCGCTGCTCGTCATCTGTCGTGGGCTCCGGGGTCGGCGGCGGGCACGTGCGTGCCGGGCTCGTGGTTGTACGAGGACTCCACAGAGCATGCCGGTGCCTACCGCGTCTGGGCCGCCTGCACCGGCGACTACGCGACCGACATGGCAACCGTTGTCGGTTTCATGGATCAGCTGTACGGCCCGATGACCTCGCTCATGGGCGCTCCGCTGCCTGATGTCGACCCGGGTGCCGCCGATGCGCCGGGCGGCAACGACGGCATCGACATCTACCTGCTCTCTGACGGTGAGTACGTGGACCGCGACGGACACCGCCATCGCATCTCGCCCGGCGCGGTGGCGACGACCTTCGACGCCAACATCCACGACACGACGTCGAGCGGATACATCCTGGTGGGACGAGGTCGGCTCGGCGGCACAGACGCTGCGAAAGCCGACATCGCGCACGAGTTCTTCCACGTCCTGCAGGACGCGCACGACGCATCGCTGCGAGGGCCGAGCGTCGGTGGACACCCGACCCCGGACTGGTTCACAGAGGCCTCAGCGGTCTGGGCGGAGTTCCAGTTCGTGCCCGAGGCACGTGCCGGCGAGGTCTACGGGCGGTTCACCAAAGTCTTCAGCAAGTCGGATCTCTCGCTGTTCGCCAGCGGTGCGCTGGGCACCCCTGCTTCACGCCATATGTACGCGAGCTTCGTGTGGCCGCTGTTCATGGAGCAGCAGCGCGGCGCCCTGGGCATCCAGACCGCGTGGCGCAGCCTGGAAGGCGTCACCGACCCCGCTGCGGAGCTGCGCGTCCTCAACGGGGTGCTTGGCTTTTCCACGTACTACCACGAGTTCGCCGCCGAAGCACTCGACATCGCTGGGATCGCTCCGTCCTTTCAGCAGGTCGATCGCAACTTCCCGACCACCATGCCGCACCTCATGGTCGACGCAACGCTGCCGGCGCAGGATCCTGAGGATGGTCCGTACGTGCTGGAAGAGAGAGGGCTCAATCCGCTCGCCGCACACTACGAGCGTCTCCGTTTGAGCCCGGGCACGCGCCAGCTGCAGATCGGCCTCGACGGGCTGCACGATCCGCAGGATTGGGACGTCGACGCGGTAGTGCACCGCGGCGGCGCGTGGCAGAACGTTCGGCTGCTTGCCGGTGCGGCGAGCATCTGCGACGCGCAGCGCGTCGACCGCGTGTATCTGGTACTGGCCAATCACAGCGTCGCCGCGACGGTGAAGGGACGCGTCACGCTCAGGGCCACCACGCTCGACTGTCACAAAGCGGCGTCCCGGACGCGCATGCCCGGCGGGAGCTTCACCGAGACGCAGAAGGGCACCACCACCGACGCCTACGGCACCACTGAGACCGACGATGTCACGGCCGAGGTGCACCTGACGCTCAGCGATGCCGGCCACTTTGAGGGCAACTGGAGCCTGAGCGGCACCTGGCGGTACGACGATCAATCCGGCGGGTGCAGGCTCGCCGTCTTGTCTGGAAGCGGGACGTTTGTGCCCGATTTCAGCAGCGACTCACCGCTCGGCGCGGGCCGGCTCACCCTGTTCCTGCCCGGCGACGGCAAGGTTGGCTTCAGGCTCGAACTCATGGTGCTGTACCACCCCGCGCCCTGCGACAACCCTGAGACCGGCGCGGACCAGGCGTTCAAGCACGACTACAGCGACCTGCTCGAGGTCGAAGGATCTCCGATCCGGGGACGTCCAACCGATTGCGACATGACCTGGAGCGGTCAGCACCTTGGCATCAGCTTCGAGTCGCACGGCGAGGTCGATGGATGCGTCAAGCCGTTGCCCTAGCAGGGTGGTGAAAATCGCCCTTCTCGTCGCAGAGCCGCGCTCCGAGCACGTCTGCGAACCCGGCCACGAGTGCGGTACGCACCTCGCGCTCGGTGACATACCTGCCGAGCAGTCCGCGCAGACCGGCGCTGCTACCGCCTGTGGTGGAGTCAACGCCGAGGTACGGCGCGGCACGCGCAGGCTCGAGCAGCACCGAGCCGTGCTGGAGCAGCGCCGGGCCTCGCCGGGCTTGCGCGCTGCCCACCAGCTTGTGCCCTTCGGCATCCAGCAACTCGTGCGCCGCCGGCCGGGCGAAGCAATCCGGGGACGCCGACAACGCGCGAGCATGAGCGCGAACATCGCCAGGCCGGCCTTGTGCGGTCGTCGCAATGCCGAGCGTGAGCAGTCCCACGGCCACTGCTTCGTGAATCCGCGCGCATGACTCGAGCACGGTGCCGCCGAAATGTGCGTCCGCGGTGCGGCACACGACGGTATACGTGACCTCCTGATCGTGCAGGACGGCCCGGCCGCCGCTGGGGCGCCTGACGACTTCGACACCGTCGCGTGCGCAGCGCTCGACATCGATGTCTGACACCGGCTGCAGGCGGCCGATGCTGATGCACGGCGGCGAGAAGCCGTAGAGACGGACGGCGCCCGACATGTCGCCGCGCGCGCACGCATCGAGGAGGGCGACGTCGCGTGCCATGTTCACCTCGCCGCGCCCGGCCGGGT
>VBJV01000022.1:45975-64756 GCA_005879785.1 Chloroflexota bacterium
CCATCATTCAGATGTTGAACCTGACGTGAATGACGTCGCCGTCTCGCACTGGGTAGTCGCGTCCCTCGAGCCGCTGCCTGCCCGCTTCCCGCACCGCCTGGTATGAGCCACAGGCGAGCAGGTCGGCGACGTCCATCACCTCGGCGCGGATGAACCCGCGCGCCATGTCGGTGTGCACGGCACCCGCCGCGTCGAGCGCGGTGGCGCCCTCTTCGAGCGTCCAGGCTCGCACCTCGTTCTCGCCCGCGGTGAAGAACGTGATCAGCCGGAGCAGTCGATATGACGCGCGGGCCACGCGGTTCAGGCCGGGCTCATCGAGACCGAGGTCGGCGAGGAATGCGGCACGATCCTCGGGCGTCAGCGACAGCAATTCGGACTCGATGCGAGCTGATACCGACAGCGTCTCACCCCCGGCGACGGCCGCCCTGTTGACGACCTCTGCGGGCGGGGAAGCGGCCGCGGCCGCCTCGCTCACGTTTGCCAGCACCAGCAGCGGCTTCGCGGTCAGCAGCCACAGATCGCGGATCGCCGCCGACTGCTCGGCATCGAGCGGCATGGTGCGCACCGAGCGGCCTGCGTCGAGCTGATCACGAATGCGCGTCAGCAGCGCGATCGTCTGGAGTTCCTTTTCCTTCTGCACGCGCGCGGTCTTCTGGGTACGTTCCAGGCGGCGCGTCACCGTCTCCAGGTCGGCAAGCTGCAACTCGAGCTCGATGACGTCGACGTCGCTCACGGGATCGATGCGGCCCTCGACGTGGCTCACGTCGGGGTCCTCGAAGGCGCGCACCACCAGCGCCACAGCATCGGCCTCACGGATGTGCCCGAGGAACCGGTTGCCCAGGCCCTCGCCGCGGCTCGCGCCGCGTACGAGGCCGGCGATGTCGGTGAACGTCACCGTCGCCGCGATGACCTTGGGTGGGCGCAACAGCTCGGCGAGGTGATCCAGGCGCGCATCCGGCACGGGCACCACCCCCGTGTTCGGATCGATGGTGGTGAACGGATAGTTGGCCACCACCGCGCCGGCCTGTGTCAGCGCGTTGAACAGAGTCGATTTCCCGGCATTCGGTAACCCGACGATGCCGACGCTGAGGGTCACGCCACGTGACGCCTAGATCTTCTCGAGTTCGAAGGCGGTGTGCAGCGCGCGAACGGCGTCACCGACGCGCTCGCGCTCGATGATGCAGGTCAGATGGATCTCACCGGTGGAGATCATCTCGATGTTGATGCCGGCGCCGGCGAGGGTGCGGAACACCTTGGCGAAGATGCCGGGCGTCCCGCGCAGGCCGGTGCCGACCACGCTCACCTTGGCGATGTCGGCGGTTGCCATGTACCCCTGGGCGCCGACGTCACGAGCCACCGCACCGAGCATCATGCGTGCTCTGCGCAGGTCCGACTCCGCGATCGTGAAGCTCACATCGGTGGTGCCGTCGTGCGCGAGGTTCTGCACGATGATGTCGACGTTGATGCCCTGCTGGCCGAACGGGTCGAAGATCGACGCGGCGACGCCGGGGCGATCGGGGACGCGGAGGAGCGTCACCTTGGCGACGTCGTTCTGATGCGCGATGCCGCGGACTTTCTGGCGTTCTTCCATGCGGGGATGCCTGCAGATGACGGTCCCTGTTCCCTCGTCGAAGGTGGACCGTACCTCGATCGCCATCGAATATGCCTCGGCGATCTCGACCGCCCTGGGCTGCACCACCACGGCGCCGGCGGCAGCGAATTCGAGCATCTCGTCGTAGGCGATCTCGGGAATCACCCTGGCGTCGGGCACCAGGCGCGGGTCGGCGGTGTGCACGCCGGCGACGTCACTGAGGATCTCGCACCGATCTGCTCCCAGCGCCACCGCCAGCGCGACAGCGCTCGTGTCGGACCCGCCGCGGCCGAGGGTGGTCACCTCCATCTCGTCGGTCACGCCCTGAAACCCCGCGACAACGACCACGCGCCCGGCGGCGAGCTCGTCCAGCACACGCTGCGGCACGATGTCGACGATGCGCGCGGTGCGGTGCGCGCGGCTGGTGCGGATCCCCGCCTGCACGCCGGTGAGCGAGACGGCCGCCGTCCCCGCGGCCTCCAGCGCCATTGCCAGCAGTGGCGCGCTGATGGTCTCTCCCGCACTGAGCAGCATGTCCATCTCGCGAGAAGGCGGATCGCTGGTGACCTGATGGGCGAGCGCGATCAGCTCGTCCGTCGTGTCGCCCATGGCGCTGACGACCACCACCGCCTCGACGTCGTTGCGAAGCGACTCGCGCACGCGTCGTGCGACCAGACGCAGCTTTCCGGGGGTGGCCACGCTCGTCCCGCCGTATTTCTGCACGATCCTGGTCATGCCTTGACATCCACGCGCGTGCCGTAGTTGCGCACGTCGAGGACCATCACCCTGCCGGGCACGCCCTCGCGCGCCGCGGCGGCCTCGAATGCCGCAGCGACCGGCGCCGGGTCGAGCGGCGTCAGCGCCACGATCGAAGGGCCTGCTCCGGCGAGGGCGGCGCCGGCAGCACCGGCCTCGCGCGCTGCGGTCATCAGCGCGCCGGCCGCCGGCACGAGCGCGCTGCGCGCCGCCTGATGCCAGCGATCGTCCATGGCATCGCGGAGCGCGCCGTAGTCGCGGAGCGCCAGGCAGCGCACCAGCAGCGCGCAGCGCGACGCGTTGAACACCGCGTCCTCACGCGAGAAGCTGGCCGGCACCACTGCTCGGGCCTGCTCGGTGGCAAGTCCGGTGTCAGGGACGAAGACCACGCAGCGCACCTCCTCCGGAACGTTCATCTGCGTGGTCGGCGCGCCCTGTGCACAGATGGCGAGCCCGCCCAGCAGCGCCGCGGCTGCATTGTCACGATGCCCCTCCAGCTCTTCGACGCAGTCGAGCACGCTGTCGGCGTCCCACGCGGCATGGTGCACGGCCACCGCGGCGAGCACTCCGCCCAGCGCCGCGGCGGCACTCGACCCGAGCCCTCTCGCCATCGGGATGCGGTTGACGCAGCGAAAGACGACACCGTCCGCGGGCCGGTCCATCGCAGCACAGGCGCGCGTGTACGCGACGGTCACGCGATTGCGCAGCGGGTCGTGCAGCTCGGCAGGTGCGTCTGCGCCCGGGTCGACGCTGAGCGGGCCACCCTGGGGCTGCTCGTCGCAGACGACGTCGTTCTGGAGCTGCAGCGCCAGCGCCAGGATGTCGAATCCAGGCCCGAGATTCGCAACCGTTGCGGGCACCCTGATGGTGATGCGCATCACGCGGCCAATATGGCGCGAGCCAGGGCGGCGGCATCCGCGGGGACCTCTCGAGGCGGCTGCAGAGCGCGCGAGACGGTGTCGGGATCCTTGAGCCCGCTGCCGGTCAGCACACAGACGGCGCGCTGACCGGGCGCCACCGCCCCGCTGCGCACCGACTTCTCGAGCACCGCGAGCGAGGCCGCCGACGCGGGTTCGCAGAACACGCCTTCCTGCGTGGCCAGGCGGTGCTGCGCATCAAGGATCTCGGCGTCCGTCACTGCATCGATGAGTCCTTCGGACTGGTCGCGAGCATCGATTGCTCCCTGCCGTGACGCCGGGTCGCCGATCCGGATGGCGCTGGCGACCGTCTCCGGGTCGCGCACCGCGTGGCCGACAACCAGCGGCGCGGCTCCGGCCGCCTGGCCGCCGACCATGCGCGGCAGGCGCGAGCTCAAGCCGTCACGGTGGTACTCGCGGAAACCGCGCCAGTAGGCGGTGATGTTGCCCGCGTTACCGACAGGAATGGCTAAAACATCAGGCGCGTCACCGAGCTCCTCGATGATCTCGAAGGCGGCGGTCTTCTGCCCCTCGATCCGATGCGGGTTCACGCTGTTCACCAACGTGAAGGGCTGCTCGTCGCAGAGCTCGCGGACCGCCCGCAGGGCAGCGTCGAAACCGCCGGGTATCGCCAGCACCAGCGCCCCGTGGACCTGCGCCTGCAGCAGCTTTCCAGAGGCCACGCCGCCCCCGGGGACGACGACGACGCAGCGCAGTCCGAACCGCGCGGCAAAGGCCGCGGCGGAGGCGCTGGTGTTGCCCGTGGAGGCGCACACGATCGTCGTGCTGCCCGCCTCCAGCGCCTTGGCCACCGCCACGACCATGCCCCGATCCTTGAACGACCCGGTCGGATTCAGGCCCTCCAGCTTGAGGTGCAGCGACGCGAGCCCCAGCTGAGCACCGATGTGGTGCGCCTCGACGCACGGCGTGCTGCCCTCGCCCAGCGTGATGCGCGGTGTGGTCGGGCCGACGGGGAGGCGGTCCGCGTAGCGTGCCAGGACGCCGTGGACGGTCACCTGGGCTCGACGCGATCGAGGGACACCGCAATCTGACGAACGGACGACAGCGTGTCGAGCGTCTCCAGTGCGCGGTCGTGCACGGCGCGGGGAGCCGCCCCGGTGAGGACGATGAGCTGAGGGAACGGACCGTCCAGTGGCGGCTTGTCGACGGCCTCGATCACCGGGACACCGCGATCTTCGAGCGCCTGCAGCACGAGTGCCCGCGCATCCGCGCTGTCGTCGACGATCAACCGCAGATAGCCGGCAACCTCCACCTCCTCGTCGCTCAGGAGCTGACGCGGCTGGGTGTGCGGCGGACCCGGCTGACGCGCGCGCGCGCGCACCGCTGCGACGATGTCGCTCAGCACCGCGCTGGCTGTCGACGCGCCGCCTCCCCCGACTCCGCGCAGCACCACGGTGCCGGCGAGATCACTCGTGATGATGACAGCATTGTCTGAATCGTCAGCATCGAAGCAGGGATGCCCTTCGGGCACCGCGGTGGGCCGGACCCGGAGGTGAACGCCACCCGGCTGCTGCCGGATTTCGGCGTGCGCCAGCAGCTTGACGGAGTATCCGAGCTGGCCGGTGTAGGCCATGTCGATACGGTCGATGTCGCGGACGCCGCGGCGGTCGACGCTGTCCACTGACACGGGCGCGCCGGTGGCCAGCCAGGCGAGGATCACGAGCTTGTAGGAGGCGTCCCAGCCATCCAGGTCCGAGCTCGGGTCGGTCTCGGCGAAACCTCTGCGCTGCGCGTCGAGCAGTGCCTCGTCGAGGCGCTCGCCGGTGTTGCGCATGCGCGTGAGGACGACGTTGGTCGTGGTGTTGATGACCGCGTCGAGGCTGTTGACGCTGTCCGCGCGGAGGCTGTCGCGAAGCACGGCCACGATGGGCAGGCCGGCGCCGGCCGCCGCCTCGAACCAGAGGCCGGCACCTCGCGACTCCGCCAGCGTCCAGAGTCGCGGCCCCGCCCTGGCGATCAGCGCCTTGTTGGCCGTGACCACGGTCTTGCCGGCTTGCAGTGCGCGCTCGACGGCGGCAGCCGCCGCATCCATGCCGCCCATCACCTCGACGACGATCGACACGGAGGGGTCGTCGACCACCGCGAATGGGTCATCGCAGAGCGGGACGGAGCGTAGGTCGACGTCACGTGGCTTGCCCGGGTCGCGCACCGCCACGCGGCGCAGCACCGGCGTGGCGCCGGCTCGGGTGGTGAGCAGTTCCCACGAGCCGATCAGACGCGCGGCCACCACCGATCCGACAGTGCCCAGGCCGATGAGGCCGACTCCCACGTTCTCCGCCACGTCGCGGCAAGCATACGGGCGGTCGCCGGGGTCGAGACCCGCGCTCAGTTACTGATGAGATGGAGCTTCCAGGCGGTCAGCACCGCGGCGGCGCGGTCCTTGCACTCGAGCTTCTCGAGGATGTTGCTGACGTGCGTCTTCACGGTGTTCTCGCTGACGAAGAGCTGCGTGGCGATCTCGGCATTGTTCTTTCCGTCGGCCATCAGGCGCAGCACGTCGCGCTCGCGTGCGGTGAGCGCCGGGAGCTCCGCCTTGGCGGCGCTCACCAGCTCGGGGTCGAGCAGCGACTCACCCGCGAACACCGCACGGATCGCGCCGGCCAGCTGCTCACGGGTGGCGTCCTTGAGCAGGTAGCCGCGCGCGCCCGCCTGCAGCGACGGGAAGAGGTAATCCTCGTTGCGGTAGGTGGTCAGCACGATGACCCGGGCCTTCGGATCATCAGCGCGGATGCGACGCAGCGCCTCGATGCCGTCCATCGCCGGCATCTGCACGTCGAGCAGGATCACGTCAGGCCGGTGCAGGCGGGCCTGCTCCACGGCCTCCTCTCCATCGGCCGCCCTGCCGATGACGGCGATGTCGTCCTCGAGCTCCAGCATGGTGCACAGCCCGTGCTGCACCACGGGGTGATCGTCGGCGACGAGCACGCGGATCATGCCGTGTGCGCCACCGCGACGGGCTCCGTGAGCGCGACACGCGCCGTCACGGTCGTGCCGTTGCCGGGAGCGCCCACCACCGTCAGGGTGCCGCCCGCGTGGTTGACCCGCTCTCGCATGCCGTCGATGCCGAAGCAGTCGCTGCGGGGCCGGTCGTGTGTGGCATCGAAGCCCACGCCGTTGTCGTGCACGGTGAGCACGAGCTCGCCGTCAAGGGCGCGCAGGTCGACATCAACGGACGTGGCGTGGCTGTGCCGCACGACGTTGGTGAGAGCCTCCTGGACGACACGCAGCAGCGCCACCTCGGCGGTGGGAGCGATCGCCGGACGCGCCGGCACCGAACGCGGGCGGAACCGCGCGCTCACCCCGGTGCGATCCTGCCAGTCGCTGACCTCCTGGCCGATCGCGGCGATGACGCCGGTGGCCGCGAGTGGCGCCGGACGCAGGTTCCAGACCGACCGGCGGGCTTCCTGCAACGCCGCCCTGGCGAGGTTGCGAGCCACCTCGACCGCGTGCCGGGCTCGATCCGAGCCCCGGGCGATGAGCGTGTCGGCCGCCTCGAGCTCCAGGACGATGCCGGTGAGCTGCTGCGCGAGCGTGTCGTGGATCTCGCGGGCCAGGCGGGTCCGCTCCTCGAGCACGGCGTGGTCGGCAAGCGCCTGCACCGGATGCACCATGCGCCGGCTCAGCAAGGTGGCCGCCACGAAGGCCAGGCCGAGCAGCAGGATCACCACCGGCAGCACCATCACCGGGAACAGACGGTGGACGCCCGCCGTCACGCCTCTGGTCAGGCCGGCGAGCTCGGGCTGGAGTGAGGCGAGCGGGACCGTGGTGAGCATCACCCAGCGCGAGCCGTACACGGGAGCCGCGAAGACCTCCTTGGCGACACCGCTCAGGTGGGCGTGGAGCAGCGCGCTGCGGCCGGTTCGTTCCAGCTGCTCGAGGCTTCGGGCGAAGGCCTGATCCTTGGGAGCCGGAAGCCGGCTGCCGATCGGGTCGCTGCCCTCGGCGACGCCGTAGTCCTGGGCGAAGGCGCCGCCGTACGCCAGGACCGTGCCGTCGCTGCTCACCAGCATCGGATAGACGTCGGCCGGCGTGACCGTCGACGCGCCGCCGGCCACGGCCTGGCTCAACAGCGTGGCGATGGAGACATCCATGCCGAAGAGGTGGCCGTCCGCGGATCGCTCCCAGACGGAGACGCCGGTGCGGCCGGAGCTGACCAGGGCATACGGCTCGGTCCAGAAGGTTCCCTCGACCCGGCTGGCCGGACCGTTGGGATCGACCCACACCGACGTATCCGCGAAGCGGCGCTGCGAGTCGGCGAAGACCTTGTGCCCGGCCCGCTCTGGCGGCGACGCCGGGTCGAAGCGTCCGTCGTCGACGGCGCGTCTGACGTCGTACGGAGGCGCGGTGCGCATGGCGCCCGTCGTGGGATCGGCGATCCAGAGGGCGTCGATCTCGGGGTACTTGGCGCGCAACTGCTGCACCGGCAGCGAGCCCATGACGGCAAGCGTGGCCGCCGCGAACCGGGCATCCGACGGCGCCGGCTGCCCCGCCACAACCAGCGAATCACGCTGGTCGGAGGCGTACATGACGTCCTCGTAGCGAGACAGACCGGGGGGCAGCGGCTGCGTGGCAGGGATCGACCCGACCGGGGACTTCGCGTATGCGCTGACCAGCAGCGTGTTGAGGTCGCCGGCGATCTCGGCCAGGCGCGCGTCGACGAGGTGGGCGTGCCCGGCCACCGTGGCGGCCTGGCTGTTCTGCTGATCCTGGAGGATCGCGGACTGTGTCGCCTGAGCGGTGCTGCGGCTGACCTGGTCGAGCTCGAGAGCGGCCAGCCCCGCGAACGCCAGCAATGGCAGCAATGCCACCGCGACCATGCCGATGAGCAGCCGGTTGCGGAAGCGGCTGCGCGGATCGGTCCGCCGTCGCGACGGCGTGGGCAGCCGGACGAACGTCTTCATCCCGCCGCCAGTTGCGCCGACGTTGCGGTCATTCGATCACCTGAACAGGCCCTCGTGTCCTGAGTATAGGCACGCTCGATCGCGTCTCCGGCGTTTCCCCGATCGGGCAGCCAAAAATCACCACAGTGGGTGAGGCTCCGTGAAAAGGCGAGCCTATACTCGCCCTCCGTGCGTGACCTGGCCGATCGCGCCCTCGATGCAGCTGCCGCGGCCGGCGCCGGCTATGCCGACTGCCGCGTCGTCAGCCGGACCGTGCACGGTCTCACCGTCAAGAACGGCGCCGTGGCGCGCGTCGCCCTCTCGGATGACGAGGGCCTGGGCGTGCGGGTGCTCGTCGACGGGTCGTGGGGCTTTGCCAGCAGCGACCGCCTCGACCCGATGAGCATCGAGACGACGGCACGGCACGCCGTGCGCATCGCGCGAGCCGCGGCCCGCGTCAACGCGGATCCGGTCCGTCTCGCCCCGCTTGCTCCGCTGACCGGAGAGTACCGGACCCCGGTGCTGCGCGATCCCTTCGAGGTGTCGCTCGACGCCAAGCTGCAGCTGCTGATGCAGACCGACGCCGCCATGGCCGGGGTGGCGGGGGTGCGCGTGCGCGAATCCTCGCTCGAGTTCGTGCGTGAGCATCGCTTCTTTGCCAGCAGCGAGGGGATGGCGCTCGATCAGACGATCATCGAGTCCGGTGGCGGCCTGGACGCCACCGCGACCGGTGACGACGAGCTGCAGGTGCGCAGCTTCCCCAACAGCTTCGGCCGCCACCAGCTGTGTGCAGGTTGGGAGGCGATCGACGAGATGCAGCTGCCCCAGAACGCCGAGCGCGTCGCCGCTGAGGCCGTCGCGCTGCTCACTGCGGAGCAGTGCCCGTCGGGGCGCATGACCGTCATCCTCGACAGCACGCAGGCCGCGATGCAGGTGCACGAATCGTGCGGTCACGCCACCGAGCTCGATCGCTCGCTCGGCTTCGAGGCCGCCTTCGCGGGAACATCCTTTCTCACACCGGAGCTCCTCGGCAACTTCCGATACGGGAGCGAGCTGGTGACGCTCACCGCCGACGCCACCAGTCCCAGGGGCCTGGGGACGTTCGGGTGGGACGACGAGGGTGTGGCGGCGCAGCGCACGTTGCTCGTCGACCAGGGCACGTTCACCGGGTTCATGTCGTCGCGTGAGACGGCCGCCGCAATCGGCCGGGAGAGCAACGGGACCATGCGCGCCGACGGCTGGTCGCGCCTGCCCCTCATCCGCATGACCAACGTCAACCTGGAGCCCGGTGAGTCGAGCCTCGAGGAGATGATCGCCGGCACCGAGCGCGGCGTCTACCTGGAGACGAACCGTTCCTGGAGCATCGACGATCGGCGCCTCAACTTTCAGTTCGGCACGCAGAACGGGTGGGAGATCGTGGACGGGAAGCGGACCCGGCTGGTGCGCAACGCGCTGTACAGCGGCATCACCCCCGAGTTCTGGCGTTCGTGCGACGCCGTGGCCGGTCCCCAGGAGTGGCGCATGTACGGGGTGGTCAACTGTGGCAAGGGCCAGCCCGTGCAGCTCATGCACGTCGGCCACGGCGCGGCGCCGTGCCGGTTCCGCGATGTCCACGTCGAGCCGGCCGGCTGAGCATGCGCACCGGCGACGAGATGCTGGCGTTCGGCGAAGCGGCCATGCAGCGGGCTCGATCAGACGCCGCTGAAGTGATCGTATCGGAGGAGACGAGCGAGCTCACCCGGTTCGCTGCGAACCGCATCCATCAGAGTGTCGCAGAGCGCGCGCTGCGCGTCCGCGCGCGGGTCATCGGCGACAGCCGCGTCGGCGTCGCGGAGTTGCGCGGAGAAGGCGAGGATGCTGCAGGACGAGTCATGCGCAGCGCGGAACAGGCGAGGGCGCTCTCCCAGCCGAGCGCGGTCAGCCCGCTGCCGGCACCGGACGGCGGCGCCGACGAGCCGGTCGCGTTCAGCGAGCACACGGCCACCGCCACGCCGGAGCAGCGCGCCGACATGGTGGCCGCCGTCACCGCCGCCGCCGCCGCCGCCGGACTGAACGCGTACGGGTCGCTGAGCACCACCACGAGCAGCACGGCGATCGTCAACAGCAACGGCATCCGGCGGCAGGCCACCAGCACGCAGAGCAGCATGGTGGTCGTGGTCCGTGGCGACGACGGGGCGGGGTACGCCGCCAGCCATTCGGCGAGCCTCGGCGGCATCGACGGCGCGGCGGTCGCCGCGGAGGTGATCGAGACGTG
Organism: Chloroflexota bacterium; assembly: GCA_005879785.1. GTDB lineage: Bacteria > Chloroflexota > Dormibacteria > Aeolococcales > Aeolococcaceae > CF-165. The sequence goes on from VBJV01000022.1 coordinate 56,395, forward strand.
CGAACGCAACCAGCACGCCACCGCGGTCGAGCCCGGTGACTACGAGGTGGTGCTGTCGCCGTACGCGGTGACCGACCTTCTCGAGCACCTCTCGTGGGTCGGGTTCAGCGCGCTGGCCAAGCAGGAGCAGCGCAGTTTCATGCGCCTCGGCGAGCGGCTGATGAGCGACACCGTGTCCGTCCTGGACGACTGCAAGGACCCTGCGCTCTTTCCGTTTCCCTTCGACGCGGAGGGTGTCTCCACGAAGGTGGTGACGATGATCGACCGAGGCACGTGCGCGGCCTTCGTCTACGACACGCCGACGGCGGCGAGCGACGGCGTGACCTCGACTGGGCACGGGCTGCCGCAGCCGAACACCTGGGGTCCGTACGCGCGCCACCTGGTGATGCGGCCCGGCGGCGTTGCGCATGCAGAGCTGATCGCCGGAGTGCGCCGAGGCATCTATGTGACCCGGCTCTGGTACGTGCGCGACGTGCACCCGCTGCGCACCATCATCACCGGGATGACCCGCGAGGGCACCCTTCTCATCGAAGACGGTGTGCTGACACGTCCCGTGCGCGACCTCCGCTTCACCCAGAGCGTCGTCGAGGCACTCGACTCGGTGCTGCAGATGAGCAGCGACCGCCGCCTCGAGCTGGGTGAGGACGGTACCGCGGTGCTCACTCCGTGGCTGCACCTGGCGCGTTTCAGCTTCACGTCCTGAACGAAAATGCCCAAACAGCCGGTTGTGGGAGTCGCGCTCCGCCCGGAGGCCCGTGAGGGCGCTCCGCCTCGACTCCTCCTGAACCGCGCGTACATCGACGCGCTGCAGCAGGCGGGCCTCGCGGTGCTGCTCGTCCCCGCCGGCGCGGATGAGCCCCTGCTGCGCTCGCTCTACGACCTCTGCGACGCGGTGATGCTCCCCGGCGGACCCGACGTGCAGCCGGAGCTGTACGGGGAGATCGTGGACGCCGAGTGTGCGGTGCACAGCAATGCAGAGCTGGACGCGACCGAGATGCGCATGACCAGGTGGGCTCTCGAAGACGGACGCCCGCTGCTGGCCGTGTGCCGCGGCATGCAGGTGCTCAACGTCGCCCTGGGCGGCACGCTGTGGCAGGACCTGTCCGCGCAACGCAGCGGCTCGCTCGCCCACCGTCACCGCGGCGAGCGCGACGCGCTCGTGCACCAGATCGCCATCGAATCCGGCTCTCGGCTGCGCGACGTCGCCGCCGCGTCGGGCCTGGACGTCAACAGCCTGCACCATCAGGGAGTTCGCGAAGTCGGGCGCGGACTCGACGTCACGGCGCGCGCCCCGGACGGTCTCGTCGAGGGGGTCGAACTGAGCTCGCATCCGTACGCCGTGGGGGTGCAGTGTCACCCCGAGGAGTTGATCGCCGGGAGCGCCTGGGCGCGCCGGCTCTTCGGTGAGTTCGCCGCCGTCGCGCGTGAATGACGTCGCGGCTTCGCATGCGGCACGCGTTCGCGCTCTGTGGATCGCTGTCTTCGCCGCAGCCGGCGCGCTCGTCGTGGCGCGCAACCTTGCGGCGCTCAGCTGGGTCCCGCCCGGTCTGTATGCCGATGAGGCATCGGTCGGCTACAACGCGTGGACCATCGCACAATTCGGAGTCGACGAGCACGGCATCAGGTTTCCTCTGTTCTTCGAGGCATTCGGCGAGTACAAGAACCCCATCTACATCTACGCGCTAGCGCCGCTGCTCCTCTTCCTGCCGCTGACCTCGGCGGTGGCGCGCTTTCCCGCAGCGTTGTTCGGTCTGATCACGGTGCTGTTCGTGACCATGGCAGCGTGGCGGCTCAGCCACTCGCGGCTCGTTGCACTGCTCGTGCTTGCGCTGGCTGCACTCACGCCGTGGCTGACCCAGGAGAGCCGTCTCGGTTTCGAGGTGAGTGCCGTGGTGGCGCTGCTCGCGGTTGGATTCTGGTGCCTGGCCGACGAGCAGCACGTGTCGCCGGCGCGCTTCGCGATTGCCGGGACCTGCTTCGGACTGGCGGTGTACGGCTACACGTCGGGTCGACTCGAGGTGCTGCTCTTCGCCGGCGCCTTCGTGGTCGCGTACGCAGCGCGGCGCAGCCGCCGCCGCGGATGGCCCTGGTTCCTGGCACCGATCGGCGTCGCCTACGTGCTGCTGGGCATATGGGGTTGGCGCAATCCCGGCGCGCTCACCGCACGCTTCGACCTCCTGAGCATCGCCTCCGACGGCGCCCCGCTGCCCACACTCATCGCTCGCTTCCTGCACAACTACGTCGGCCATTTCAGCCCCGGCTTCCTGTTCATCAACGGCGACGACAATCTCCGCCACAACACCGGATTCACCGGGATGCTGCTCGCCGTGACGCTGCCGCTGATGCTCGTCGGGATCTGGGCGTGCTGGCGGCGGCGCGCGGAATCGCTGCCGCGGTTCGTGCTCCTCACCCTGCTGCTGGGACCCGCGGCGGCGGCGCTGACCGTCGAACCGGTGCCGCACTCGTTGCGCTCGGCTGTGATGCTGCCCGGCTTCCTGCTGCTCGCCGCGTTCGGGCTGGCCGGCATCCGCTCGATGCTCGCGGGCCGGGCGCTGCGAGCTGCCGCCGCCGCCATCGCCGTCGCGCTGCTGGCGCAGGGCGGGCTGTACACGATCGACATGTACACCGCGTATCCGATGCGCTCGGCGATCTGGTTCGACACCGGCGTGGAACCTGCGATCGCCCCGTACATCCAGGTGTTCTTCGCGCTGCGCCCGCCGCCGCCGGCGTCTCGGGTCAGCGACGCTGTCAGCGCCGGCCTTTCCCGCCTTGGAGTCCGCATCGTCGACCCCCGCGTCGCCGGCGCGACGGCGCGCGCGGGTGACGTCCTGGTGCTGGGTGGCGGGGATATGCCGCCGGCGGGAAGCTTCGAGTGGTTGGACATCGAGTACGCCCCCCGCAATCCATTGCAGACGAACGCGCCGAGGCCGGTCCTGGCATATGCCGTCAAGCTGCTGTAGGCGGTTGTCCGAACCGAGCCGGGGTCGCTGGATACCCTGCTAAGGTTTCGGAGAGCCACAGGGACGCGGAGAGAGTGAGAGATGAGTGACGTCGTAATCGTCGAAGCCGTTCGCACGCCCCTGGGTCGGGGCAACCAGAAGAACGGCGACCTGCGCGACGTGCACCCGGTGGTGCTGCTCGCGCACGTGCTGCGCGAGGTCGCCGGCCGGGCCGGCGTCGAGCCGGCGCTGATCGGCGACGTCGTGGTCGGCTGCGTGTCGCAGACGGGCGAGCAGGGGATCAACATCGCGCGCCAGGCTGTGCTCACCGCGGGTTATCCCGTCGAGGTGCCCGCGACCACGGTCGACCGCCAATGTGGCTCCTCACAGCAGGCGATCCATTTCGCGGCCAACCTCGTTCAGTCCGGCGTGTGCGACCTCGTGGTGGCCGCCGGCGTGGAGAGCATGAGCCGGGTGCCCATGGGCTCCAATGTCATCCAGGGTCCGGGCTCGCCCTTCCCACCCGAGCTGCTCGAGCAGTACAACCTGGTCAATCAGGGGCTCGCCGCCGAGATGATCGCCGAGCAATGGGGGATCAGCCGCGCCCAGGCCGATGAGTTCGCCGCCCGCTCGCAGCAGCTGGCCGCGGCCGCGCAGGCTGAGGGCCGCTGCGATCGGGAGATCGCTCGGGTGGTGGTGGGCGAGAACGGAGACGGGCGCATGGTCAGCCAGGATCAGGGCATCCGCCGGGAGACGACTGTCGAGGTGCTCGGGGCGCTCCAGCCCTCGTTCAAGCCGGACGGCATCATGCATGCCGGCAACTCGTCCCAGATCACCGACGGTGCGGCAGCGGTGCTGCTCGCGTCCCGCGAGCGCGCCCTTGAGCTGGGGTTGCATCCAAGGGCGGGCATACGCGCTCAGGCCGTGGTCGGGGTGGACCCGGTGACCATGCTCACCGGCCCAATTCCGTCGACCGCGCGCGTTCTCGACCGCGCCGGGCTGACGATCGACGAGATAGACCTATTTGAAGTGAACGAGGCCTTCGCCCCCGTGGTACTGGCCTGGGCTCAGGAGCACCACCCCGACATGGAGCGGGTCAATGTCAACGGCGGCGCGATCGCCCTTGGCCACCCCCTGGGGGCCAGCGGAGCCCGTCTGATGACCACCCTCCTCCACGAGCTCGAGCGTCGCGAGGCGCGGCTGGGACTGCAGACGATGTGTTGTGGCGGCGGTCTCGGCACTGCGACGATCATCGATCGGGGTGCGTGAGATTGGCGCAGCGGTCGCGCGGTTTGTGTGTCGCGCCCATCCACAGGCGGTGACGGCTTGGTCACGCTCTCCCGAGACCCCAGAAATCCCCATGCTATGCTCAGCCAGCTTTGGCTATGGCGAGTTCCGCAACGAGTACTGACGTGAAGAAAGTCCTGATCATCGAGGACTATTACGCGCTCGCAGACATCGAGTCGTTGCTGTGCACGATGGAGGGATACGAGGTCAAGGTCGCCAAGAGCGGCGACGAGGGCCTCGCGGTGTTCGGCGATTTTCAGCCCGACCTCGTGCTGCTCGATCTGATGCTTCCCGGTGACCTCAGCGGCACGCAGGTGCTCGAGCGGATTCGCGCCGACCACGGCGCCGAGCCCAAGGTGCTTGTCGTCAGTGCCCTGGTGAACGCGTCGACGGCGCCCAAGCTCGAGGCATACGGCAACGTGCAAACGCTTGCCAAGCCGTTCAAGATCAAGGAGCTTGCGTCCCGCATCCAGGCGATGCTCTCCTCGTAGCGGCGCCGGCGCCCTTCATCTCAGCCTGACACTGGGCCAGCGGGCCTGAGAGCGCCGCCACTTCATTCGCTGAGCCTTTCCAAACGGCGCTATTCCGCCCTGAATCGGGTAGCCGGCTGCGGATACACTCAGAGGTCCGATGCGAGCTGAACCGCCGCCGCCACCTCGTGGCCGTCCTGACGCGGCCGGGTCCGCCATGCGCGCGCCTGCGCGACACCGTCGCTGTCCGTATCTCGAACAGATCCTCAAGGAGCGCGCCGGCCCATTCGGTCTGCTCACCCGCTTCAAAGCGGATTGCCACGTCGACCATCGCACGCATCGGTTCACGGGGCGTCATCCGAACCCGCCGTGCATCGGAGAACCCGAGACCTGCTCCCTGTATCAGCGCGAACATCGCGCCGAAGACGAACGCATCCGCCGTTACACCGACTGAAGACGGGGTATTGGCCGAGTAGCAGACGTGACCGTCAGCTCAGAGTGGTCAGGTCGGCGCGCGCGACTGTCCAGCGACCGGTCGATTGGGAGAGCTGGCCGGGCGTGACGTGGGCCTTGACCAAAAACTCGAGTGCCCCGAGGTGCAGCCCGCGTGCCCTCAGCTCCGGTTCGCTGTAGTTCGTGAGAATCACCACCGGCGTTGGCATGGTCAGCGGATTCGCTCGCAGACGTTCGAGCACCTCGAAGCCGTCCAGACCAGGGAGGCGCAGATCGAGATAGATGAGGTCGGGAGCATCACGCTGGGCGGTGGCCAGACCGGCCACGCCATCGTGAGCGACGATGACCCGATACCCGTCGTGCTCCAGCTGCTGCTGGTACATCTCGGCGGTGACCTCGTCGTCCTCGATCAGCAGCACGGTGATCTCGGGCTTGTCAGGCACTCCCCGGGCGTCGCGCTCAATGCTCTCCAGCGTCATCAAGCCATCCTCGCCAGCCGCGTCGTCACGTCGCGCTCGACATGCGCGGCTGCAGCTCCCAGCCATACGTGGAGCTGCGCCAGCAGCTGTCCCGGCGTAGTCTGGCTCTTCACAAAGTAGCCCAGCGCTCCGAGGCGCCAGCAATCGGCCGCCAGCCCGGGATCTGCGTCGTTCGACAGGACGACGATGGGAATGCTCGACAAATCCGCGGAGGTGCTCATCGTCCGGAGCACCTCGATCCCGCTGATGCCCGGCAGATGGATGTCCAACACCATCACCTCCGGATGGACCCGCGACGCGACGGCGACCCCGTCCTCCCCGTTCGTCGCCACGTGGATGGTCATGCCCGAGTGCGAGAGGTGCTGCGCGTACACCCTGGCCACCAGCGGGTCGTCCTCCACCAAGAGAACCTGGACGGCGCGTCCACGGCCATCGCCTTCTTCTTCCATTCTTCTCGCACCTGCCGGGCTAGGAGCGATGTCACCCCTTGTGTACGGTAGCGTACCGACAATTTAGCGCTCGCCTAGGGGTGAGTCAATGCCCCAAACGCGGCAGAAGCACTGGAGAACGCAGCCCGCCCAGGAAGTTCAGCGGTTCCCGTCGGCGGTGCTGAGGACCGGTTCGGGAGCGCCGGGTACCGGTTCGTCGGTGTCCGACAGCGCGTATACGGCGAAGTAGCGCGCTTCCGGGTGGTGCATGACGATCGCGGCGGTCGATTGCTCGGGCACCATCTGGAAGCCCTCGGTGAGCGTGACCCCGATCTCGCGCGCCGGCACGACGTCGAAGAGCACCGCGTGGCCGCCCAGGTCGGGGCAGGCGGGGTAGCCCCACGAGTAGCGGCGTCCCTGGTCGTCGGCGAGGCGAAGCTCGCGACGGATGCGCTGATGCAGCCACTCCGCGGTCGCCTCCGCCATCTGTGTCGCGAAACCGTGCACGCGCAGCATGTCGTCGTAGTCGCCTGACACCTGCAGCCGATTCGACAGCTCCGAGGCGCGCGGCCCGGTGGTTACCAGCTGGAGGGCGACGATGTCGCGCTCGCCGTCGCGCACATCCTCGGCCGCGCGCACGTAGTCGGCGAGGCAGAGCCGGTTCTGCGCTGCCTGCCGCGCAAACGGGAAACGGCCCAGCTCACGGTCGATGTCACCGGGGTCGTACACGACCACGGAATCCCCCTCGGCGAGGGCGGGCCAGTATCCATACACCGCCTGCAGCTCGAGCCAGCCGTCGCGCTCAGCCTCCTCCATCGAGCGCTGCAGCCGCGGCTCAAGCTCGGTCGCGAGCAGCTGCTCCCACTGCTCCGGGTCACGCACGCCCCGGAACTGCCAGCTCATCTTGAAGAGAGAGTTCCGATCGATGTGACCGTACACATCCCAGAGAGCGATGTCGCGCACTGCGCGTGCACCCCAGAACGGCACGTCGGGGATGGGCGCATCGCGACGAGTCGCGCTCCGTGCAGGCAGCGCGCCCGCCTGCGCCACCGCAGCCGTCCGGTTGGCCGCCTTGTCGCGCTCACGCTGGCGATGTGTTTCCGCCTCTTCGCGCACGCGTGCAACCAGCACCTCGCGGCGCTGCGCGTCGAGCAGCTGATCGACTGTTTCCAGGCCTTCGAACGCATCCTTGCAGTAGAAGACGCCTGGTCCATACACGCGGTCCTCGCTCAGGTAGATGATCCGCCTGCCGAAGCCGCGGTTGATCGCCGCGCCTCCGATGATCAGCGGAAAATCCAGCCCGCGCTCGTCGAGCTCCTTGACGCACATGGGCATCTGCTTGCTGGTGCTCACCAGGAGCGCGGAGAGGCCGATGGCGTCGGCGTCCACCTCCTGCGCCTTTTCGATGATCGTGTTCAAGGGCACCTGCTTGCCGAGGTCGAAGACGGTGTATCCATTGTTGCTCAGGATCGTGTTCACCAGGTTCTTGCCGATGTCGTGGACATCGCCGTACACCGTGGCCAGCACGACCTTGCCCTTTGTATAGCCTTCACGCTTCTCGAGGAACTGTTCGAGGTGCGCGACCGCGCGCTTCATGACCTCTGCACTCTGCAGAACGAACGGCAGGATCAGCTCGCCGGCGCCGAAGCGGTCGCCGACATCCTTCATCGCGGGCAGGAGGATCTCGTTGAGCACGCGCACGGGGTCGCGTTCCTGCAGGGCGAGATCGATCTGCTCTTCGATGCCGTCCTTGCGCCGGTGCAGGATCTGGGCGTGAATCCGTTCGGGCGGATCCATGCCCGCAAACGGGTCGGCCACCTCGCGAACGCCGGCGTCCGACGTGCTGCTGTCGAAATGCGCGATGAAGCGCGTCAACGCGTCCGGGTCCTGGTTGAACACGAGCTCCTCGGCCAGCCGGCGCGCGGCGGGGTCGACCTCCCCATACGGCATCGTGTGCGCGGGGTTGATGATGGCCGCGTCCAGGCCGCCGCTGACGCAGTGGTGGAGGAACACGCTGTTCAGCACCGCGCGAGCCGGTTGTGCGAGTCCGAAGGAAACATTCGAAACGCCCAACACCGTGCCGGCACCGGGGATTTCGCGCTTGATGGCGCGGATTCCCTCGATGGTCTCTCGCGCTGAATCCTGCCACTCCGCCTCGCCCGTGGCCAGCGTGAAGGTCAGGGCGTCGAACAGCAGCTGCTCCGGCCGCAGCCCGAAATCGTTGCAGGCTATGTCGGTGATGCGCCGCGCCACCTCGAGCTTGCGATCCGCGGTGCGCGCCATGCCCTGCTCGTCGATGGTCAGCG
>VBJV01000022.1:64789-65732 GCA_005879785.1 Chloroflexota bacterium
TCCCCGGCCGGGGTAGCTCTCGAGCGCAGCCTTGATGACGTCGGCGTCGGTGCTGTCGATGACCAGCGGCGCGTCAACGGCCATCTGCAGCGTCTTGACGAGCGTCTGCATCTGCTCGGCCTCGTCGCTGCGCTCGGTCAGCGCGACGCAGACGTCCAGCGCGTGAGCGCCGCCCTCCACCTGGGTGCGGGCGACGTCGAGGATGCCGTCGTAGTCGTCCGCCAGCAGCAGGCGCTTGACCACGCGTGACCCCTGCGAGTTGACGCGCTCGCCGATCAGCAGCGGTGGCGGCTGCTGACGCAACTCGTTGGCCCGCATGCTGCTGGCCACGCGCGGCGCAACGTCGGGATGGCGCGCGGCACGAGGGGCGGTGCCCAGGGCGGCGATCAGCGCACTCAGATGCGCGGGCGTGGTGCCGCAACAGCCGCCCACCATGTCGACCCCGTACTCGTGCACGAAACGCGCCAGCTCGGCGGCCATCGGCTCGGGTTCGAGCGGGAAGTGAGCGCGTCCCTCGACGTTGATGGGCAGTCCGGCGTTGGGGATGCACGACACCGGTGACGAGCCGTGCGCACAGAGGTGGCGGATCGCGTCGTGCATGAGCTCCGGGCCCGTCGAGCAGTTCAGCCCGATGATGTCGACGCGCAGGCCTTCGAGGATGGTCAGCACGGCGCCGATGTCGGTACCCAGCAGCATGCGGCCGCTGGGGTCCAGCGAGACCGAGGCCACGATCGGCAGCGCTCTGCCGGTCTGCTCGAACGCAGCCCTGACGCCGAAGATCGCCGCCTTGACCTCGAGGATGTCCTGTGCGGTCTCGATGATGATGAAGTCGCTGCCGCCCTCGATCAGGCCGGATGCCTGTTCGGTGAAGGCCTCGACGAGTGCGGCGAACGTGATGTTGCCGAGGACCGCGTCGCTGGAAGCGGGCAGGAAACCAGTCGGT
>VBJV01000022.1:65748-100440 GCA_005879785.1 Chloroflexota bacterium
GGCTTGTCCGGTGTGGAATGCTCGTCGCACAGGCGGCGCGCCAGCGCTGCCGCGGCGACGTTGAGCCGCGTGGTGTGCTCGGCCTGGCCCCATTCCGTGAGGCGCAGTCGCGTCGCCTGGAATGTGCAGGTCTCAACGGCATCGCAGCCCACCTCGAGGAACGATCGGTGCACGCGCTCGACGACGTCGGGGGCATTGAGGACGAGGCCGTCCATCCAGCCCTCGAGCGCCGCGCCGCCGTACTGTTCGAGTGCGGGGTGCTGGGCATGCAGGCTGGTGCCCATGGCGCCGTCGACCACGAGCACGCGGCGCTGCAGTGCCTCGAGAAATGGCGACTGCACCTGGACTGCCATGGCTAGACGGTATCAGGAGTTGGCTGACCGGGCCGTGATACTCTCGGCCGGCGCATTTACCAAGTCGCAGCAGGAGCAATCGTTTGGCACGACGTCCACCCCGTCCAGGCGGCACGCGCCGTCGCGGTCCGGCGCGCCGGCGCGACGTGAGCGCCGAGGACGGCGCGGTCGCCTCCGTAAAGGAGGAGACGATCGAGATGGACGCGACGGTCCTGGAGCCGCTGCCCAACGCCATGTTCAAGGTGCAGTTGCAGACGGGCCAGGAGGTGCTCGCGTACACGTCCGGCAAGATGCGCAAGTTCTACATCCGTATCCTCATCGGCGATCGGGTGCGGGTCGAGCTCTCGCCGTACGACCTGACGCGCGGGCGCATCACGTTCCGTTACAAGTAGGCGCGGGGCGAGCCGATGGTGGTCGGCTATGTCATCGCCGGCCTGGTGCTCCTGGCAATCCTGGTCGCGGCGTATCGCGCGCTCGGACGCCCCAGCGCGCCCGTCAGCGATCCGCATGCGCTGTTGCGCGCTGTCGCGGACACCGCGGAGTCGGCGACGGCGGCGACGCAGGAACCCGCCGCAGGTGCGCGCTCAGAACAGCGCCGCCTCGAAGGTTGCGCACAGGCGCTGGACCGGCTGACGCCAGGCGACCTCGACGCTTCCGGTGCACGTGCACATGAGCTTCTCGCGCAGGGAGTCAACGAGCTGCTCTGGGCAGCGCGCCTGCTGGAGCGCAGCGGCCTCGCCAGCGAAGGATTGCGCCGAGCGCACGCAGAGCTGACAACCTCGGGCACGCGGTGCCTCGCGCAGGCGCGCGCGCTCCTCGCCGGCTCAGGCGCCGCGAAAGAAGGTCACGGTGCGCGCTAGGCCTTCGTCGAGCCCGACGGCGGGCGCCCAGCCGAGCTCGCCGGCGGCACGCTGCACGTCCACGCACGAGCGCCGCTGCTCACCCGGCTTGGCCTCGCCATGGTGTGCCACGGCGTCCACCCCGATGACGGCGCGTAGTCGCTCGAAGAGCTGGTTCACGTCCGTCTCGGCGCCTGTGCCGATGTTGTACGCACCGGCCGGTGCGTCGATCGCGCAGAGATTGGCGCGCACCACGTCGTCGACGTACACGTAGTCGCGCGTCTGCAGTCCGTCACCGTTGATGACAGCAGTCTCGCCGGTCAGCAGCCGTGTGGCGAGAATGGCAACGACGCCGGCCTCTCCATGCGGGTCCTGCCTCGCGCCGTACACATTCGCGTACCGCAAGGAGACCGATTCGAGACCCTGCACGCGCTGGAAGGTCGCCGCATAGAGCTCGGCGCACAGCTTCGAGGCGCCGTACGGGGACTCCGGCCGGCAGGGCGCATCCTCCGGGGTCGGGATGGTGTCCGTTTCGCCGTACACCGCTCCGCCGCTGGAAGCGAAGACGACGCGCTGCACCGCGGCTGCGGCGCACGCTCGCAGCACGTTGACCGTGCCCAGGACGTTGGTCTGCGCGTCACCCAGCGGATCGCGGACCGAGCTGCGCACGTCGATCTGCGCCGCCTGATGGAACACCACCTCGGGCCGGGTTGCTGCGATGGCGTCGACGAGCGCGGGTGTGGTGACATCGAGCTCGAGCAACGTCGCGCGGCGTGACCCGCGTTCAGCAGCGCGTCGACGAGGTGCGAGCCGATGAAGCCGGCGCCGCCGGTGACCAGCGCCCTCACGCTTCGACAAGCGGGGGTCGCGGTTTCGGCGCGTGGACGTGGGTGAGCAGGAAGACGACGAAGCCGAGGACGACCAGGCTGCCGTAGCTGATGCTGCGATCCAGGATGGCGATCGACAGCGCAGCCTCCTTGCTGATGCCGCCCACCGCGACGAGCACGGTGACCATCCCGAACTCGACCAGGCCGAGGCCGCCGGGCAGGAAGGGCACGGTGGTGAGCAGCGCCGCCGCCAGCGCAACGAGCAGGAACTGCGACGGTCCCAGCAAGTTGCCGTCCCCGAGCGCGAAGACAACGAAGGCGAGGCGGGCGGCCTCCATTCCCCACACGGTCCCGGTGAGCGCGATCAGCGTGGGAAAGCGGCCGAGTGAATGGACGGTTCCCACCCTGAAGCTCTCGTAACGGTGGAACACCGCTTCCGGCAGCAGGCGGAGCAGGCGCTGGCCGCGGCCCGCTCGCATGGTGAGGACGACGCCGACGCCGGCGCAGCACACCAGGGTCCCGGCGACGACGTACGGAATCAGCACACCCGGCGCCTTGCGATGGAAGACCACCGCGCCTGCCGCCAGCAGCAGCGCCATCAGCACGCACAGGTCGACGAGGCGCTCGGCGATGATCGTGCCCAGCGCCTTGCTCGCCGAGATGTGGCGCTTGGCCCGGGCCAGGTACGCGCGATAGACGTCGCCCATCTTGGCGGGCACGACACAGTTGACGAAGAACGATGTCACGATGATGCCGATCAGTCCTGGCCAGGGCTGGCTCTCGCCCGCGTTGCGCAGCAGCAGCCGCCAGCGGATCGCGCGCACCACGAAGCTCGAGTAGAAGACGATCAGCGCCGCCAGGTAGAGCAGCGCGTTGGCGTGACGGATCTTGTTCCACGCGTCGCCCCAGTTGATGGGTGCGCGGGTGACGGCAACCGCGACGATGATCGCCGCCACCAGCAGCGAAGCGACCGTGCGCGGCGTGAAGAGACGTGCTGAGAGCGACGGTGGGACACCCGGGCGCACCGGCTCGACCGTGGCGAGCGTGCTGGTCACGGCTCGCTCCGCCACGTCGTGCGCACGCGGCCCCTTCCGATCATGGCCTGCATTCAGCGTGGGCGGCGCATGCGCGAGAGCAGCGCGCGCCGCTGCGATTCCGCCGGACCTCCCGCTGCGTGCATCTCACGCTCGGCCAGAATGCGAGCCAGCTGTTCCAGGTGACCCGATCGTACGCATCTCGTCCGATCCGGGCTCGACGATCGGCCAGACCCCACCGTGCCGTCCGAGCACGACATCGGGCGAGATCGAGGCGCGCAGCACCTCGCCGTCCATGAAGTGGAACGCGGCGCGGTCCCAGGCAGCCACGACCTCTGCGGGCGGCGCGGGGACCGAGTCGCCGACGATGATCTGACGGATCGCGGTCATCGGGAAGAGGGCGCGCTCGGTGTTCGGGTCGACGGAGCGGAACTCGGCTTCCAGGACGGCGTGGTCGAACGTGATCTCGGGCGTGTCCGCATGCAGGACCTCGCCGTCAACGAAGCTGATCACCACGGCCGGCATAGCCCCGCCAATCTACGACACCCGCGCCACCTTCCCACGCCGCCCGGCTCGGTATGCGAACCGCGCCAGGAAACACCGAGAAGTGTCACAGCCCGGTGACAGAGGCTGCAGCGGGCCGCGGGTAGCATGACCTGCGGGGAGTTGGTCAAACGATGAGCACACGCTCGACTCGACGCGGGCGCGGCGGGGCGCGCTGGCCGAGCAGCGAAACATGCCGTCGCTACGCGCCGGTGCTGTTCGCGGGCTTCGGCGCTGCGCTCGCGCTCGCGTTGCATGTGGTCACCGCCGAGGCAGCCGGGAGCGCCAGCGTCGCTGGGCAGGCCGCCGCCGGCGGGCCCTGGGCCGGCGTGTTGACGGCTGCGCCGGCCACGACCCCTGAACACTCGCGCCGAAGCGACCGTCGCCTGCGCCGGGACGATCGGAACCGCGGACGGCATCACATGGCGGGCACCGCACGAAGCACCACTCGCGCACGAACCGGGACGGCGCGAAGCCAGCCACTGCGCGGCGAACGCGCACCCGCGGCCCCGGCAGAGTCCACTGTGGTGAGTGGCGTCGAAGCCGCACGATCGAGCGCTCTCGTGCCCGTGACGCCGCCGGCGCAGCCGGCGGCAGCGCAGCCGGTGGCAGCGGAGCCGGCCGGGCCGCTGCCGACCCCGCCCGCCGAGATCCCACCCGTGATCGCGCCGCCGTTGCTCACCCTTCCGTCGGCTCCACGTCAGCAACTCTTCAGCCCGTCGTGGCCCGGTGTGCCGTTCAACGTGGCCAGCCTGGCTGCCCTGGTGCTCGCCGCCGCCGTCGCCGCCAGCGCGCTCGTGCTCGCGCGCCGGCGCACCTGAGCGAGCGCCGGTGCAACTCATTCGTCAGACGTTGGCGGCCTGGCGGCGAACGCGTTTCTCGGTCAAGTTCACCTCCGTCATCGTGGTTGCCTGCCTGCTCATCTCGCTGGTGCCTCTGTGGATCGCGCAGCTCAACACCAATGACGAGGCGAAGGACCGGGCGGCCGACAAGGTGGGGGTCGCAGGCAACCTGATCGCCGGGCAGCTCAGCTCGCTCAGCTCGTTCATCCAGGGCGTCGCACGACAGATCGACGCCAGCCGTGACCTGCCCAACCCCGAACTGGTGCGGGCAACGCTCGCGCAGGACGCCGCCGTCAATCCGTTCGGCGACGTGCTTGGCGTCATCGATCCCGATGGTCGCGTCGTGTCGGTACAGGGGACGCTCACCCTGACCCGCGCAGATCCGATCATCAGTGTGCTGACCGCCGCCGTTCCCAAGGGCGCGCACGTCGCGCCGGCCACCGACGGCCAGCCGTGGCTCGTCGAGGACGCGGCAGTGCCGAACAGCACAGCCACCGCCTTCGTGGGGCGTCCGCTGAGCGCCCAGCTCGCCACCGCCATCGGCAGCAACCTGGCCACCGCGGCGGATCCGGCCGACTTCACCGTCATCGGCACCGACGAGCGCTTCGCCATCGACGGCCGCATCGCGGGGCTCACCGTGAGCATGGGCGACAAGCCGTTCGCGCAGCTGGCCAGCGTGCTGTCCGGCAGGTCCGCTTCGGTGGTCACGGTGGGGACACGTGACTTCGCAGTGGCGACGGCGCAGCTCGGCCCGGCGTTCCGACTGGTGGTCACCACACCTGTGGACGTCGTGGCCACGCCGCTGCAGCCGCTCATCCTGCTGATCGCACTCATCGTCGCGCTGGTGGCAGTCATCGTGGTGATGGTGCAGTTCAGCCTGCAGCGTCCACTGCGCCGGCTCGACCGCGCTGTGGCGGGTCTGGGCAAGAACGAGTTCGACGTCCCGGTGCCGACAGGTCCCGACAATGAGCTGGGCCGGCTTGGCGAGACCTTCGAGAAGATGCGCCGTGAGCTGCAGACGCAGATGAAAGCGACGCGAACGCGCGCAGCGATCGCGACCGCGTTGAGCACCTCGCGTCCGCTCGAGGAAACGCTCTCCGAGGTCTGCACGGAGCTGCGCACGTCAACCGGCGTGGACGCGGTCATGATCCTGGTGAACGAATCGGAGATGAACGACCCGTTCGCCATCTTCGAGGGCGTGCGCGACGTCGACGTCGACGCGCTGTTGAAGGGCACCGGACCGATCGGCGAGGGCTACCGTCAGAGCATGATGGGAGCGCTCATGCTCGGCGCTGCGCCCGCGAGCCTGGAGGCCCACCTGGGGATGCGCGATTTCTGTGTCGCGCCGCTACGCCTTGCGGAGCACCTGCATGGTGTGCTCGCCGTGGCTCGCAGTGAATCGGAAATGGACGAGACCGACGCCGACCTCGTCGTCGGCACGGCGGAACAGCTTGCGCTGGCGTTGGAGCGATCCCGTTTCCTCGCGTCGGTGAAGCGGCAGGCCAGCATGGACGACCTCACCGGTCTGTACAACCATCGCTTCCTGGTCGACTACCTCGGCCAGCAGGTCGCGCTCGCAGAGCGTCTGAACACGTCCCTGGCGATACTGATGATCGACATCGACCACTTCAAGGTCCTCAACGACAGCCTGGGACACCAGGCAGGCGACGTCGCGCTCGCCGCTTTCGCGCAGACGCTCGTGAGCAGCGTGCGCCGGTCGGATCTCGCCGCCCGCTACGGTGGTGAGGAGTTCGCGGTGGTGATGGCCAACACGTCGGCCGAGGAAGCGCGACTGGTGGCGGAGAAGATCCGGCTGGCCCTGGCCGACAGCATTATCGAGCTCGAACCCGGAGCGCCCCTGACGCTGACCGTGAGCGTCGGTGGCGCCGCGTTCCCCGAGGACACAGAGAGCGCACGTGAGCTGCTCACGCTGGCCGACGAAGCCCTGTACCGCGCCAAGCGCACGGGGCGCGACCGCACCTGCATGGCGGGTGACGTGCGTGCGAGGATCAAGCCCAAGGTGGCCAGGATGCGTGATGCCGGCGTGATCGATGTGGAGTCCAATGTCGGTGCCGGCGGGCGCCATCGACCTGCGCAGTGACACGCTGACCGTCCCCGACGCGGGAATGCGCGCGGCAATCGCCGCCGCTGAGGTCGGGGATGACGTGTGGGGTGAGGACCCCACGGTGCGCCGGCTCGAGGAGGGAGTCGCCGCACTGCTGGACAAGCAGGCGGCGGTGTTCGTGCCCAGCGGCACGATGGCGAACCTCGCCGCGGTCGCCGCGCAGACCCGCCCCGGCGACGAGGTCATCGCCGATGCGCAGGCACATGTCGCGCTGCACGAGGCGGGTGGCTCAGCCGCGGTTGCCGGTGTCCAGCTTCGCCTGCTCGACGGGTTCGAAGGCACCCCCGACGCCGCGATGGTCCGCGATGCGGTGCGCGATCAGGACATCCACAATCCGACCTCGAAGCTTCTGTGCCTGGAGAACACCCACAACCGTCGCGGCGGCTGCGCGATAGCCTTGCAACGGATCACGGCCGCTGCCGGCGCGGCGCACGCGGAGGGCCTGCGCGTCCACTGCGACGGGGCACGGCTGTTCAACGCCGCTGTGGCGCTGGATTGCGCCGCCGCGGCGCTGGTCGGCCACTGCGACACCGTGTCCGTGTGCTTGAGCAAGGGGCTGGGGGCTCCGGTCGGCTCGGTGGTCGCCGGCGATGACGCCGTCATCGCCGAGGTGCGGCGCTGGCGCAAGCGCCTCGGCGGCGGCATGCGGCAGGCCGGTGTGCTGGCGGCGGCGGGACTCTACGCACTCGACAACAACGTGGCTCGGCTCGCGGACGACCATGCCAACGCACGCGTCATCGCCTCCGCATTGCGCGGCGTTGGCGGCGCGACGCTGCTCGAGCCGACCATCCCCACCAACAGCGTCATGCTGCGCACGGCCGCGCCGGCCGATGTGGTGGTGCGTGAGGCTGCCGCCCGAGGAGTTGCACTAGCGGTCATGGGGCCTGACCTGGTCCGCGGCATGACCCACCTCGGTGTCACCGACACCGATGCGCGCCGTGCGGCCGAGGTGCTGAGCGAGGTGCTCGCCGGGTAAGCGAAGGCCCCCGACGAAACCGTCGGGGGCCTTGCGACGAGTTGTTGGGGTTGAGTGTGAGGTCAGCTCGCCGGCGGGGCTGCTGCCGCTGCTGCCGCAGCCGGAGCTGCTGCCGCCTTGCGACGGCCACCACGCCGTGCCGCCGGCTTGCGTGCCGCGGCCGCCTTGGGGGCGCGCTTTGCGGTGGCGCGCTTCGCAGTGGTGCGCTTTGCGGTGGTCCGCTTCGCCGTGGCGCGCTTCGCCGTGGCGCGCTTCGCACCGACCCGACGCTTCGCCGTGGTGGCGCGCTTGGCTGTGGCGCGCTTCGCGGTCTTGCGCTTCGCGGTGGTGCGCTTGGCGCCGGCGCGACGCTTCGCAGTGCGCTTTGCCGTGGTGCGCTTGGCGCCCCGCCGTGCCCGGCGCACAGTGGTCTTCGCTGCAGTCCGGCGGCGGGTGCCACGGCGCGCAGTGGTGCGCTTCGCGGTCCGCTTCGCCGTCGCCCGCTTTGCGGTCTTGCGCTTGGCAGTGCGCTTGCCGCGGACGGCGGAACCGGCGCGCCGCGCAGCCCCGCGCAGCCCTGCCTCGAGTCTGGCAACTGTTTTCTCGAGCCCTGCGAGTCTCTTCTCGAGCTCGCTGACGGGCAGTGCCTTCACCAGGCTCTGCACCGCCTTCATGAGGTCGCCACCAGCGGGTGCGCGGCGACGCGCGGTCGTCCTGACGCGCCTCACGGTGCGTTTGACGGCCGTTGGCACGCCGCCTCTCCTACGTCTGGTTCTGGCCATATTGGATGGGCCTCCTTGAGTGACGGCCCGCTCTTTTTCCGGACCGTCGGTTTAGACGTTTGTGACAGGAGGTGACTAAAACCTCCAGTCGGTCGTACATCATGCTGGTTGTACGCGCAATTGTCAACGTTTGCACCCTGGGTTGCTGCCAGGGCAGACATCTACCCATGTCGCAGACTCGTCGCGACTTGTCCACGGGGCGCTGACCGGTTGCGTATAGTGCGGCCTGCTGATGGCGACAGACGAAGGCCGCTCGGCACTGAGCATTGCCCAGCACCGGTTCGAAGCGACGGCAGAAGCACTCGGACTGGACGAATCATTGCGCGGGATCCTGCGCGCCGTGAAGCGCGAACTGGTGGTGCATTTCCCGGTCGAGATGGACGACGGGGGCTTCAGGGTGTTCACCGGTTTCCGGGTGCAGCACAGCGTCGCCCGAGGGCCCGCCAAGGGTGGATTGCGGTATCACCCCGCGATGACGCTCGACGATGCACGGGCCCTGGCCATGCACATGACCTGGAAGGCTGCGGTGGTCGACCTCCCGTTCGGAGGTGCGAAGGGCGGTGTGATTTGCGATCCGCGAGCGCTGTCGGCATCGGAGCTGGAACGGCTGACGCGGCGCTTCACCACCGAGATATCCATCATCGTCGGCCCCGATCGCGACATTCCGGCACCGGACCTCGGCACCAATCCTCAGGTGATGGCCTGGATCATGGACACGCTTTCCATGCACGCGGGGTTCTCTGTCCCCGCGTCCGTGACCGGCAAGCCGATATCGATCGGTGGGTCCGAGGGACGCTTCACCGCGCCCGGACGCGGTCTGACGATCGTCACCGTGGAGGCGATGCGCGACCGCGGACTGGACCCGATGGGTGCGACCGTCGCGGTGCAGGGCTTCGGCAAGGTCGGGTCCGTCTCCGCCGACCTCCTCACGCGAGCGGGCATGAAGGTCGTTGCCGTGTCCGACAGCGCGGGCGGCATCTACCGCGGCGACGGCCTCGACCTCGCCGCGCTGCGCGCTCTTAAAGAGGAAGGGGGCCGGCTGGCCGACTACGGCGCGGCCGACCAGTTGAGCAATGACGAGTTGCTGACCCTCGAGGTCGATGTGCTCGTCCCGGCGGCGCTCGAGGGTCAGGTGACCGCGGCCAACGCCGACGGCGTGCGGGCCCGCGTGATCGCGGAGGGCGCCAACGCGCCGCTCACGCTGGAAGCGGACACCATGCTCGAGGATCGCGGCGTGCTCATCCTTCCGGACATTCTGGTGAACGCCGGAGGGGTGGTCGTCTCGTACTTCGAGTGGGTGCAGGACCTGCAGGCGTACTTCTGGGCGACGGGCGAGGTGAATTCGCGGCTCAAGGAGGTGATGGTGCGCAGCTACCAGCACGTCAGCGCGCGAGCCGCGCAGCGCGACGTCACGCTGCGCTCGGCAGCGTACGAGATCGCGGTGGAGAAGGTGGCCGAAGCGACGCGGGTGCGCGGTATCTATCCGTGAGCCCCGCGGCAGTGGAGTAGGATCGAGCACCGCAGTGGTCGACACTCGACGCGTTCTCATCACCGGTGTCTCGCGATTCTGGGGCGGGCAGCTGGTCCGCCGCCTCGAGGCGAGCCGGGAGATCGAGCGGATCGTGGCCGTCGACACGAAGGCGCCGACCATCAACCTGCAGCGCACCGATTTCGTACGCGCTGACATCCGGCACAGCCTGATCGACAAGCTGCTGCGCGCTCTGGACATCGACACCGTGGTGCATGCCGGTCTCATCGTCGATCCCCGCCGGGCGACGGCGCGAGTGGTGCACGAGACCAACGTCATCGGCACCATGAACCTCATCGCCGCGTGCAGCGGGGCCGACAGCCCGGTGCGCAAATTGGTCGTGAAGTCGAGTACAGCGATCTACGGGTGCGAGCCCGACGATCCGTCGTTCTGGTCGGAGGCGATGACACGCAAGGCTCCGGCGCGCGACTCGTTCACGCGTGACCTCGACGAGGTCGAGGCCTACGTGCACGACTTCGCCGTGCGCAAGCCGGCGGCGGTCACCACCTGCCTGCGATTCGCCAACGTGCTCGGCGGGGCACACAGCACGCCCTTCTCCCGTTTCTTCGACCTGCCGGTGGTCCCGACGGTGCTGGGATTCGATCCTCGCCTGCAGTTCGTGCACGAGGAGGACGCGGTCTCGATCCTCGAGCAGGCGGTCACGCACGATCGACCGGGCGTCTTCAATGTCGCGGGCAGCGGCATCGTGCTCCTGAGCCAGGTCGCAGCACTGCTCGGCAAGCGGAGCGCCCCGATACTGCCGTTCACCGGCAGCTCCATCGCGCTCCCCATTTTCAATCGCGCGACGGGCACCGGGTTTCCCCCGCACCTGGCGCGCCTCCTTCAGTTCGGACGGGTAGTCGACACGGCGCGACTGCAAAGCCAATTCGGCCAGCTGGAGTGGACGACGGTTGGCGCGGTGAAGGAGCATGCCCGCCAGCGCCGCCTGCCCGCCGAAGTCGAGGAGAAGCCGCACATGTACGAGAGCGAGCTCGAGGAATTCCTGCGCGCACGCCGCATCACGTCCAATGGGCACGGCGACGAAGCACCCCGTCGCCGATCGCCACGCCGTCCCAATCCGCGCAGCCGGGCCAGACGATGAGCGTCGATCCGGCCGCGGCAAGCAACGGCGCGCATCCGGGCGGGCGGTCGCGCTCCCCGCGGCGGACGCTGAACCGCTTGCGCGCCGAGCTGCCGGTGACAGCGATGAGCGCCACGGGCACCGCAGCGGTGCGGCTCAGGCAGCTGACCGGCCGAGAGATCATCGATCTGGCCAGCCTTCAGGACGCGGTCGCGATGGGATATCACGTCGCCGAGGTGCGCCGCAAGCACCGCGGCGGCGACTACCAGGTGGACGAGTTCGGCTTCGATCGGACCTGGACCGAGGCCCTGATCCCGCTCTTTCGCATCCTGTACCGGCGCTACTGGCGCGTGGAGACGACGGGCATGGAAGTGGTGCCGAGCCATGGCCCCGCGCTGCTCGTCTCGAACCATTCGGGGGTGCTGCCTCTGGACGGCGCGATGATCGAGGTAGCGGTCTTCGATGAGACGGACCGCGTCCCGCGCGCCCTGGTCGCCTCGTGGTTCGGCGGGCTGCCGGTGCTTTCGTGGCTGCTGCGCCGCACCGGTCAGACGACAGGACACCCCGACGACTCGGTGCGTCTGCTGCGTGCGGGCGAGCTGGTGCTGGTCTTTCCGGAGGGTGTCCGGGGCACGGGCAAGCCATTCTCCGAGCGATACCGTCTGCGCCGTTTCGGCCGTGGCGGCTTCGCCGAGGTGGCGCTGCGCGCCGGCGCTCCGATCATCCCCATCTCGGTCGTGGGCGCGGAGGAGATCTATCCGATGATCGCCGACGTCCAGCCGCTCGCCAAGTTGATAGGAATGCCGTACTTCCCGGTGACGCCGACCTGGCCGCTGCTCGGCCCGCTGGGCCTCATCCCGCTGCCAAGCAAGTGGCGGATCCGTTTTCACCCGCCGGTGCGGACTGACCAGTACGGGCCGGACGCCGCTGACGACCCGTCGCTCGTCATGCGCATCAGCGACGAGGTCCGCGACACCATTCAGGCCGGGCTGGTCAACGAGCTGGCCAGACGCAAGGGCGTCTTTCGCGGATAAGGGGGGGAGGCTGTGAGCACCATATGTGGTAGTGCCATTCGGCGCTGACCACAAGATGGTGCGCCTGCCGGGCTGTCTTACTCAGGCCGTTTGCTAAACTCCTCAGATGGAGCTCGAACTCGGCAGAGGCAAGCGGGCACGCCGGGCGTACGGGTTCGACGAGGTGGCGCTGGTCCCTGGTCGCATCACCATCAACCCCGACGAGATCGACATCTCAACGTCGATCGACGGCACGGGTCTGACGATCCCCTTCCTGGCCGCCGCGATGGACGGCGTCGTCGACACTGCGTTCGCTGCCGAGATGGGCAGGCTCGGCGGTCTGGCCGTCCTGAACCTCGACGGGGTGCAGACGCGCTACGAGGATCCCTCCGGCGTGCTGCGTGAGATCGCCGATTCGCCACCCGACCAGGTCAACACGGTGTTGCAGCGCATCTACACCGCCCCGGTT
The DNA here is from genome assembly GCA_005879785.1 of Chloroflexota bacterium. GTDB lineage: Bacteria > Chloroflexota > Dormibacteria > Aeolococcales > Aeolococcaceae > CF-165. Next base: position 78,140 of record VBJV01000022.1, read on the forward strand.
CAGGACGGCCTCATCGGTCAGCGCATAGAAGAGGTGAAACGCTCCGGCGCGCCATGTGCGGTGTCGACCGTGCCCGGTATGGCGGAGCGGCGGGCGCCGATCGCCCAGGAGGCAGGCGCCGACGTTTTCGTGGTGCAGGGCACGGTGCTGACCGCTCGGCATCGCAGCAAGTCCTACCGCCACCTGTCGTTTCGAGAGCTCACGGAGTCGCTCGACATCCCGGTGATCGCGGGCAACTGCGTCGACTATGCGACCGCTCTGGAGCTGATGGACACCGGCATCAAGGGACTGCTCGTCGGAGTCGGACCGGGCGCCGCGTGCACGACGCGCGCGGTCCTTGGCGTCGGCGTGCCACAGGTCACCGCCACGAGTGATTGCGCCGCAGCGCGCGACGACCATCTGCGCCGCAGCGGTGACCGCGTGGCGATCATCACCGACGGGGGCATGCGTCTCGGCGGCGACATCGCCAAGGCTTTCGCCAGTGGCGCCGACGCGGTGATGATCGGCTCCATTTTCGCCGCGGCGCAGGAAGCCGCGGGACACGGCAACCACTGGGGCATGGCCACGCCGGATCCGAACCTGCCGCGCGGCACCCGGATCCGCACCGGAACCAAGGGCACGCTGGCCGAGATCCTCTTCGGCCCGGCGCACGTCGATGACGGAAGCATGAACCTCGTCGGTGCGCTGAAGAGCGCCATGGGCGTCTGCGGCGCGCGCACCGTGCGCGAGTTCCAGGAGACCGAGATGGTGATCGCCCCGTCGATCAAGACCGAGGGCAAGATGCAGCAGCGCGAGCAGCGCGTGGGGATGGGCGTGTGACGGTTGCGACCGAGTTGGGCAGTGCGACGAACACGCCTGCCCGGGTCGCACAGGACACGGTGTTCGTCCTCGACTTCGGCTCGCAGTACAGCCAGTTGATCGCGCGCCGCGTGCGCGAGGCGAAGGTGTACTGCGAGCTCGTGCCCGGCTCGATTCCCGCCGCCGAGATCGCCGCGCGCGCGCCGCGCGGTTTGATCTTCAGCGGCGGCCCCGCATCGGTGTACGAGCCGGGAGCGCCCCACCCGGACCCCGATGTGTACAACCTCGACCTGCCCATCCTGGGTATCTGCTACGGGATGCAGTTGCTCGCCGGCGACCTCGGCGGTGCCGTCGAGCCGGCGCAGCGACGGGAGTACGGGCACGCGTCCCTGACCGTGGACGACGAGGCGGGCATCTTCGACCGGCTGCCACACGAACTGTCGGTGTGGATGTCGCACGGCGATGTGATCACTCGGCCGCCACCGGGCTTTCGCCCCATCGCACACTCGCTCAACTCACCGTGCGCGGCCATCGCCGGCCCGCGAGGTCGCTTCGGCATCCAGTTCCATCCCGAGGTCGCACACACTCCGCTCGGTCGTGACGTGCTGCGCAATTTCCTGCTCAATGTCTGCGGCTGTGCCGGCACCTGGGAGCCGGCATCCTTCATCGAGAGCGCGGTCGCGGACGTGCGCCGGCGCGTCGGCGACGCGCGGGTGCTGTGCGCACTGAGCGGAGGAGTCGATTCGGCGGTGGCGGCGACTCTCGTGCACCGCGCTGTCGGCGACCAGCTCGCGTGCGTGTTCGTCGACAACGGCCTGCTGCGCCGTGGCGAGGGCGACCGCGTGGTCGAGATCATGTCCCGGCAACGCCACATCCGGCTCGTCCACGTCGATGCCGCGGAGCAGTTCCTCGACGCGCTGCAGGGTGTCACGGATCCCGAGGAGAAGCGCCGGCGGATCGGGCGCACCTTCATCCGGGTCTTCGAGGAGCAGGCGCGAGCGCTGGGGCAGGTGCCCTTTCTGGCGCAGGGAACGCTGTACCCCGACGTCATCGAGTCCACGTCGTATGACACCCAGCACGCCCAGAAGATCAAGACGCACCACAACGTCGGCGGACTGCCCGAGAACCTGCGCTTCGAGCTCGTGGAACCGCTGCGCTACCTGTTCAAGGACGAGGCGCGCGAGGTCGGCATCGCGCTGGGACTGCCCGAAGACCTGGTGTGGCGCCAGCCGTTCCCCGGTCCGGGATTGGCCATTCGCATCGTCGGCGACGTGACCCGCGAACGGCTCGAGACGCTGCGCGCCGCCGACTGGGTGGTTATCGACGAGATCAAACGCAGCGGTCTGTACCGCAAGGTCTGGCAGTCCTTCGCGATCCTGACGCCGATCTCTTCAGTGGGTGTCATGGGTGATTACCGCACGTACGCCAACGTCGTCGCGGTGCGCATCGTCGAGAGCGACGATGGCATGACCGCCGATTGGGCGAAGGTGCCGTACGACGTCCTCGGCACCATCAGCCGGCGCATCGTCAACGAGGTTCCCGGAGTGAACCGCGTGGTCTACGACATCTCGTCGAAGCCGCCATCGACGATCGAGTGGGAATGAGCGCTCAGACAAATCTGGTGAGGATGGGGAGGACGGCGCGGCGAGGGACCACGCGGTCGGAGCCCCGCTGGCGCACCTCACCCCACGAAGTCCGCACCCGACCACCGCGACTTCGTGGGGACCCCGAATCCGCCGCTGACTCTCGGCTCGACCTCCGCTCCGAGCCGTGCCGTCTCGCCTCCGAGACGATCCCTCGCTGCACCGTCCTCCCCATCCCCTAGACGTGCTGGTGGTCACTCATTTCCCTGAGTTCTCTTCGGAGCTTTCTAGTCGCACGACCACGCTCCCGATACCCTTGGCGGCGTGATGCGCCTTCTCATCGTCGGCGGCGGAGGGCGGGAGCACGCGCTCGCCTGGGCATGCCGGCGCGAGCGCACCGACATCGAGGTCATCTGCGCGCCTGGCAACGGGGGAACGGCAGTCATCGCGGAGAACGTCACGATCGACGTCACCGACGCGCGCACCATCGCGCGAATCGCGGCCGAGCGTGAGGTCGACCTCGTCGTCGTCGGGCCCGATGCCGCGGTCGCGGCGGGTGTCGCGGATGCGTGCGCCGCGCGGAACATCCCGGCCTTCGGGCCGACCGCCGCCGCCGGCCGCATCGAATCCTCGAAATCGTTCGGCAAAGTCCTGATGGACGAGGCCGGCATACCGACCGCACGCTGGTTGAGCGGCACCGCCGATCAGCGCGACGCGCTGCTCGCCTTCGCCGAGGATCTCGGCGGCGCATGCGCTGTGAAGGCAGACGGCCTGGCTCTCGGCAAGGGCGTGGTCATGTGCGAAACGCTCGACGACGTGCACGGGGCGCTGCGCGCCTGCTTCGACACCGCGCGTTTCGGCGCTGCGGGCAGCCGCGTGGTCGTCGAGGAACAGCTCACGGGTACGGAGGCATCGGTGCTGGCACTGAGCGACGGTCACCGGCTGCGCCTGCTGACGCCCGCCCGCGACTACAAGCGCGCGCTCGACGGAGACGGGCGCATGCGCGCCGCCGCCCGACATCGACGCACACGGTCTGACCGACCAGGCAGCGCGCAAGGTGCTGCAGCCGTGCGTCGACGCGCTGCGCGCCCGCGGCACGCCCTTCGTCGGGTGCCTGTACGCAGGACTCATGCTCACCGGCGATGGCATCCGTGTGCTGGAGTTCAACGCCCGGTTCGGTGACCCGGAGGCGCAGGTGGTGCTGCCGCTGCTCGACGAACCGCTGGCGGAGGTGCTCCGCGACTGCGCGCGCGGCGAGGTCGCGCCGGGAGTGGCCGTCACGTCCGGCGCCGCCGTCGGCGTGGTGGCCGCTGCGGCTGGATATCCTGGCGAGGTGCGCATCGGCGACCGCATCGAGGGCCTGGACACGATCGACGCGCGCGCTCTCTGCTTTCATGCCGGCACGCGTCGCGCACCCGACGGGACGGTGCGCACATCCGGTGGCCGCGTGCTCTGCGTCGTGGCGCGCGCTCCGCAGCTCGAAGAGGCGCGCTCGGCCGCGTACGAGAACGTCGCGCGCATCACCTTCGCCGGCATGCAGCGGCGCGGCGACATCGCGCAGCGGGTCGGAGTCACTGCGTGAGCGCAGCGCTTCTCGTGGGCATCGTGGTCGGCAGCGAGTCTGACCTGCCCGCGATGCGACGCTGTGGCGAGGTGCTCGACGAGTACGGCATCGGCTGGGAGATGGGTGTGATGTCGGCGCATCGCGCGCCCGACGTCGTGAGTGGGTATGCACGTGCGGCGCGGTCGCGCGGCCTGCGCGTGCTCGTGGCCGGCGCCGGCGCGGCCGCGCACCTGCCCGGGGTCCTGGCCTCCATGACGACACTGCCGGTGATCGGGGTGCCCCTGGCCGCAACCCCGCTGGCCGGCCTCGACGCGCTGCTCAGCATCGTGCAGATGCCGCCCGGCACACCGGTGGCCACCGTGGCGGTGGGCGAGATGGGGGCGCGCAACGCCGGCCATCTGGCGGCCCAGATCGTGGCCCTCGACGACGCCGACGTGGAAGGGGCGCTCGGCCGGGTTCGCGCGCGCATGCGTGAAAGCGTCCAGTTGCCCGAGGGATTCGACCCCTCCGGAGCCGGCGACTAGCGCAGATGCACGAAACCTCGGCTCCGCGACACTAGACTCGCGCGATGCCTCGCCTCGAACTGGTGGAGACGTCGCTCCGCCTCGGGCAGCAGTCGCTCCTGATCAGCCGTCTGCGCCAGCGGCACGCTGTGCCGGTCGCCGAGCGCCTCGACCGCTGCGGATTCGCCGCGCTCGACGTCTTCGGCGGCTCGACGTTCGAGGCCTCCCTGCGCTTTCTGGCTGAGGACCCCTTCGAGCGGCTGCGCGCGATCCGCGCCGCGGCTCCGATCACGCCGCTGCTCGCCATGATCGGCGGGCAGGCGCTCGTCGGTCACCGCCACGTCTCCGACGACACCGTCGACGCCTTCATCGCCGCCGCAGCCGAAGCGGGCGTGGACATCTTCCGCTGTTACGACCCCCTCAACGACACCCGCAACCTGGAGCGCTGCGCAGAGGCGGTGGCGCGCGCCGGCAAACAGGCCGAAGGAGTCATCGTCTACAACGACGCCGCGGACGGTGACATCCTGGTCGCCGCCGCGCGGCGGCTGGTCGAGATCGGATTTCCGACGCTGTGCGTGCACGACCCCCTCGGTGTCCTGGTGGCCAGCCGCGCCGCCGAGACCGTGAGTGCAGTGCGTGCGGCTGCCGGCGTGCCGGTGGCGATATCGATCGCTGCGCAGACCGGACAGGCGACGCTGGCGGCGTACAGCGCGGCTCTGGCCGGGGCTCACCGCATCGACGTGGCGCTGTCGCCGCTGGCGGGTGGCGCGTCGGTACCCGCAGCCGAAGCGGTCATCGCCGGCTTCGCAGGAAGCCCGGTCGACCCGGGCCTCGATATCGAGCCCATCGCAGCAGCCGCGCTGGAGCTGGAGCAGGCGCTCGTGCACTACGCGGACGTGCTCGACCCACTGGCGCTGCGGCTCGACACCTCGGCGCTGCGTGGTCTGCTGCCGCCCTCCGCGATGGGGCACGCCCTGGCCGAGCTGCGCGCCCGCGACGCGCTTGCGAAGCTGGGCGAGGTCGAGGCTGAGGTGGTACGCGTCCGGGCCGAGCTTGGCTCGCCGCCTATGGTCACCCCGCTCACCGAGATCATCGCCACCCAGGCTGTCTACAACGTCTGCAACGGCGATCGCTACGCGACGGTGAGCCAGGAGGTGAAGGATTACTGCCTCGGCCTGTACGGCGAGCCGCCGAAGCCGGTCGATCCTGAGATCCGGCGGCTGGTCAACGGCCGCGAGGAGCCGATCACCTGCAGGCCCGCCGATCTCCTGGAGCGATCCATCGCCGCGACGCGGCGCGAGCTCAAACGTGAGGGCCTGGCCGATGCGGCCGCGGCTGCCGTGGTCACGTACGCGCTGTTCCCAGCCGAATACCTCGCGCTCGTGCGCGGCGAGAGCGCCGCGGAGCAGCTCGGCGATGAGGCCGTTCCCCAGGGTGAAGCGCCCGTGGGCGTTCCCGAGACCGCGATCGTCGACGAGCCTGCGGTGGCGCCAACTGTTGACGGCGCCGAGCCGGCCGTGGCCGCGCGCGAGCTCACCGTTGAGGTCGACGGCCAGTCGTACGCGGTGCGGGTCATCGGGCTGCCCGAGGCGAGCGGTGCGAGCGGGGTGGCCGCCGCCATGCCCGCCGGGCCGCCCCCGGTGCGCGAAGGTACGGTGGTCGCTCCGATGCAGGGCTTGCTGCTCAAGGTTTCTGTCAAAGTTGGCGACAAGGTGAACCTGGGGGACGTGGTGGCGGTCCTCGAGGCGATGAAGATGCAGAACGACATCACCGCTACCCGTTCGGGAACGGTCACCGAGGTATACGTGAAGGCCGGCGACGTGGTCAGCCCCCGCGATCCGCTTGTGCACGTCGGATAGCACGGCCGCGATGTTCGACACGGTGCTCGTGGCCAATCGCGGCGAGATCGCGCTGCGCGTGGTCCGCGGATGCCGCGACCTGGGCGTCCGCAGCGTCGCCGCGTACAGCGAGGCCGACCGCGACGCTGCGTTCGTGCGGCTGGCCGACGAGTCCGTCGAGATCGGTCCGGCGCCGTCGTCACAGTCCTACCTGGTGGCAGAGCGCATCATCGACGCGGCGCAGCGAACCGGAGCGCAGGCGATCCACCCGGGCTACGGGTTCCTGAGCGAGAACCAATCGTTCGCGCACGCATGCCGCTCGGCAGGCATCGTGTTCATCGGGCCGCCGCCCGAGGCGATGGCGGCGATGGGCGAGAAGGTGGCTGCCCGCGAGCGCATGCGGCGATCCGGAGTGCCCGTCGTCCCCGGCACGGATGCGCTGAGCGGCGCTGACGAGGCAGTGGCCGCCGCGAACGACGTCGGCTATCCGGTGCTGATCAAGGCGAGCGCGGGCGGCGGTGGCATCGGCATGCGGATCGCGCGTGACGAGCGCGAGCTGCGAGAGGGTTTCGAGACGGCGCGAAGCACAGCGGCGCGAGCCTTCGGCAACGACACCATCTTCCTGGAGCGCTACGTCGACGAGCCCCGTCACATCGAGATCCAGGTGCTCGCCGACACGCACGGCGCCGTGATCCATCTGGGCGAACGCGAATGCTCCGTGCAGCGGCGGCATCAGAAGATCATCGAGGAGACGCCGTCGCCGGTCATCGACGCCGAACAGCGGCAGCGCATGGGTGAGGCGGCGGTGACCGCGGCGCGGGCGGTCGGCTACGTCAACGCTGGCACCGTCGAGTTCATCTACAGCCGGGGCGAGTTCTTCTTCCTGGAGATGAACACCCGCCTGCAGGTCGAGCACCCGGTGACCGAGCTCGTGTACGGCGTCGACCTCGTCGCCGAGCAGCTGCGCATCGCCGCGGGCGAGCCGTTGAGCCTCACCCAGGATGCGATATCGCCGCGTGGGCATGCCATCGAGTGCCGTGTCAACGCCGAGAACTACGCGAAGGGGTTCCTTCCGTCGCCGGGGCGGGTCACCGGCTACCACGAGCCGTCCGGTCCGGGGGTGCGCGTGGACAGCGCGCTGACCGGACCTGGCGTGATCTCGCCGCACTACGACCCGCTGGTGGCCAAGCTCATCGTGCACGGCGAGTCGCGTGCTGCCGCCATCGAACGCATGCGGCGTGCGCTGCTCGAGTACATCGTCGTGGGCATCCGCACCAACATTCCGTACCACCTCGCCGTGATGTCCGACACGGACTTCCGCGCCGGCAGCTACACGACGCATTTCATCGACGAGCATCCGCAGCTGGTCGCGGACGCCGACGCATGGGCGGAGCGGCAGGCGGCGCTGCGAAGCCTCGTGCGCGACCCGGCACGGGCCGCGGCGATCGCGGCCGCGGTTGCCGTGTCCGTGTAGTTGCGTGGCCGCGCCCCGTTTCGGGCGCCTGTACGCGTCCGCGGTGCTGCGTCCGTTCGCCGAGCAGCTCATCCAGGAGACCGGCCTCCGGGACGGCAGCGTCGCGTGTGACCTGCTCTGCGACGGCGGAGCGCTGAGCGGCGCGCTCGCCGCAGCGGTCGGCCGCGGCAGCCTGGTTGTCAGCGACGTCGATTCGGCGCTGGTCGAATCCGTGGCGCGAGACCTCGCCGCCGCGAGGTGCTCGGTGCGCGGCGTGGCCTGCGACGGCCAGACCCTGCCGATGGAGAGCGCGTCATGCGACTGCGTCGCGTCGCTGTTCACCATCGGCTTCGGCGACGGGGACGCCCTCATGCTCGAGGCGCTGCGCGTGACGCGCCCGGGCGGCACCGTGATGATGGTGCACTGGGATGCCGATGCGCTGCCAGCGCACGAGGACGCGCTGGCCGCCGCGCTCATCGAGGTCACCGGGACGCGCACCGCGTTCTTCGACCACATCGCGCCGCGCCTGCAGCTGCCGCGCGGGGCGTCCGTGAGCCGGCTTGCCGATCTGGTGCGCTTCGATGGAATCCAGCACTATTGGAATGCGATGGTGATCGAGCGAAACTTTGGCGACGAGCAGCGGCCTGTCTCGGACGACGAACTGGCATCGGTCAGAGCAATCTGCGAAGCGCGGCTGGCGCCGTACACCGCCGCCGACGGCACCATGCGCATCCCCGTAGAAGCCGCGCTTGTGCGAATGACTGCGCAAGCCGAACCTTATGATGCGTGCGCGTGAGCTCGAAAGACGGTGATGAGACCGACGAAGACAGTCACGCCGACTTCTACTTCGAAGGGGGCGAGCGCCGCTGGCGTTGGCCCCCCCCGACCTGAGAGGCGTAGGCGCCTAGAAGGCGACGGTGGCCGAGAAGGCCGCGGCGAGCGCCTGCCCGTCGATGTCGCGCAGCGCGGTGCTCACCGCGACCCGCAGCGGTCCGGCCGGCAACGAGGCAAGCGTGACCGTGGCGGTGCGCGAGCTGGTGTCGTATGTCGTGGATATGGGGGTGGCGACACCGGACGCGGATGTCACGCTGATGGCGCCGGGAACGCTGCTCGCGTCGAGGTCGCTGTCGAAGCTGATCTGCAGCGTGAAGGCGCCGGTGGCGCTGCTGCTCACGCGCACGACGTGCGGCCCCGACGACTGGTCGTGCAGCGACGTCGTGTCGATGTCGACCACGAGGTACGTGGACCCGTCGGTCGAGGGCGACAGCGCGAGCCGCTCATCGGCGACCGACGCGGTGCTGTGATGCCCGGTTGGGTCGACGATCAGCTCGACGGTGGCATTCACCGTGCCGTCCGACGATGCCGAGACGCTCACGATGTACGCGCGGCTGAGGCGGTGCGGCGCGCGCGCCGAGGCGTCGACGCCGGGGCCGCTGAGCGCGGTCAGCGCCTTGCGGTCGCCACGGACCTGCGCATCGACGAACGCGTCGAGCGTGGAGCTCGCCGCGGCCGGGGCAGCCAAGCGCGCCGCCGCACTCGACCCGGGGATCATGCCCCGCTCGACCTGGGCCCCCGACGGCGTGGAGGCGATGAAACCGAAACCGCCGCCGGACGGCGCGAAGGCTGGAGCGCTTCCCGCCGGGCTCACCGCCAGGGGGGCGCCCGAAGGCAGCTGGGCAACGACCAGCTGCGCCGCGCCCGTCGATGCGGAGAGCACGTACGCAACCTCAGTGCCGTCGACGTTGAGCGCCACGTCACTGGTGGGCGCGCTCGGGTCGAGCGTCGACACGCTCGCGGGCGTGTCCCGGTCGACGGGCTCGGTGACCAGGCGGGATCCAGCGCCGCCGGCGTCGATCCACGCAACCGTGCGTCCGTCGGCGCTGAACGCCACGCCGCCGGCGGTAACGCCGCTCAGCAGCCGGCTGGTGCCTGCAGCGATGTTCAGCAGCTGTCCCCCGCCGGTCGACCCCGGGGCCGCCACGAACGCGTAGCCGCTGCTGGACAGCGCATCGACCTCACCCGATGCGGTCGGCAGGGTCAGCAGGATTCGCTGGTGGCCGGAAAGCTGGACCGACTTGATGGCGTCGCCGTCGGCGAAGATCAGCCGCTCGTTCGACGTCCACGCCAGTGCCGTGACCGTGGTGGCGGCCTGCCCCAGCACGGTCGTGCCGCCGCCGTTCGACGCCGCCACCTCGATGAGCGAGCCACCGTCGGGGTTGGGAACCGCCATGGCCAGGAGGCTCCCTGCCGGCGCGAAGGCGAGCGCTGTGGCGGAGGGCCCGCGTACAACGGGCGCACCGCCGCCGGCCGGGAAGTCGATGACCGCGGGAATGCTGACGCCGAGCTGGCCGGCGGCGGCCGGCGACGCGCTCGGGCTGCTCGGCCGAGGCGGCGGCGACGCCTCGACGGTGGCGGCAGGCAGCAGCCCCGACGAGACCGCGACCGCGCCGTCGGGCGCCACCACGACCGACGCGCCGGTCTCCGCTGAGCCGAGCGCTGCCGCGGCCAGTCGCGGCGGGATCGGAGTGCTCGGGCCCGGTGGTGGCGTGGGCGCGGTGCCGAAGGTGATCTGGATCGGCGCGGCGGCGGTGGCGCCCGACGACGCGCGGATGGAGGGCTGGGCGATGGTCACCGTGTACGGGGTGTTACCGACGAGATGGTGGACCGGCGTGATGACCAGCTTGTTGCCCCGCCACGAGTAGTTGACCGTGGTGGCCGGCTGGATGTGAACGCCCTTCTCGACAGCCTGGTGGTTCATGGGCTGGTTGAACGCCACGGTGATCACATCGGCTGGGCTGACCGCGTGCTGCGCGGCGACGTTGGAGCTGGCAAAGAGGTTCTGGTGGTCCTGGGTGTGGCCGAACAGCAGCGAAACCACGGCGGCTGCGACGGCCACGACACCGACCGCAGCGCCGCTCCATGCTGCGTGGGCCGGGCCCACGCGCCACCAGGCCCGGCGCCGGCGCAGGGACCGCTCGGCCTCGGCCATGAGATGACCGCGCAGCTGGTGACGGAAGTGCGGGTCAGCCTCCGCCAGCGGCCGCGAGGTGTGCAGCAGCCGCGCCGTGTCGGCGAGCTCGGGCTGATCGCGGAAGAGGTCCTCGAGCTCCGGGTCGAGCCAGCCGTCGAGGCGTGGCATCAGGCCTCCTCCTCGACGAGGGTCACGATGCCCAGACGCTGGCGCACGCCGATCATGCCGCGGTGGATGAGCAGCTTCACTGCCCCTTCGCTCTTGCCCATGATCCGGCCGATCTGCGCCAGCTTGAGGTCCTCGCCGAGCTTGAGGGTCATCGCCATGCGCTGCTGCGGCGGCAGCGAGTCGATCGCCGCCCACACTCGCTCGGCCTCCGAGCTGTCGACCACCCGTTCGACCACCGGGCGTGCCGGGTCGGCGACGCCCACGGCGCCGTCGAGGCTCGACGTCGGCCGGCGGCTGCGGTAGTGGTCATAGATCGCATTCACGCTTATCTGATACAGCCACGCGCTGAAAGGATGGCCCGACGACCGGTACCGGCCGATGGCGCGCAGCGCTTTGAAGAACACCTCAGACGTGACGTCCTCGGCGGCGTCCTGGTCGCGCACGCGGCTATACACAAACCGGTAGATTTGAGAGAAATAGTGGTCGTAGAGCTCTCCGAATGCATCGGCGTCCGACTTGGCACGCTCGACAAGCTGTTCTTCGTACGCCCGAGGCAGGCTCATCCAGCGAACTCGGGCCGCACTTGACCGGGGAACGTGGGGCCCGCTCGGGCAGTTACGTTCGACGCGGCCTCGTTCATCCGACCGGACGCCGCCTCGAATCGTGAAGACGGCGCCTGACCGCCATCGCTGCGCCGGGCAGGTCGGTGATGATGCCGGCCACCCTCGGGTCGCCGAGGTACCTGCGCATCCGGGCCACGCCGTTCACCGTCCACACGACAACGGGCACCCCGCGGCGTTGAGCGGCATCGAGCACGCCACGCTGGCGGCGCGCGCGCGCCGGCGGCGGCGGCGCCAGGAGCTGGTGGGGCACGATGAAGTCGGCGCCGCACTCCTCCGCCCATTCGACCGGAAGGCTTTCGAGCCTGCGGCTGCGGGCCACCATCCGGGTCGGTCCGAGCAGCAGCCCGCAGCGCACGGCTGGGTTCAGCGTCTTCACTGTCGTGATCACTCCTCCGTGAAAGGATGTGATCAGAAGCCAGTCGAGACGAGTGCGTCTCGCGGCCATCTCCAGGACTGCGGCCTCGCAGCCGCGCTCTTTGATCTCGACATTGACGGCGATGTGACCGCTGCAGAGGCGGAACACCGCCTCCAGCGTCGGCGGCTCGTGTCGGCAGCGGCGTACCAGCTCCGCGTAGGTGAGCTGCGCGACGGGCACACGGTGCCGGGTGGCGCTGTGATGGATGACCAGCGTGCCGTCGAGCGTGCGGCGGACGTCGAGCTCGACAGCGTCCGCGCCCTGGCGTATGGCCTCGGTGAACGATGCCAGCGAGTTTCCCGGCGCGTAACGTGACGCGCCGCGATGGCCGATGATCAGCGGGCCCTCGCTGCCTGCGATCAGGGGGCCGGCTCCGACGTGGATGTACCGTGTGGCGACCGTCACCGGTGGCCCAGCTTGCCACGGATAGAATGAAACGAGGTGATCCCTCGGTACGCCCCGCCCGAGATCGCGGCGATCTTCAGCGACGAGTCGCGGCTGCAGGGGTGGCTGAATGTCGAGCTGCTGGCGTGCGAGGGCTGGACGACGGTCGGACGCATCCCGACCAGCGCGCTGGCGGCCTTGCGCACCGCGCGTATCGATCCTGACCGCATCGCCGAGCTGGAAGCCGAGCAGGGGCACGATGTCGCGGCCTTCGTAGCCGCAGTCCAGGAAACCGTCGGTGAAGCAGGTCGATTCCTGCACCTCGGTTTGACGTCATCCGACGTTGTCGACACGGCGCTGGGCAAGCAGCTGCGCGACGCTGCCGTGGTCATCGACAGAGACGCCGGGTTGCTTGAAGCCGCCCTCGTCGAGCAGGCCGAGCGTCATCGCTTGACGGTGATGATCGGGCGCACACACGGCGTGCACGCCGAGCCGATCACGCTGGGCGTGAAGCTTGCCAACTTCGTCGACGAGGTGCGCCGGGCGCGCCGCCGTCTGGCCGCGGCCACTGCCGACGTCGCGGTGGGCAAGCTCACCGGCGCAGTGGGCACGCATGCGAGCGTGCCGCCGGAGGTGGAGGAGCACGTGTGCCGCGGTCTCGGCCTGGAGGTTGCTCAGGTCACGACGCAGGTGGTCGCCCGGGACCGCCACGCGGCGTTCGTGTGCGCGCTGGCACTGCTCGGCGCGGTGCTCGAACGCCTGGCAACGACGGTGCGTCTGCTGCAGATCACGGAGGTCGGCGAGGCCGAGGAGCCGTTCAGCGAGCGGCAGAAGGGCTCGTCCGCGATGCCGCACAAGCGCAACCCCGTGCTGTGTGAGCGTATCTGCGGCCTGGCCAGGACCATCCGCGGGTATGCCGCGACGGCGATGGAGAACGTCGCTCTCTGGCACGAGCGCGACATCTCGCACTCGTCTGCCGAACGCGTGATCCTGCCCGATGCATGCGCCCTGACCGATCACATACTCCGCCTGAGCACGCGCATCGTCGCCGGACTCAATGTCGACGCCGCGCGCATGCGAGAGAACCTCGAGCGTGACGGCGGTATCGTCTTCTCGCAGGCGGTGATGACCGCTCTGGTGACCGAGGCGGGCTGGCCACGCGAGCGCGCGTACCGAGCTGTGCAGGCGCTGACGGCGCGCGCGCGCGCCGGCGAGGGCGGCTTTCGAGACCTGGTGCGCGCCGACGCCGACATCAGCGCCGCGCTCAGCTCCGCGTCGCTGGCGCGCTGCTTCTCTGTGGATGCATACACGGCCAGCGTCGACGAGACGTATCGGCGCCTCGGGCTGGCCACGACGCCACGCGGCTCGGGCGCGGCGTCACCGCCTCACCGTGTCGAGGCAGTCGCACGGGGGGCGGCGTGACCACGAGCGCGCTGAGCAGCGCCGAGGTGGAGGGTCTCCAGCTCTTTCGCCGCGGCAAGGTCCGCGACACGTTCCAGCTGGCCGACGGCACGCTGCTCATGGTCGCGACCGATCGCATCAGCGCCTTCGACGTGGTGCTGCCCACGCCGATCCCCGGCAAGGGCAGGGTGCTCACCCAGATGTCGCGCTGGTGGTTCGAGCAGACGCACAGCGTCGTGCCCAACCACCTCATCAGCGACGCCGAGGATGTGATGCCCGAAGCAGTGCGCGACACCTGGCGTGAACGCTGCATGCACGTTGCGCGCGCGCAGCGCATCGATATCGAGTGCGTCGTGCGCGGTTTCATCAGCGGCTCCGGCTGGAAGGAGTACCGGGAGCACGGCACGCTCGCAGGAGAACCGCTTCCCGCCGGACTGCGCGAGTCATCGCGGCTGACCGCGCCGCACTTCACCCCCGCGGTCAAACGCGATGACGGCCACGACGTCAACATCTCGCGCGCGCAGCTGCGCGACCTGATGGGCGCCGAGCTTGCCGCGCGTCTCGAGTCGGCATCGATCAACCTGTTCGATCTGGCCACAGCGCGATGCGAGAGCGCGGGCATCTACCTCGCCGACACCAAGTTCGAGTTCGGCTTCGTCGCCGGGACGCTGACGTTGATCGACGAGGTGCTCACGCCCGACTCGTCGCGCTTCTGGAACATCTCCGAGTGGCGAGAAGGCGAGACCCCACCCTCGTTCGACAAGCAGTTCGTGCGTGACCACCTGGAGACGCTCGACTGGGACAAGACACCGCCTGGGCCTGAGCTCCCCGACGACGTGGTGCAGGGCACCGCGGCGCGATATCGCGAGGCGGCGCAACGCATCTGCGGAATCACCGCGACGTGACCTGGTCCGCCGAGGTCATCGTCTCGCTCAAGCCCGTGGTCAACGACCCCCAGGGCCTGGTGGTGCGCGACGGTCTGCGCCAGCTTGGGTTCGACGGCGTGCGCGCCGCTCGGGTCGGCAAGCACATCGTGCTCGAGGTCGATGCCGAAGATGAGCACAGTGCACGCGAACTGGTGTCACGCATGTGCGAGACGCTGCTGCGCAACCCGGTGATCGAGGACCACCGCATCAGCAGCCTGCGCCGGCTCGAGGACGGCTAGTGCCCTGATGCGATTCGGTATCGCGGTGTTCCCCGGGACTTGGTCGGATCGTGACTGCGCGCGCGCGGTGACCCTGGCCGGCCATGAGCCGGTGATGCTCTGGCACAAGGACCGCGATGTGAAAGATGCCGACTGCGTCATTCTCCCCGGTGGGTTCTCGTACGGCGATTACCTGCGCTGCGGCGCCGTGGCGCGCTTCGCCCCGCTCATGGACGCGGTTACCGAGTTCGCAGCCCACGGTGGGCTCGTCTGGGGCATCTGCAACGGCTTTCAGATCCTGTGTGAGGCCCACCTGCTGCCCGGCGCGCTGAGCCGCAACCAGTCGCTCCAGTTTCGCTGCGAACCCGCCTACCTGCGCGTTGAGACGACCGTCTCGCCGTTCACCTCCGGGTGCACCCAGGGAGACGTTCTGCAGATCCCCGTGTCGCACGGTGAGGGGCGCTACGTTGCCGATGATGAGACCCTCGACATGCTCGAACGTGATGGCCGCGTCGCTCTTCGCTACGTGGCCGCCGACGGCTCCGCCGTCGGCGCGCGCTCGCCAAACGGGTCGATGCGCGACATCGCCGGCGTGCTCAACCAGGGGCACAACGTGCTGGGCATGATGCCGCACCCCGAGCGGGCCAGCGAGGCGTTGCTCGGCTCCGATGACGGCATGCGCCTCTTCGAGAGCGTGTCGCACGCCGTCCGCCACGGCGATTCCTTCGCCAACATCTGGTGATGTGATGACCGAGGTCACCGCGATCACGCGTCCTTCGCAGCAGCAGCTTGCAGAAGTCGCCCTCACGACCGCCGAGTACGACCACCTCGTGGCGCTCATCGGCCGGCAGCCCAACGCACTCGAGCTTGGCATCGGCGGTGCCCTCTGGCCGGGCCGCGCGTCGTGCAAGGACCTGGCGAGAACGCGGGCGCCGTCGACATCGGCGCCGGGCTCGCCTGCGTCTTCAAGATCGAGTCACACAATCATCCCAGCGCCATCGAGCCGTACCAGGGAGCCGCGACCGGTGTCGGAGGCATCCTGCGCGACATCTTCACCATGGGTGCCCGCCCGCTGGCGCTGCTCGATTCGCTCCGCTTCGGCCCGCTCGACGAGCCGCGGCAGCGGCATCTCTTCGAGGGCGTGGTCGCGGGCATCGGCGGCTATGGCAACTGCGTCGGCGTTCCCACTGTCGGCGGTGAGGTGTACTTCGATGCGAGCTACCGGCAGAACTGCGTTGTGAATGCGATGTGCGTCGGCGTGGTGGAGCACGCCAAACTGACACGCGCTCGAGCTGCCGGTGCGGGCAACCTGGTGCTGCTGGTCGGGGCCGACACGGGCCGCGACGGCATCCACGGCGCCAGCTTTGCCAGCGTCGTCCTCGATGAGGCCAGCGAGTCGCGACGTCCCGCCGTGCAGGTCGGCAATCCATTCCTCGAGAAATGCCTGATGGAGGCGTGCCTCGAGCTCGCCGGGCAGCCCGGAGTGGTCGCCATGCAGGACCTCGGCGCCGCCGGCCTGACCGGCAGTGCCGCGGAGCTGGCGCACCGCGGCGGCTGCGGCATCGAAATCGACGTGGCCCGGGTGTCACGACGCGAGACGGGCATGAGCGCCTATGAGGTGATGCTCAGCGAGTCGCAGGAGCGCATGCTGCTGGTGGTCACGCGCGAACGGCTTGCCGCGGTGCGCGAGACGTTCGCACGCTGGGACCTGCATTCGGACTCGGTCGGCGTGATCTTCGACGAGCCCCGCCTGATCGTGCGCGACGGAGGCGACATCGTGGCCGACCTGCCCGTCGAGACCGCGGTCAGCGGTGCGCCGGTTCGACAGCCGGTCGGGGCGCTGCGCGAGCAGCCACAGGATGCTTCTCCACCGCCGCCACCATCACCCTGGCCCGCAGGCGAGACGCTGCTGCGGCTGCTCGCCGCCCCCAACATCGGCAGCCGCCGCGGCATCTTTCGTAGCTACGACCACCAGGTCGGGGGCGCGACCGTTGTTCTGCCCGGCGGCGACGCCGCGGTGGTGCGCGTGCCGGGGACGTCGCTGGCGCTGGCGGTGAGCACCGACGGCAATGCGCGCTATTCGGCGCTGGACGCGCGCCGGGGTGCTGCCATCGCTGTGTGCGAAGCAGCGCGCAACGTGTCGGCCACCGGCGCCGTACCGGTGGGCATCACCAACTGTCTCAACTTTGCCAACCCTGAGCGCGCCGAGGTGTATGACGCGCTTCGAGCCAGCATCGAGGGCATCGCCGAGGCGTGCCGGGCGTTCGACATCCCGGTGGTGAGCGGCAACGTGAGTCTGTACAACGACGCACCGTCGGGCGGCATCGATCCGACCGTCGTCATCGGCATGGTCGGTGTGATCGATGACGTCGAGCGACACTGCACTGCGGCGTTCAGCGTGGATGACGACCTGGTGGCGCTGCTCGGCCCGATCGGCACGGAGCTCGGCGGCAGCGAATACCTGCGCCTGGTGCAGGGCGCTGGCGATGGCGAGCCACCGCACGTCGACCTGCAGCTGGAAGCTCGGGTGCAGGCCTTCGTGCGCGAGGCCATCGCCGCGGGTCTGCTTCGTTCCGCGCATGACTGCGCGGAGGGCGGTTTCGCTGTGGCAATCGCGGAGTCGTGCCTGCTGGGCGGGAGGGGAGCCTGGGTGGGCATCGAGGAGCTCGAGCGCGAGAGTGCGGATCCGGCCGGCGAGGCCGGTATACTTTTTGGCGAGAGCCAGTCGCGCTTCATCGTCAGCTTCCCAAGGGAGGCCTTAGTGCAGTTGCACGACCTGTCCAGCCGGCGTCAGGTTCCGTTCGCTGGGATCGGATCAGTCGGCGGGGAGCGCCTCGTGGTCACGGGCGCCATCGATGTGCCGCTCAGTGAGCTCCGCGAAGCGTATGAAGGGGCTCTCGATGCACCTGCCTGACACGTTCGCCGAGCATCTCGACGACGATCACCTGCATGAAGAATGCGGCATCTTCGGCGTCTTCCACCCCGGCGAGGACGTCGCCAACCTCACGTATTTCGGGCTCTACTCGCTGCAGCACCGCGGTCAGGAGTCGGCGGGGATCGCCGTCAGTGACGGACGCGACATCCACATGCACAAGGAGATGGGCCTGGTGTCGCAGGTGTTCGACCAGGACAACATCGCCGAGCTGCGCGGCAACATCGCCATCGGTCACACGCGGTACAGCACCACGGGCAGCCCTCGGTTGCCCAATGCCCAGCCGATGCGTTTCGAACACCCGCAGCTGGGCCCTGTGCTGCTTGCCCACAACGGCAACCTGGTCAATACACACCAGCTCCGCGAAGAGCTGGCCGCGGCCGGCGCCACTTTCGAGACCACGAGCGATACGGAGGTGCTCGGTGCGCTGCTGACGCGCACACCGGGGGAGACCCTCGCCGAGGTGCTGACCGCCGCGCTGCCCCGCGCCGAGGGCGCGTACTGCCTGCTGTTCCTGACGCGCGACTCGCTCGTGGCCGCGCGGGATCCGCTCGGCATACGGCCACTCTGCCTGGGACGCTTCGGCGAGCCCGAGGCGCCCGGCGGCACCGGCTACGTCATCGCCAGCGAGACCTGCGCGCTCGACGTGATCGGCGCCAGCTTCATCTGCGAGATCGATCCCGGCGAGATCGTGTCCATCGATCAGAGCGGCATGCGCAGCACGAAGGTGCCGCGCACCACGCCGCACCGCGCCATGTGCTCGTTCGAGTTCATCTATTTCGCGCGCCCCGACAGCGTCATGATGGGTCAGTCGCTGTACGAGGCCCGCCGCGAGATGGGTCGTGAGCTGGCTCGCGAGTCTCCTGCCGACGGTGACATCGTGATCACCCTGCCCGACAGCGGCACGCCCGCGGCGATCGGCTTCGCCGAGGAGACCGGCCTGCCGTTCGCCGAGGGCATGATCAAGTCGCGCTACATCACGCGAACGTTCATCCAGCCCTCGCAACGTCTGCGCGAGGCGGGCATCCGTCTCAAGTTCAACCCGATGCGCCATGTGCTCGAGGACAAGCGCGTGGTGCTGGTTGACGACTCGATCGTGCGCGGCACGACCTCACGGCGCATCATCGACGAGCTGCGCCGGGCCGGCGCACGCGAGGTGCACATGCGCATCGCCTCGCCCCCGATCGCGTGGCCGTGTTTCATGGGCATCGACATCGCCTCACGGCGCGAGCTCATCGCCGCCGACCACTCACAGGAGGAGATCGCCACCCTGCTGGGCGCGGACTCGCTGCACTACCTCAGCCTGGCGGGGTTGCGCCGGGCCATGGGCAAGCCTGACGGCAGTGGCTTCTGCTTCGCCTGCTTCACCGGCTCGTATCCGGTTGACGTGCCCGCCCACCTCGAGGCCGACAAGCTTGCGCTCGAGATCCCGGTGGCAGCCGGCTAGAAACGCTGAAGAAGCTATATGTCGGGGCGCTTCTCCGCGTCGCGCAGGCGCGCGCACAGCTGTAGCAGCAGCTTGTAGGTGAGCTTCGGCTGCTCGAGCAGCAGCGGCTTGAAGTTCCACGAGGTGAGCGACAGCAGTCGCAGCGGTGTCTCGGCGGTCACGGTCGCGCTGCGCACGCCTCCGTCGATGAGGGCGATGTCGCCGAAGGAGTCACCGGGTGCGAGGCGTCGTACTCGCCGTCCCCTGCGGCTCACGTTGGCGGTGCCGTCCAGGATCAGGTGGAAGCCGACGCCGGGTGCGCCCTCGGTGACCACCGCACGCCCCGCCGGAGTGTCCACCTCACGCGACGCCTGCACGATGCGATCGAGGTCCTTCTTGCTCAGACCCTCGAACAGCTGCACCCGGCCGAGCAGTCCCACGAGTGTCTTGCGATCGGTCATCTGATCACGCTGTGCGGGGAGCCCTGGCAGGAATGCGGCAGTATCCAGTACTTGTCCTGGCAGGTATCGCACGAGGCCTGCAAGCGGATGTCCGCACCCACCTGAGCCTTGGGATGCTTCCTGCCGTCGCCGTTGCAGGTCGGGCAGGGCGACACGTCGTGATGTCCGCAGCCGCCTGGGCAGTCTCTGGCCATCGCTCTCTCCTCCGCCGGGTGAAAATGCGTGGCGTACATGGTGCCACCCGCGGGGCTGGTGCGGAGGAAGCGCTGACGCGGTGATCAAGCAGATCCGGAGCCCGGTGATGATCGGCCGTGACCGCGAGCTCGCGCGGCTCGAGGACGCGTTGCTGTCGTCGCTGCGTGGAGAGCCTCGTCTGACGGTGCTCAGCGGCGAGGCCGGTGTGGGGAAGTCGCGGCTCTCCGAGGAGCTGCAGCGGCGGGCGCACTCGCTGGGTTGCGTGACCCTGGTCGGCGAATGCTCGGAGACCGATCTGTCGCTGCCGTACCTGCCGTTCGTGCAGGCGATCGGCAACCTGCTCGAGGCCGGCGCCGGCTTCGACGAGCTTCGCGCCGCGCTCGGGCCGGCGGCGGCCTCGCTGACGCTCCTCTTCCCGCAGCTGGCCACAGCCGAGTGGCATCACGACCCTCAGGGGACCGCCTTCGACAAGCTGCGGCTGTTCGAGGCCGTGGTCAGCCTGCTCAGGACCCTGTCGGACACGCGAGGGCTGCTCTTCGTTGTCGAGGACGTGCACTGGGCCGACCAGGCAACGCAGGAGCTGCTCGATTACGTCACGCGTCGCCTGGTGGCCAGTCGCACCATGTTCCTGATCACGCACCGCGACGCCGAGATGGACCGGCGCCATGCCTTGAGGCCGGCGCTCGAGCGCTGGCACAAGTCCGGGCGCTCCGAGACGATCGCGCTCGCACCGCTGGCGCTCGCCGCTGTGCGCACGATGATCGCTGCGATTCTCGACGACGATGATGCGCCCGAGGCGCTCGTGCGCCAGTTGCACGAGCGAGCCGACGGCGTCCCATTCGCCGTCGAGGAGCTGCTCCGTGACGCGGTGGAACGTGGCACCGCGCAGGGACCGGAGCACGGAGGCGATGGGCGTGGCGGCCCGCCACCGCGAACCCTGGCGGACAACATCCTGCTTCGCGTCGAACGGATGCCGCCCGAGCAGGCGCACGTCGTTCGCTGCGCCTCGGTGCTGGGTCGCAGTTTCGACTTCAACGTCCTCGCGCAGCTCGTCGAGCGGCCGGTGGATCCGGTGCTCGACGCCTTGGATGGATGCGTCGCCGCGCAGCTGCTGGAACAGGATGCCCAACGCGACAACGGATACCGTTTTCGTCACTCACTCATCTGCGATGCCGTGTACGAGGACATGCTCGTCTCGCGGCGGCGTCTGCTCCATGGCAGGGCCGCGGATGTGCTCGAATCGACCGCGGCCGGCGAGGCGGCGGAGATCGCCCACCACCTCATCGCCGCCGGCCCAAGCGAACGGGCCGCCCGCGCCTGTGTGGATGCCGCCGAGCACGCGTTGCGCGGGTTGGCGCCTCGCGAGGCGTGCGACCTCTTTCAGCGCGCGATCGCGCTCACCGGCGATATCAGCGAACGCGCCGTCCTGACCTGCCGCCTCGGCGACGCGCTGCACGAGGCGGGTGACGTCGCCGCCGCCGAACGCACGCTGAGCGAAGGTATCGCCGCGCTCGAGCAGCTTGGGGAGCCGCGCACCGCCGCGCGGTACCGTCTGACCCTGGGACGCTGCTGCTGGGAGCGGTCTCAGTACGAGCGCGCGCGCGAGCAGTACGAGCGAACGCGCGACGTGCTCGAGCCGGAGGGGCCGAGTGAAGAGCTCGCGAACGCATACATCCGGCTTTCCGGGTTGCAGTCGTTCGCGGGCGCCGCGGACGAAGCCCAGCGGCTCGCCGAGCGCGCCATAGCCGTGGCGGGCAGCGCCGGAGCAGAAGCGGCCGGCATATCGGCCCGCGACTGGCTGGGCCTGGCGCTCTGCCATCAGGGTCAGCTCGACCGCGGGCTCGCTGAGCTCGACGAGAGCGCGGCGATGGCCGCCGCGGCCGGTCTGCACGCCCTCGAGGTCACCGTGGTCAGCCACGCGCTGAGCATCCTGGAGAGCTACGGCCGGGTCGCTGAAGTGCAGCCCTTCCTGCAGCGATTGCACGAGCTGCCTGGCGATCCGTGGATTCAGGTGGTACTGCCGTACTACGAGAGCTGGGTCTGGTTCTGGTCCGCAGAGCTGCGTCGGGCTGCACGAGCGGCAAGCAGCTGCATCGAGCTGGCGACACGGTTCGGCATGGACACCCAGGTCGCCTGGGGTCGCGCGGCGCTGTGCGCCATCGCCACCGAGGTCGGCGACCTCAACGCCGCGCACAACCTGCTGCCGCGGCGCGACCGCGTGCTCGAGCGGCAGGAGCTGCTCGAACAGGGCTGGGCCAGCCTCCGCTATCTGCTGGCGATGGGCGATGCCGGGGCGTGTGCCGAGCTGGCCGCCGAGCTCAGCGCGATGCCCGATGCGCTGGCCGGCACCGCACTGGTCGACACCGTCGTGGAGGCACTGATCGCTGCCGAGCGCACCTCCGAAGCCGCCCGCCTCCTCGAAGCCGCGGGTGGCAGCGCACG
>VBJV01000022.1:100501-114726 GCA_005879785.1 Chloroflexota bacterium
AGTTCACGACCAACGGGTACCGCCTGGAACGGCTGCGCACCATGGTCGTGCAGGCCGAGGCGGAAGCGGCGACCGGCGACAGCCGCGCGGCCGGCAGCACGCTCATGGCTGCCCTCGACGCGGCACGCAGCGCCGATGCGGTGACGATCGCGCGCTCGGTGATCAACGTCGCGCAACGCCTGGCGCTCCCGCTGACGGATGCCGAAGCGCCGCCGGCGCTCGACCTCGAGGCGCAATCCGGCTCAGGGACGGCGCCGCAGGCGTCGAGCGATGGCGTCGAACGTGTTGGTGAGCGGCTCGTCACCGTGCTCTTCGCGGACGTTCGCGACTACACGACGACGTCCAGCCGCAGCGCGCCAGCCGACGTCGCCGACCGCATCGCGGCGATGCAGCGCTGGGCCCTGCTCTCCGTGGAGCAGCATCACGGCGTCCTGGACAAGTTCGCCGGCGACGCGATGATGGCAACGTTCAATGCCAGCGGTTGGCACGTCGACCACACCCAACACGCGCTCGAGGTTGCTGTGGGGCTGGTGTCCAGCACCGCGAGACTCGGGTTGCCCATCGGCGTCGGCATCGCCGTGGGTCCGGCGATCGTGGGGCGGCTCGCGGAGGGTGCGAACGTGAGCGTCCTGGGCACCGCCACGAACATGGCGGCACGGTTGCAGACGGCCGCGCACGGCGGCGAGATCCTCATGAGTGACGACGCCTTCAGACGGGTCCGTGACTCGCTCCCGGCGCTGGTGACGGGCGCCGAGCAATGCGTGCTCGAGCTGAAGGGATTCGAGGCGCCGGTGCCCGCGTTCCGCCTGACGATGGCCAGCGGGTAGGGTTTGCGCAGCCAATGTCACACGAGATCTCCGCAGCGAACCTGCTGGCGCAGACCCGACTCTTCGCGGGCCTCGACACGGAAACCCTGCGCGGGCTGGGTGAGGCATCCGTCATGCGCCGCTACCGCCGCGGTCAGATCATCTTCGCCCAGGGCGACCCAGGGGACAGCCTCTTCATCGTCGCGGAGGGCCGCGTCAAGGTGATGGTCGGCTCCGCCGAGGGTGACGAGATGGTGCTGGTGTCGCTGGGTCCACCCGAGACCTTCGGCGAGCTGGCTCTCGTCGACGGCGGTGAACGATCAGCGACGGTCGAGGCAAGCGAGCCCACGGAGCTGCTCGTCCTCACGCGATCGGCGTTTTTCGACCTGCTGCACAAACGGCCGCCACTCGTGGACACCCTGCTGGGCCGGCTCGGAGCGCTGATCCGCCGGCTCACCGATCAGATGTCCGACCTGGTGTTCCTGGACCTCAACGGCCGCGTCGCCAAGCTTCTGCTCGGCCTCGCGGCGGAGCGAGCCCAGTCGGGTGCCGAGAGCCCGCTCATCGATCTGCCCTTCACCCAGACGGAGATCGCGCACATGGTGGGCGGGTCGCGCCAGAGCGTGAATCAGATCCTGCGCTCGTTCGAGGCAGCGGGATTCATCGAGATCAGCGGCCACACGGTGCGGCTGCTGCGTGCGGAAGCACTCCGGCGCCGCGCCGGCGCCTAGCCGGCGCCAAAAAAGTAGAGGGAGGACGCCGTCCTCCCTCTAACTGAACCCCTGCGACGCCGTCGCGCGCCGGGGGTCGCCGCCGGCTACGGCGTGAGCTCATGGCCGGCGACGTCGTCGTCCTCGGCCCGAGCGATCGGCTGCGCCGAGGTGGGCTGTGCCGAGGTCGGCTGTGCGGCGGTCGGCTGCGCCGCGGTGGGTTGCGCCGCCGTGGGGATGTGCCCCTCGACGTCGTCCTCGCTCTCGTCGCTCTTCGCGATCGGGAACTTGGCGTTCGGCTGCTCGGACGTCGGCTGCGCCATGGCAATCCTCCTCGCCCGCGATGGACAACACTCTCTGGTTGCGGGCGTTGCCGCATCATCGCGCATCCACCGGAAAGGCGTGTGTCGTCCAGGCGACAGTCTGGCTGTCCAGGTCTGGACAACGCGCCGAGAGTCGGCGGAACTAAGCTCGCGGGCAAGGATGAGCGCTCGCCGTCGGGACGCCCTCACCGAGCTGGCCCAGCTCGCCGCGAACGCAGGACCGGCACTGGTCCCGGTCGGCCACCGCGAGCTTCTGCTGCAGATCACCGAGACCGCACGCCGGCTCTTCAGCGCGATGGCGTGCTCGCTGGCACTGCTCACCGAGGACGAGGAGGAGCTGGAGTTCATCTCGGCATCCGGCGCCGGGGCTGAGGCGGTGCGTGAGCTGCGCATCCCGGCGACCCAGGGCATCGCCGGCTGGGTGGTCATGTCGGGCCAGGCGATCGCCGTGGACGACGTCGCCACCGACGCGCGGTTCGCCGCCGGCGTGGCGGCCACAACCGGGTACGTGCCACGCTCGATCATCGCCATGCCGCTGCAGACCGAGCGGCGGGTGCTCGGCGTCATCGAGGTGCTGGACCCGGGCGGACGCCCCGGCGCCACCCTCTCCGACATGGAGCTGCTGTCCCTGTTCGCTGGACTGGCGGCGCTCGCCATCGAGGCCAGCACGATGTTCGGGGACCTCGGCCGGGTGCTGCTCGAGTCGCTCGCCGGCGCCGACGTGGACGCCGACCTGGCCACGCGCCTGCGGCGGCGCGCAGAGACAGCGCCGAAGCCGCGCCGGGACCTGGCTGACGTCACGGCGCTGCTGAGTGAGTTGGGCCAGGCGGGACCGGACGAACGGCGCCTGGCGGTGCGCGTGCTGCGCGATGTCCTCGCGTTCACTCGCGGCCGCTCGCCCGCGTGACGCTGCCGGCCTGGTCGGAGCAGTTCGCTCGAGAGCGGCTCGGGCAGGTGCCCGCGACGCTGCCGCCGGTCGTGTCAAGGCGGTGGGCCTTCGAGGGCGCAACCGGGGCGGGCGTTCGCGTGGCGGTGGTCGACAGCGGCATCGACGCGAGCCACCCGGCGGTCGGCGCCATCAGCGGCGGAGTCATCGTGGAGTACGACGCCGACGCACCGCCTTCGTACGCGCGCATCACCGAGGTCGAGCACGGCGACGTCTTCGGTCACGGCACCGCATGCGCCGGGATCATCCGTGCGCTGGCGCCTCGATGCGAGCTGTTCAGCGTGCGCGTGCTGGGCAGCAGGCTGACCGGCAAGGGTCCGGTCTTCGCCGCGGGTGTGCGCTGGGCGGTCGAGCACGGCATGCACGTCGTCAACATGAGCCTGAGCACCGGCAAGCAGGATTACTTCGGCCTGTTCCACGAGATCGCCGACCTCGCGTACTTTCGCAACGTCATGCTGGTGTGCGCGATCAACAACGTCCCCGGGCCCAGCTACCCGTCGCAGTACGCATCGGTGTTCTCGGTGGCCGCCCATCTCGGCAAGGACCCGCTGCACTTCGACTACAACCCACACCCGCCCGTCGAGTTCGGCGCTCCGGGGATCGGCATCGACGTCGCCTGGCTCGACCAGGGCAGCATCACCGCATCTGGCAACAGCTTCGCTGCGCCGCACATCGCCGGCGTTGTCACGAGCATCCTGAGCAAGCACCCGCGCCTGACGGCGTTCGAGATGAAGACGGTTCTCGCCGCGCTGGCCGACAACCGGATCCCACCCGACGCGGGCGGCTAGCGTTGGCACGCGGCGACGCCGGCTATCGCGCCGTGTTGCGCATCCGCGACTACCGATTGCTGCTCAGCGGACTGGCCATTTCCAAGACGGGTTCGTGGGCGTACAGCGTGGGCCTGGCCGTGTTCGTCTTCGACAGCACGCGGTCACCGTTCTGGGTGGCGGTCGCCTCGCTGGCCCGCTTCGTGGTCGCGCTGCTGGCCAGCCCGTACGGAGGCGTGGTGGCCGAGCGGTTCGAGCGCGTCCGTCTGATGGCAGGCCTCGACGCTTTCGCGGCGCTGCTCATGGTCGGGCTCACCGTGGTCGCCGCCGTCGACGGTCCGGTGGGACTGGCCATCGTCCTTGCCGCTCTCACCAACGCGGCCGCATCCGTGTACACGCCGGCCGTCAAGGCGATCACACCCGCGGTGGTCGGCACCGAACATCTCGCCGCCGCCAACAGCCTGGAGGGCAGCGTCGACTATCTCGCGGTGGTTGCGGGTCCCGGCATCGGGGCGGGGTTGCTGCTGCTCGGCTCGCCAGCGCTCGCCTTCGGCATCAACGCGGCATCCTTTGCGTATTCGGCCGTCATCGTGAGCCGCCTCCGAGTCCGCAGCCAACCCACGGATGTGACCGAGGCCGGGACCGCCGGACTGATGCGCCAGATGGCGGTTGGCTTCGTGGCCATCGGCCAGTCGGCGACGGTGCGGCTGCTCGTCGGCTTCAGCGTGCTCGCCAGCTTCGTCTACGGCACCGACACGGTGCTCTTCGTCGTCGTCAGCGAGCGACAGCTCGGCACCGGCGCTGACGGCTACGGATACCTCCTGGCAGGATTCGGCATCGGTGGTGTCGTCGCCGCGCTGCTCGTCAATCGGCTCGCGGGCGCAACGCGCCTGGGCAGCATCATCGCCGCGGGGATGGGCGTGTACTGCCTGCCCACGGCGCTGCTCGCAGTGGTGCACTCACCCGTGCTTGCCTTCTTGCTGCAGCTCATCCGGGGCGGCGGCACGTTGATCGTCGACGTGCTCGCCATCACGGCGATGCAGCGCCTGATGCCGGCCGACCTCGTCGCTCGCGTCTTCGGCGCCTTCTTCGCGCTCGTGCTCGCGGCCACTGCGCTGGGCGCGATCATCACGCCCGCGTTGCTCTCGGCGCTCGGGCTGACCACGGTGCTGCTCATCATGGGCTTGGCTATTCCTCTGGCTGTGGCGGTCGCCTATCCCCGCGTGCGCGCGGTCGACACCGCCGCACTTGCGAAGCTGGCATCGCTGACCCCGCGTGTCGCGCTTCTCGAGCGCCTGGACGTGTTCGCAGGCGCGTCGCGGCCGGTGCTCGAACGCCTGGCTGCCGCGTGCGTGGAAGCAAGTGCCGCTGCAGGCACGATGATCATCCACGAGGGCGATACCGCGGACGATTTTTTCGTGCTAGCCAGCGGCAGGGTGGAGGTGTCCGCGTCTGGAGAGGCTGCGACGGAGCGCGCGCTCGGCACCATCGGCGCACCGGCTTACTTCGGGGAAATCGGTCTGCTCGAGCACATCGCCAGGACCGCGACCGTGACCGCGACGCAGCCCAGCACCGTGTACCGCATCGCCGGCGACATATTCCTCGACGCGCTCACCGTCACACCGCTCACGCCGGCCGCCCTCGGGCTCGCCCAGGTCCGTCTGGCCCGAACGCATCCATCGCGCCTCATGACCTTCGAGCAGTCCCGTGACGGTGCCGGGGCGTCACGCCCCGGCACCAGGTGAAACGCGTCCAGCAGGATCGCCCTTCTAGCACGCCTTGCGGCCGTTTGTGAAGACGCATGCATCACTCGTGCCGGCAGCAGCGCTGGCCGCGTGCGTGGCTGCGGCTGCATGCGGCGCCACCGCCTGCGACGAGCTGGTGACCGAGCGGATGGCATAGCCGGCGGCGAGCGCGAAGAGCACCACCACGACTGCCAGCGCGAGCTGGACGGTGCGAGCAGCGGATGTCTGATGGATTCCGTACTGTGCCTGCATTGCCGTGCCTCCTTTTCCCAGGGGTTTTGCGGGGCTGTACCCGCATGTCGCTGCCAAGGCTGACAGCAC
Organism: Chloroflexota bacterium; assembly: GCA_005879785.1. Lineage (GTDB taxonomy): Bacteria > Chloroflexota > Dormibacteria > Aeolococcales > Aeolococcaceae > CF-165. Next base: position 106,120 of record VBJV01000022.1, read on the forward strand.
GCCGCCCGTGTGGCTGTCTGCCGATCGACTGCCGGCGGGACAAGTTGCTGACAGACCCGCGCGTCACCGAGTCAGCGAGACGACAGCGCTGCGGTCGCGCGCCTGACTGACGCGGGCGGCTGCTGCACTCGAACATGGCGCCGACGGATCAGTACCCGAGGAGGCGCCTGCATGTTCGAGCCCGATGCAACCTACAGGAACGCGAGGCTGGAGCACGAAGCGCGAATCGCAACCGCTGTACGGAGCCGCGAGGCATGGGAGTCGCGTCGCGAGCGGCGGTTGCCGGAAACCGGTGACAATATGCCGCCGGATGCGCATGGTGTTTTCGGTGTGATGCGTAGGAGGAGGGCCGAGCATGGACGCTGAGCGGCTGCAGTCAGTCCCGCTCTTCAGCGACCTGACCAGGCGACAGCTCGAGCAGATCGCTCAGTGGATGGACGAAGTCGATCTGCCGGCGGGCAAGGAGCTGCTGGGCAGGGGGTCGTTCGCCTACGAGTTCGTGATCATCGAGAGCGGATCGGCCAGCGTGAGCATTGAGGATCGCCACGTCAACGACCTGGGCGCCGGCGACTTCTTCGGAGAGATCGCGCTGCTGGAACGCCCGCGCCGTACCGCATCGGTCCAGACGACCTCTCCGATGCACGCTTTCGTCATCAACGGGGCCAACTTCCGGGCCATGGTGCGGGAATTCCCGCAGATCGCCGGCAAGGTGCGAGCCGCCGTGGCGGAGCGGCTTGGACGCGCGGAGTGAATCACCGACGGCGCGGCGCCCGATGTCGCGCGCGTGGGTCACCCGGATCTCGCTGGGTCGAAAGCGGTCAGCCGGGTGCGCAGCAGCCCGTCCACTTCGCGCGTGCTCGCTGAGAAGCCGCCCACGGCGAGGATGAACTCCGGCCGGGACAGCGAAAGCAGGCTCAGGGTCGTGCGCGCACGCACGCTCGCGGTGCGGGGCGTGTCACGCAGCAGGGCGATCTCACCGAAGCAGTCGCCGGCCCCCAGCGTTCTCACCAGGCGCCCGTCACCGACGACGTCAGCCTCGCCGGCCTTGATCACGTAGAAGCTGTCGCCCGCGTCGCCCTGATGGAAGACCTCCTGGCCGGCGGCGACCTCCATGCTCGCGGCGTGCAGCGCCAGGCTGTCTATCGTCGGCATCGGGAGCGGTGCGAGGACGCCCACGCTTCGGAGCACAGCGACCTCTCGGTCCCGGTGCACGAGCGAGCCGTCGATGGCATGCAGCCGCCGCCATGCGAGCGCCACCAGCACCGGGGCGGGTAGCCCGAGGACGACCAGCGCACCACGAATCCCCAGCGCCCCGATGACGAACGGAGTGATCAGGGATCCAAGCGCGACCGTGACGGCCACCAGGCTCTCGAAGGCTCCGAAGATTCGCGCCAGCAGCTCGTAGGGCACGAGGCGCGCGGGCAGCGTGAACAGACCGACGTCCACCAGGGCGTTGCCGACGCCGATCAGCGCGAACAGCGCCAGGACCGCCGGCTGATTCGCCATGACGCCGCACAGAGTGAGGGGGAGACCCCACAACGCCACGCCGGCCCCCTCGATGGCCGCCAGGCGCCGGCCACCTGTCAGCGCCAGTGCACCGAGCGAACCGGCGATCGCGCCGATGCCGACGGTTGCCGTGATCAGTCCGACGCCGGGCGCGCCGGTGTGGAAGAGCTCGAGCGGTATGGCGACGAGAAAGACATTGAGACAGCCGCGCGTGAAGGTCTGCACCAGTGCGAGTCCGATGAGCAGACGCACATCCCGACTGCTCCAGAGTCCGCGGAAGCCGGCGCCGATGTCGCGTACCGTCCGCGGCAGCGCAACGGAAGGCGCCGCCGGCGGCGCCTCGTACGGCATGCGGAGCAGCAACACGCCCGCCACGAGTGCCAGCCAGGCCGTTGCCCCGAACGCCGCCACCGGGCTGGCGAACGCGAGCAGCACGGTGGCCACAAGCGGACCCAGCAGGGTGCTGAGTGAGTCGAGAAGGCCGCGGACGAGGTTGGCGCTGGTCAGCTCGAGGGGGCTGCCGCACAGCGCCGGCAGCAGCGCCGAGTGAGCTGGACGGAAGACCACGAAGGGCCCAGCGCGAGCACGAGCGTGGCTGCGGCGATGGCAACGCCGCGTACCAGGCTCGACAGGATCAGGACGTGTTCGCGCCGGAAACGATCGGCCAGCGTGCTCGCCAGCGGGGCGACGAGTGCCGACGGTGCCATCCGCGCGAATGCGACCAGGCCGACCGCTGCGGCCCCAGCCTGGCGGAAGGCCACGACGCCCAGCGCAACCGTGAAGGCCCATTCCGCGGTCCACGCGGCACCGAACGAGAGCAGGGCGCGACGCAGGTGTGCGGCGCGTGCCACGGCCACGAAGGCGCGGCCCGAAATGGCCAGTCGTTGCCCGATGCGCCGCCGCGGACGGCCGGCGCTCATCACACGGCGGAGTCTTCCGACGCCATCGCTTTGATGCGGACGACGTTGAACGCCTGGACCGGCTCATGGAAGCCTTTGAGCTGCAGCGGGCCCACCGACTCGACGTCCACGAGGTCGCGGACCGATGCGTACGCTCTTGGCGCACCCTGAGCCTGGGAGCAGAGGCGTGACGCCAGGTTGACGACCGTCCCGGTGGCGCGGTAGTCGAAACGCCCCTCGAATCCGACGCGGCCAAGGGTCGCGTAACCGTCGGCGATGCCGGTGCCCACATCGAGGTCGTACCCCTTGGCGCGCCAGCCGTGGCTCAGCGCGGTCGTCCGGTCGCGAACATCCAGCGCCATGCGCACCGCCTGCGCCGTGTGGTCTGCGCAGGCTACCGGGTCGTTGAAGATGCTCATCACCGAATCGCCGGCGAACTGCTCGAGGGTCGCCTGATAGCTGACGATGAGTCCCCCCACCGCGTCGTAAAACTGATTGAGCACGCTCATCACGTCCTCGGGCTCCGCGGTCGAAGAGAACGCAGTGAAGCCACGCAGATCGCAGAACACGATGGTGACCTCGCTGCGATGCGTCGCCAGCATCTCATTCCCGCCGGAAAGGATGATCTCGGCGACCTGAGGCGAGAAGAAGCGACGCAAGCGGTCCAGTCCTTCGAGCTGCGCCACCTGGCTCTGCACCCGCTCTTCGAGCGTGCGGTTCCACTCGGCGAGTTCGGCTGCCTGCGCCTGGATGGTGTCGTGGTACTGCTTGATGCGCAGCAGTGAACGCACGCGGCTGAGCAACTCAGGCGCATTGAACGGGCGTGCGATGAAGTCGTCGGCGCCGGCCTCGATCGCTTCGACCTTGTCCTGATCGCCACTGGAGGTCAGCATCACCACCGGCAGCAGTCGCGTCGCCGGGTCATCGCGCAGGCGGCGGCAGACCTCGTAGCCGTTCATGTCGGGCATCAGGATGTCCAGCAGCACCAGGTCGGGCCGCTCGCTGTGCACTTTGGCAAGACCATCGGCGCCGGAGTGGGCGAGCAGCACCGTATACCCACGCGGGGCCAGCATCGCTTCGAGCAGCCGCGCGTTCTGCGGCGTGTCGTCGACTACCAGCACCCGTGCTTGGTCTGTCACTGTGGCGCTCGCGAGCTGTCGCAGTAGCCGCGAACCTGACCAGGAAATGCCTTCACGTCGATGGGCTTGACGATGATGCCGGCGAACCCGGCGCTCGCGAACCGCTCTTGGTCGACGGGCATCACGGATGCGGTCACCGCCACCACGGTGATAGCGGCGGTCACCGCGTCCTCGCGCAGCCTCTGCAAGGCGGTCACACCGTCCATGCCGGGCAGCTCGACGTCCATGAGGATGATGTCGGGAAGCGATTCAGCCGCCATTCGCAGTCCTGTCTCGGCATCTGTCGCCTCAATGGTTCGAAACCCGTGATACTGAAGGAGGTCGCGCGCAAGTTTGAGGTTCTTCTCGTTGTCCTCGACGATGAGCACGAGCCTGCTGTCACCGATGGGAGCCGTCATGAGCGTGATGCGGCGGTTGGCAGCGGCGTGTCCGCTGTCGCAGCAGGCGGCGCGTCGCCGGCTGCGATGTCGTCAGGGGGGCTCTGGGTGCGCGGCACGGTGAAGGTGAAGGCGCTGCCCGTGCCCAGCTCGCTCTCCACCTCGAGGCGGCCGCCATGCAGCTCGATGAAACGTCTCGACAGGGCCAGGCCCAGACCGGTCCCCTCCTGCCTACCCGCGCTCCCGGCCTGCACGAACTCCTCGAAGATGCGCGCCTGGTCTTCCGCCGCGATGCCGATGCCGTCGTCACGCACGGCGATGACGACGTCGTCGCCGGCGGCATGCGCGCCGACGTCGACGTGGCCGCCCCGCTCGGTGAACTTCACCGCGTTGGTGAGCAGATTGAAGAGCACCTGCTTGAGCTTGCGCTCATCGGCTTCGATGACGCCCATGCCGGGGTCGACTTCGAGGGTGAGCGCGATGCCCTGACGGGTGGCCCGCTCGCGCATCAGAGCCACCGAGTTCTGCATCAGCTCGGCCAGGGAGAACGTGCTGAGCTGCAGCTCCATGCGTCCCGCTTCGATCTTGGAGAGGTCGAGGATGTCGTTGATCAGGGCGAGCAGATGCTTGCCGGAGGAGTGGATGTCGGTGATGTACTCGGCCTGCTTGTCGTTGAGCTCGCCGAAGAGACGGTCCTGGAGCACCTCGGAGAAGCCGATGACGGCATTCAGGGGCGTGCGCAGCTCGTGGGACATGTTTGCCAGAAACTCGGACTTGTGCTTGCTGGCGGACTCCAACTCCTTGTACAGGCGTCCCAGCTGCTCGTTCATCCGGTTGACGTTGGCCGCCAGGGTGCCCAGCTCGTCTCGGTTGGTCACCTCGACACGACCCGAAAAGTCCCCCGAGGCGATCGCCTGGAGGCGGTCGCCCATGCGCTGGATCGGCCCGATCAGCGACCAGGAGATGACGAAGCCGAGGAACAGAGCAAGAGCGATGGCGACCGCAGACACCCCGATGAACAGGTGCTGCGAATCGAGATACGAGGTGCGGTTCTGATCGATGAGCGCCAGCGTGGCTCGGTCAGTGGTGCCCACCAGCTGGTCGGCCCGGTCCTCGAGCTCCCTGGCGCTCGGCTCCACGCGCTGGGCCTGCACCTGCTGGCCCTCGGCGGTCTTGCCAGCCTGGTCGTCCGCGTTGATCTCGGTCATCGCCGGCACCAGCAGGGCGTACTGCGCGTGAATGTCGCTGAGCGTTGCCCGCTCGTCGGCGGGCGGCGGCGATGGGAGCCTGGCGACGTCGGTGAGAGGTCCGAGATCGTTGAGTATCGACGTGATCGCCGCATCGCTGATCGCCAGGCTGGCTCCGTTGGGCGGTGGCGCCGACGTGTCGCCGAGGTAGGCGTTGATCTCACCCGTCGGTCGCAGCGCGAGCAGGGCACGGATCTGTGCGGCGTCGTTCTGCAGGTCCTTGTATGACGCCGCGCGCTCTTGCAGCCGGCCCAGCGCCTCCACGCGGTCGTTCGATTCGCTGAGACCGCGCAGACCGAGCACCCCGAGGACCACCAGGAGGCCGGCGATCGCGGTGAATGCGACGAGCAGCTTGCGCTGCACGGTCGTGGGCACCCGCCCGACGCCGCGGACCAGCCGGTTGTCGGCTCGGTTCAGCCGCCTCCGTCGATGAGTGATGGCCGGCCGGCCATCACCGCCGAGATCGGACAACTCAAGGGCTCAGCACGGCCGTGCCCGTGAGCGACTTGGTGATCAGCCACTTCCCGTTGATGCGAGCCACCGTGTCATTGGCTGCCACGACCGACTTCAGCACCCGCGTGTCGACGTCGACGTAGTGGCACTCGAAGTACAGCGTGCCCGTGTCGCCGTTGACGGTCACTCGAATCTTGTATGCGGGCGTCTCGGAGATCCAGTGGTTCTCGGGCTTGAACGAGCCGGCCTTGGTGGCGAAGAAGTCCCTGAGCTGCGCCTTGCCGGTGTACGAGGTGGGACCGACGGTCAAGACGCCGTTGTTCGCGAACAGCGAAACGATGAGGTCGACGTTCTTCTCCGAGGCAGCCTTGTGCCAGTTGGCCTCGATCTGGGCGATGGCGTAGGTGTCAGCGGTCTTCTGCAGCGCAGCCGTCTGCGCTGCCGTGTCCGCACTCGCACCGCAGCCAGCCAGGACCCAGGCGAGTGCCATGCATCCCAGCAGCGTCCTTCTCATGGTTGCTCTCGCCTCCGATAACCCCTGACGCCTCACTCGACAATAGGTGCCGGAACCGTAGCAGAGCCGGCCCCGGTGCGATGTCGTGTGGTTGACACACGCCCTGTCGGTTGCGCGACAGCAGGTTCGTCGCGCTAGCGAAAGCCCAGCTTGGCAAGCTCCGCGGCGCCCGGATTCAGCCGCTCGAAGGGAACCTGCGCCAGTGGGATGTCAACCGTGTGGTTGAGCTCGTGCAGGTCGGGGATCTCCTCGTCGACGAAGAGCAGCCCGGTGACCACCTCGCCGCGCGAGCGCGCTTCCTGCAGGTGCGACGACACCGCCTGACGGTCGGTGGGGTCGTATCCAGCGGGGACCGCCCGGAACCGAATGTCTGCGCCACTGTGCATGGTCACGCTGACCGGCCCGATGCCCGTACCGATGGTCGCCTCGATGGCCGCGGCGGGTGGCACGAAGTCGGTCACCGTGACGGCCACATCGTGCTGGCGGGTGAACAGGTAGCTCTTGGTCGACCCCTCGTGGTCATTGAAGGTGACGCACGGCGATATGACATCGACGATGGCGAGGCCACCGTGCGAGGCGGCGGCCTTGAGGATCGGCACCAGCTGCTGCTTGTCACCTGAGAATCCGCGCGCCAGGAACGTCGCACCCATGGATAGGCCCATCATGATCGGGTCGATCGGCGGCAGCTCGTTGGGCGTCCCGCGCTTGGTGGTCGAGCCGACATCGGCCGACGCGGAGAACTGACCCTTGGTCAGCCCGTACACGCCGTTGTTCTCGAGCACGTAGAGCATGCGCACATTGCGCCGGATGAGATGCCCGAAGTGCCCAAGGCCGATCGACAGCGTGTCGCCGTCGCCGGAGACGCCGATGTACAGCAGGTCGCGGTTGGCCGCGTTCGCTCCCGTCGCGATGGGTGCCATGCGGCCGTGTGCGGTGTTGAAACCGTGGGCCCCGTGCACGAAGTACGCCGGCGTCTTCGCCGAGCACCCGATGCCGCTGAGCTTGGCGATCATGTGCGGCGGCGTCGACATCTCCCACAGCGCGTGCATGAGCGCCGCGCTCACCGAGTCGTGGCCGCAGCCTGCGCACAGCGTCGACATCGAACCCTCGTAGTCGCGGACGGTCAGGCCCAGCTCGTTGCGCTCCAGCCCAGGGTGCGCGACCAGCGGCTTGTCGATCGACGGCATGTCAGGCGCCCAGCTGCTCGGTGATGCCGGCGATGACGTCGCGAGCGCTGAGCGGAAAGCCGCCGTACACCAGGACCGAGCGCAGCTTCTCCTTGGCCACCTCGGTCTCCAGCACCAGAAGCGAGCGCAGCTGCGCGTCGCGGTTCTGCTCGACCACGAACAGGAGCGCATGCGTGTCGAGGAACTCGCGCACCTCCTCGCCGAAGGGAAACCCGCGCACCCGCATGTAATCGGCGGGACTCTCCCGGGCCGCAAGCGTTTCCAGCGCCTCGCGCACGGCAAGGTCGCAGCTGCCCACGGTGACCACGCCGAAGCGCGCCCCGGCACGCCGCTCGATCACCGGAGCGGGCATGTGCGCCGCCGCGGCCGCGTGCTTGCGCGCCAGCCGGTCGACGACCTCCTGGTACTCGTCGGGCACCTCGGTGTACGCACCCTCGCGGTTGTGCCCCGAACCGCGGGCGAAATAGGCGCCCTTGGCGGTCACCCCGGGCAGGGTGCGCGGGGTGACGAAGTCCGCGTCCTCATCCATGTAGCGATGAAACACTGGCATGGCAGCGAGCTCTTCGGCGCCGAGCACCCGGCCGCGATCGGGCACGCGTGTGTCGTCCCACTGCAGCGCGGGCGTCACCCAGTCATTCATGCCGATGTCGAGGTCGGAGAGGACGATGACCGGCGTCTGGAAGCGGTCGGCGAGGTCGAACGCCTGGACCGAGAGATCGAAGCATTCCGTGGGGTTGCCGGGGAACAGCAGGAGGTGTTTGGTGTCGCCGTGCGAGGCGTACGCGCAGGTCAGGATGTCGGCCTGCTGGACGCGGGTCGGCATGCCGGTCGACGGCCCGGCGCGCTGGACGTCGAAGACCACCGCGGGGATCTCCGCGTAGTAGCCCATACCGAGCAGCTCGCCCATCAGCGAGATACCCGGTCCCGAGGTCGACGTGAAAGCGCGCGCTCCCGCCCAGGCCGCGCCCAGCACCATGCCGATGGAGGCCAGCTCATCCTCCGCCTGCAGCACCAGGTAGGTGTTGCGGTCCGTGTCGGGATCGCGACGGTACTTGGCGCAGTACTTGGTGAACGCGTCCATCAGCGAGGTCGACGGCGTGATCGGATACCAGGCGGCCACCGTCGCGCCTGCGTACAGGCAGCCGAGCGCGGCCGCCGTGTTGCCGTCGATGAGGATCGATCCCTCGGTGGCGTCCATGCGCGCCACCCGGCAGGGCAGCGGGCAGTCGTGGTGCTCGCGCGTGTAGTCGTAGCCGAGGCGCAGCGCGCGCTGGTTGGAATCGCG
>VBJV01000023.1 GCA_005879785.1 Chloroflexota bacterium
TCCCCCGAGACCCAGCAGACGAGCGGGTGGCTCTTCAACTCCGCGCTTGACTGCGCCTCACGCGAGACTAAACTTGTAGGGAAGGATTCCATCTCTAAGACGGAGGTGACCAACGTTCATGTTGCGAACCGTCTGGGAGTTTCTGCGGCACGGTCGCGCGGAGGGCTGAGGCCCGGAGGGGCTCGCCCGATTCGAGCGGGGTAGCGACGCCGTCGATGTCACCGACCTTCGCGGTGGCACCCGGCAGGTCCTGAGCGGACAAGACGCACGCCGAGTTGGAGCGACCGTCCGGGCATACCGGCCCTGGCACGGGTGCGTGCCAAACACAGGCCCGGGAATTTCCACCGGGCTGCCGTGGTAGAAACGGCAATCAATACGAGGGGCCGGCTTGGTCCGGCCCCTTCTCTTTTGCCCACGGCCACGGCGCGGACACCGCGGGATGGCCCCGCCACATGAACCGCAGCGGCCGGTCGGTCGCGGTGCTGACGCCGACGCGTACCGAGGTGACGACCGGGGGCGCAGCGCCGTCACCGGCCGCGACGTACATCCTCGCGACCGGGTCGCAGAGATCCATGGCATTGTCGGCAAGCGTGAGGCCGAGCCCTCTGGTGAGATTGCCCGGCCCGCGCAGCAGAGCGGCTGCCTCGACGCGGTCACCGCGGCGCCGGCGGATCCGCTCCTCTCCCTCGTCGATCGAAGCCGCGCGCAGCAGCACCGCCCCGGCGGTGCCGCCGGCCTCGGTGACGACGTTGGCGCAGTGGTGAATGCCGCGCGAGAGGTACACGTAGAGGTGCCCTGGTTCGCCGAACATGATCGCTGCCCGTGGCGTGGCCCCACGAAAGGCGTGCGAGGCGGGGTCATCTCGCCCGAGGTACGCCTCGCACTCGACCACCGTCGCCACCACGCGCGTCTTCGTTCCAGCATCGACGGCGAGGCGGCAGCCGATGAGCGCTCGTGCCACGTCGACCGTCGGTCTCGCGAAGAAGTCGCGCGGCAGACCTGCCAGAGATTTCCGTTGCCGGGCTACGCTCGCACCTCGGCGGCGCACTCGCGCTGCAAAGCGGCCACGATCGCCTCCTGTGCCTGCTGCGCGTCGTCGCCGGTGAGCGTGCGATCCGGCGCCCGGAACGTCAGCCGGAACGTCCAGCCCTTGCGAGCGGCAGCGAGGCGCTCGCCGCGATACTCGTCGTACAGCTCGGCCTCCTCGAGCAGAGGAGCGCCCGCGGCGGCGATGACGCGCAGCGCCTGGCCGGCGCTGGCCCCGATGGGGACCGTGATCGCGAGGTCCTGCACCACCGCGGGGTAGGCCGCCGGCGCCTCGAACCGGATCCGGCGTCCTGCGCCGGGCGTGATGGCGTCGAGCCGGAGCTCGCCCACGGCGAGACGCCCGCGGATGTCGAAGCCGTCGAGCATCCTGCGCTCGACCTCACCCACCACACCGATCGCGCGACCGCCCAGCTCGAGTGCGGCGGAGCGTCCCGCACGCAGCCCGGCTGCCGATCGCGGAGCAGCCACCAGCGGACGGCCCGCCAGGTCGCGCGCCAGCCAGTCGAACAGCGACTGGACACGGCGCACCGCCGCCGCGCCCGAGCCGGCGGATTGATCGCCGGAGTGCACGGCCACGCTGAGGAGCAGCGGCTCCAGGGGCAGGGCAGGCAGGTCGCGGTCGGCGCCGTCGGGGGTGGAGCCGGGAACCGGTGCCTCGCGCTTGCCCTCCCAGAAGACACGGCCCACCTCGAACAACGCCACGTCGACACTGCCAGCGTTCACATTGGTGGCCACAGCCTCGCAGAGCCCGGGCAGCTGACTGGCGCGGAGCACGCTCCATTCCTCGCTGAGAGGGTTGCGCAGTGGCATCGGCGCATTTCCCGCGCCGAGGCCCGGCAGTGCGGCCGCCGCGCGTGGTGACACGAACGAGAGCGTGATGGCCTCGTCGAACCCGGCACCCGTGCATGCGTCGCGCACCGATTCCTCGACGGGCGCCGGCGGCGCCACACCGCGCAGCGGCTCGCGCCGCCCGGGCAGTGTGCTCGGCACCCTGGCGTAGCCGAGCATCCGGCCCACCTCCTCGACCACGTCTTCGGCGATGGCGACATCCCGACGGAACGACGGCGGGATCACCACGAGTGTGCCTGCGTCCTGCTCGACGGCGAAGCCGAGGTGCGCCAGCACGGTGGCGGCCTCGGTGGCGTCGACGGCGTAACCGAGGCGGTCGCTCAAGAATCCCGCGCTCACCGAGATGGGGCCGAGCCGCGGCAACGGTTGCGGCCACTCGTCGATCGTCTCCCGGAGTACGTGACCCTGAGCCGTCTCGGCGATCAGGCCCGCAGCGCGGTCGAGCGCCTGCGGGGGCAGGGTGTCGCTCAGGCCCTTCTCGAACAACGTCGACGCGTCGGTGCGCAGCCCCAGCCGCCGGGAGGTGGCGCGCACCGTCGGGCCGTTCCAGTTGGCGGCTTCGAGCAGCACGTTGCGCGTGGAGTCGTCGACGGCCGTGTCCGCGCCGCCGATCACGCCGGCGAGGCTGGCCACCGTCTCGCCTGCACATACGACCACGTCGGCGGGATCGAGCGCGCGCTCCTCGCCGTCCAGGCAGCGCAGCCGCTCACCGCTCGTGGCCCGGCGGACCACCACGTCGGCGACCCGGCCGTCGGAGCCCGCAGCGGCGACGAAGCGATCGAGGTCGAAGGCGTGCAGCGGCTGACCGAGCTCGTGAGCGACATAGTTGGTGACGTCGACCACGTTGTTGATCGGCCGCAGCCCGATGGCCCGCAGGCGCTGCTGCATCCATGCTGGGGAGGGGCGCACCGCAAGGCCCTCGATGAGGCGCACGGCAAATCGCGGACATGCGTATGGGTCATCGATGCGCACCACGGCGCGCCCCTCTGCTGAAGCCGCCGACTCGAGTGAGCCCGCAACGGACACTCTCGGTTCGTGCAGCGTCTCGCCGGGCAGCGCGGCCGCAAGCTCGCGGGCGATGCCGACATGACAGAGGCAGTCGGGGCGGTTCGTGGTGACGTCGATGTCGAGCACGACGTCGAGGTCGAGAACCTCGTTTAGGGGCTGACCCGGAGTGCCCTTCTCCAGCAGCAGGATCCCGCCCGCGTCGTCGCCGGCTCCGAGTTCCGCCGCGGAGCAGAGCATGCCCTCCGACCGCACCTTGCGCTTGGTCTGCACGCCGATGGGCTCGTCCATGGCGGGCGGGCGCGAGCCCGGCGGGGCGTACGGAACGAGCTCGCCGACGCGGAGGTTCGGCGCGCCGCTGACGACCTGCCGCGTGGCCGTGCCGATGTCGACCGTGGCCAGCTGCAAGCCCTGGCTCGACCCGGGCAGCGGCTGCAGGTCGGTGACGCGCGCCACGACGATGCCGGCCCCGAGGTGCTCCGCAGCGCCCACTTCGGTGCCGGTCTCGACCAGCGCCCGCACCATCTGCTCGAGCGTCGCGTCGAGCGCCGCATAGTCGCGCAGCCAGCGGAGCGATGCCTTCATGCGCCGACGACGACGGGGCGCAGGAAGCGAGCGTCGTTGCGATACAGCAGGCGCATGTCCTGCACGCCGTAGGCGAGCATCGCCGCCCGCTCGATGCCCATACCGAAGGCGAAACCGGTGTAGCGCTCGGCGTCGATGCCACCGTTGCGCAGCACCGTCGGGTGCACCATGCCGCACCCGAGCAGTTCCAGCCAGCCGCTGTGCTTGCAGAGTGGACACCCCTCGCCGCCGCAGGCCACGCAGGCCAGCTCGAGCTCGAGCGACGGCTCCGTGAACGGGAAGTGGTGCGGCCGCCACTGCAGCCGCGAATCCGCGCCGAAGTACGAGTACGCGAAGTATTCCAGTGTTCCCTTGAGGTCCGACACAGCGATCCCCTCGTCGATGCACAGGCCTTCGACCTGGTGGAACATCGGCATGTGCGATGCGTCGTAGTCGCGCCGGAACGCCTTGCCTGGGACGATGACGCGCTGCGGAGCTCCATGCAGGATCATGCTGCGGATCTGCACCGGCGAGGTGTGCGTGCGCAGCAGCCGCGCGTCGTCGACGTAGAAGGTGTCCTGCGAGTCGCGTGCCGGATGCCCCGGTGGCTGGTTGACCAGCGTGAAGTTGTACCGGTCGTACTCGACCTCGGGGCCGCTGACCACCGTGTAGCCGAGCTGGGCGAAGATGCGTTGCATCTCACGCGCCGCCAGCGTCACCGGTGAGAGGTTGCCGCGACGCAACCGCGGCGGCGGCACGGTGAGGTCCATGGCCTCGGCGGCCTCGCGGTCGGCGCTCTGCTCGCGTTCGATCTGCTCGCGCCGGGCGTCGATCTCCTCGACCACGCGGCCGATGAGCTCCTGAACGACCTTCGCCTTTTGCGCTCGCGCCTCCCGCTCGCCGATGGCGCCGAGCCCGCGCAGATGGGCGCTCAGCTCGCCGTCGCCACGTCCCAGGTAACGCGCACGCAGCTGCTCCAACGAGGGGAGATCGGTGGCCCCACGCACCGCGTCGATCGCCTGGGCGGCGACCCGGTGGACGTCGGGCGGTGCGCCCGTCACGCCTGTGTCAGCGCGCCCCGGGCAACCTCGACCAGCCGCGAGAACGAGGTTGCGTCCTCGACCGCGAGGTCGGCCAGCATCTTGCGGTTCACGGCCACCCCGGCGGCCTTGAGCCCGTGCATGAAGCGGTTGTAGGCGAGCCCGTTCTGGCGCGCCGCGGCGTTGATGCGGGCGATCCACAGGCCGCGCATGTCGCCCTTGCGCTGCTTGCGGTCACGGTAGGCGTAGGCCAGCGAATGCATGACCGCCTCGTTGGCCGACTTGTACAGCCGGTGGCGGGAGCCCTGCATCCCCTCGGCGAGCTCGAGGATCTTCTTGTGTCGGGCTTTGGCGGTGACGCCGCGTTTGACTCTGGCCATTTACGCCATCTTCCTACAGGTACGGCGCCAGCCGGATCACCGTGCGAGCATCAGCTCGCGAAGCGCCGTGCTGGGTGCGGTACTGGCGCTTGCGCTTGCTGCTCTTGTGTTCGAGCAGATGCGAGCGAAAGGCCTTGCGTCGCATGACCTTTCCTGTGGCGGTGACGCGGAAGCGCTTCTTGGTTCCCTTATGCGTTCTGATCTTTGGCATCTGCCACCTCCGCTTCCTCGGTCAGCACCGCAGCGACCTCTGCGGGAATGGTCACCTCGCGCGGCGCTCTGCGATCGCCGCTGCGTTGCTCCCCGCGCGCGTGCTTCTTGTTGAGCGGGCTGAGGATCATGATCATGTTGCGGCCTTCGACGAGCGGGTTGCGCTCGATGATGGCCAGCTCCTTGAGCTCGTCGGCCATGCGGTCGAGCAGCTTGCGCCCGTATTCCTGGTGCACCAGCTCGCGTCCCCTGAACATGATCGTCAGCTTCACCTTGTCGCCGTCACGAAGGAAGTTGCGCACCGACCCGAACTTGGTCTGGAAATCGTGCTCCGAGATCTTGGGCCGGAGCTTCATCTCCTTGATGTTGATGACGTTGTGCTGCTTGCGGCTTTCCTTCTCTTTCTTGAGCTCCTCGAACTTGTAGCGCCCGTAGTCCATCAGACGGCAGACTGGAGGTTGGGCCATGGGCGCCACCTCGACCAGGTCCAACTCCCGCTCGGCGGCGAGTTCCTTGGCCCGCTCGACGGAGACGATTCCCAGTGCTTCGCCGGTGGTGTCATCGAACAGACGGACCGTGGGGATGCGGATCTGGTCGTTGATCCTCAGCTCTCGGAATGCGATGGGGCGAGTCCTCCTCTGGCTCCTGCATAAGAAAAACTGGATAGCGATCCGCTATCCAGAGACGGTTGCTGGACCCCCGAGGTCCGGCCCGGGAGGTGAGGTCCGTACCGTACGGGCCTTCTTTGCGGCGCCCGCGCCGGGCGTCCAGCCGCGGAGCATATCACGGGTCTCGGAGGCCCCAAACGCCCAGAGCGGGCCGTTCAGCGAGGCGCCGGCGCGCGCCGTGCGTGCACGAGCAACTCGGGCGCGCCGCGGGCGCCGAGCACCGGCGACCGCATCAGCCGGGCAACAACCCAGCCCGCAGCCGCGATCCCGGCTGCCGCCCGCCGGCCGGCTTCCGCAACCGTCTCATCGTCGGTCGGCGCTCGGGCCATGCGCAGCTCGAACATCGGCTTCACCAAGCCGACCAGGTCGGCGTCGGGTGCCAGCCGAAGGCGATCCAGCTGTGCCACCGCCGCCGAGAGCGACAGGTACGACACGTCGACGGTCACGATGTCGATGGCATCGGGGATCATCCGGTCGTCGAGTGCGCTGATGTTGGTGGCCTCGAGGTTGACGACGCGCGGGTCCTGGCGCAGCGAGCCCAGCAGCTGCCCGTGGCCGGCGTCGACCGCGTAGACGGCGCGTGCTCCGGCGTCGAGCAGCACGCGGGTGAACCCGCCGGCCGCAGCGCCTACGTCGAGCGCGACGCGCCCGGCGACGGCGACATGGAACTCGCGAAGCGCGGCGCCGAGCTTGGCCTCGCCGCGCAGCGGAGGCCGCGGCGGCAGCTCCAGGCTCACGCCGGACGGCGCTCCTCCGCTTCGCTGCGCAGCCGTTCGACCAGCGCGGCGACGGTGGAATCATCCTCGCGCGACTCGCGCCGCACGTCGCGCACCCGCACCACGTCGTCCTGGCGCTCGACATCCCGCTTGCCGATGACGACGACGTAGGGAACGCGGCGCAGCTCAGCATCGCGCACCTTGGCCTGCATGCGCTCCCCAGGGCGATGGTTCACATCGACGCGAAGTCCGGCCGCGCTCAACCGTCCGGCCACCTCGTCGATGTAGGCGAGCACCTCCGGCTTGTCGTCCTGGACCGGAATCAGCTCGCACTGCACGGGGGCCAGCCATAGTGGCAGGTGTCCGGCGAAGTGCTCGATGAGCACGCCGATGAACCGCTCCAGCGAGCCATAGATGGCGCGGTGGATGACCACCGGGGTTTGCTCCGCGCCGTCGGAGTCGATGTACAGGCAGCCGAACCGGCGCGGCAGCTGGAAGTCCAGCTGGACCGTGCCCAGTTGCCAGGAGCGCCCGATCGCGTCCTCCATCATGATGTCGATCTTGGGGCCGTAGAACGACCCCTCTCCGGCGTCGACGGCGAAGCCGCCGGGGCCGGCGTGCTCCTCGAGGATGTGCAGCAGCGACGCCTCGGCCCGCTCCCACGTCTCGACGTCACCCATGAAGTCATCGGGTCGCGTGCCCAGACGGAAGGAATACTTGAGGTCGAACAACCCGTAGAAATGGCGCACGATGTCGAGCACGCGCACCGATTCGGCCTCGATCTGCTCCTCCGTTATGAAGATGTGCGCGTCGTCCTGCTGGAACTTGCGCACCCGCAGCATGCCGTGCAGGGTGCCGGAGCGCTCGAAACGGTGCAGCACGCCCCAGTCCGCGTAGCGGACGGGTAGCTCTCGGTAGCTGTGCCGGCGCAGGTTGTAGACCACCATCGCGTTGGGGCAGTTCATGGGCTTGGTGCCGTAGGTGGTCTGCTCGTCGACTGGGATGAGGAACATGTTCTCGCGGTAGTGGTCCCAGTGTCCCGAGATCTCCCAGAGGTGCTTCTCGTTGACCACCGGTGTCGAGATCTCCCGGTAACCGCGGCGCCGGTGCTCGGCGCGCGAATAGTCGATGAGCTGGTTGAAGACGATCACACCGTTGGGCAGGAGGTACGCCATCCCCGGCGCCGTGGCGTCGAAGTGGAAGAGCTCCAGCTCGCGGCCGATCCTGCGGTGGTCGCGCCGCTCGGCCTCGGCGAGGCGGGCCAGGTAGGCATCGAGCTCGGCCTCTGTGAACCACGCGGTGCCGTACACGCGCTGCAGCTGCTCGTTGCGCTCGTCGCCGCGCCAGTAGACACCGGCTACCCGCTGCAGCTTGAAGGCCCCGAGCAGTGACGTATCGGGAACGTGCGGACCGCGGCACAGGTTGACGAACTCACCCGTGCGGTACACGCCGACGCTGTCCACGGTGTCGTCGAGCCCGTCGATGATGTCGAGCTTGAACGGTTGCTGCATGCGTTCGAAGAGCGCTCGCGCGTCGCTCCTCGGCAGCACCTCGCGCTCGAACGGGATCCTCTGCTTCACCAGCTTGCGCATGCGCGCCTCGATGTCGCCCAGGTCGGAGTCGGAGAAATGGCGCGCGTCAGGAAGGCGGAAGTTGTAGAAGAAACCGTCCTCGATGGGCGGGCCGACGTCGTACTTGGTGCCCGGGTACAGATCCACCACGGCGGCGGCCATCAGGTGTGCCGCACTGTGCCGGAGGATGTCGAGGGTCAGGGCTGCCGGCGCGTCCAGCGGGAGTCCGGCTTCGGATGCGTCGTCGACGATCTCGTCAGGCATGGAGCCCGCATTCTAGCCAGGACGAAGCAGCGTGAACCTGAGCCCGTGTAAGGAGTGGTGCCTAACCCACCAGGCGCGACATGCCGGCGGGAACGTCCTCACGTCCCTCGCACAGCTGGGCGAGCAACGCCTCAGCGTCGACGCCGACAGCAGTGAACCCGATGCTCAACTGGTGCGTCATTGGCAGGGGTCGCGCAGCAGCACGGCGCGCCTGGTTGCGCAGCCGTTCGTGGCGCTCGGGATCGATGGTGCAACAGCGGATGCTGCAATATTTGGCGGTTGGCTTGTTCACCAACATGCCGCAGCCGCGACGCGCGCACGTACGGCGCGCCGCAGTTGCACGTCTCGAATCGCCGTTGTAACCCTCCGCCACCATCACGGCGGAGTGTACGCCGCTTCCTTGCCCAGCTGTCAACTAGTTGTTAACAACAATTGCAATGACAATTGCGTGCATCATGTTCGCTAGCGTACAGAAGCGAACCAACCGAAACGATACGAGGCTGTGAACAAGCTGTGCACGAGCCCGGCTGTGCACACTGTGGACAACCGTTACTAACTGTTGCATTCAATGCAACGTGCGTATGTGCATAATTCGGGCGGCGTGCGTGAAAGCCTCCAGCTGCCCGCGCCTCGCGAGGTGGCACTGCAACCGGCGTCCCCAGAGCGTCTGATCGCGCTCCTCGATCCTGCGCAGGTTGCAGCCGTCACCGCAGCCATGTCCCGAGCGCCGATGGCGCTCGGCGGCCGGACCACGATCAACGTCAATTCGACCGCGGCTGGGGGTGGTGTCGCGGAGATGCTGGGCTCGCTTCTCCCCTACACGCTGGGAGCCGGTGTCGACACACGCTGGCTGGTCATCGACGGCGACCGCGAGTTCTTCGCCGTCACCAAACGCCTCCACAACCACTTGCACGGGGTGCGCGGTGACGGCGGCGCACTGGACGGGGATGCTCGCACGCACTACGAGAATGTCTCCGCAGTGAACGCCGCAGGGCTGGCGCGCAGCGTGCAGCCGGACGACATCGTGATCCTTCACGACCCGCAGACCGCCGGCATGATCCCGCTGCTGAAGGCGCGCGGTCACAGCGTGGTGATCTGGCGGTGTCACGTCGGTGTCGACGAGCCGAATACCTTGGTACGCGGCGCGTGGGACTTTCTGCGTCCGCATGTGGCGGCGGCGGACGCCGTGATCTTCTCCCGTGCCGAGTACGTCTGGGACGGGCTCGCCGCCGAACGCGTGGCGATCATCGCTCCGTCCATCGATCCGCTCGCAGCCAAGAACAGCGACATGCCGGCGGACGCGGTGGCCGCTGTGCTCGCGGCCGCAGGCATCCAGGACGGCGCCTCCGCATCGACCGGCGCCCTGTTCGTCAGACAGGACGGCTCGGCCGGCGCGGTCACCAGCCGCGCCGAGCTCGTCGAGGTGTCGCGGCTCACGCCGTCGACACGCGTGATCGCGCAGGTCAGCCGCTGGGACCGCCTCAAGGATCCGGTCGGCGTCATCGACGCGTTCGCCGGCCATGTGGCTCCGTGGAGCGACGCGCACCTGGTGGTCGCCGGTCCGGCGGTAGGGGCGGTGAGCGACGACCCCGAGGGCTACGCAGCCTACGTGGAAGCGCGCACCGCCGCGCTGGCCGTTGCTCGCCCGGCACGCGAGCGCATTCACCTGGCCACGCTGCCGATGAACGACCTCGAGGAGAACGCCATCATCGTGAACGCGCTGCAGCGGCGGGCCGATGTGGTGGTCCAGAAGAGCCTGGCCGAGGGCTTCGGGCTCACCGTCGCCGAGGCGATGTGGAAAGCACGGCCCGTGGTGGCGAGCCGCGTCGGTGGCATCCGGGAGCAGATCGAGGACGGCGCCAGCGGCTCGTTGGTGGAACCGCATGACCTGGGTGCGTTCGGTTCAGCCGTGCTCGGCTACCTGAGCGACACTGCACGCGCCGAGCGCACCGGTGCGGCCGCGCGCGAGCGAGTGCGCGCGCACTTCCTCGGTTCTCGTCATCTCCTGCAGTATCTCGACCTGCTCAGCTCGCTGTTGAAAGAATGAAGCCGCCGCGCCAGGCGGCGCGGCGGCTTCCACGGTTGCTGACTGCTGGTTATGGCGTCGGGTCGGCGAACGCTCCCCCGAAGATGTCGGAGTTGCCGAAGCTCAGCGACGGGCAGTCCTGTTCCGGCGCCGGCTTGGTCAGCGCCGTGTTGCCCGGTTCGAGCGAGATGCGCCAGGCGTCGACCGCCGGGCAGTCGGCGGCGTTGCGCGCGTCGTTCCAGACCGCGGCGCCGTAGTCGCGGGTGGCCACCGCGTACACATAGTCGCCGAGGAACTCAGCGACCAGCGCGTTGGCGCTCGAGCCACGCGCGTCGCCCGGCAGTCCACGGTGCAGCTCGGAGAACGCGCCGGTGCCGCTGCTGCCGCTGTCCGCGTGCAGCACCACTCCGACGAGCAGCCGCGGATCGGTGGTGTTGGTCCGGTACGGCGTGGTGAACGCGTTGTAGACGACGTACACGTCACTGCCGTCGGGCGAGATCGAGGGTGCGGTGTAGAACCCTCGGTCGCCGCCGGTTTCGATGGCTCGCGATGCGGCCCACGTTGCACCGCCATCGGACGACTCCGAGAAGTACACGCGCGGGGTGGCGATCGGGCCGCTCACGTACGTCATGACGATGCGGTCGGTGGCATCCGTGCCCGTCGGTGCGCCGTTGGCGATGTCCACGCTCGGCGCAGGGGCAAGGTCACTGCGCGCGCCGGTGATGCCGTCGATCTCCGGGCGCCCCTGGACGGGGTCGAAGATGCCGGGCTGGTTCACCGGGCCGACGACCGGCCTCGGCGTGCTCCAGGTGGAGCCTCCGTCCGTCGACTTCGACAGCAGCTCGAATGACTGGTGACCCTGCGACTGGTCGGTGCCCACGCCGAACACGTAGGCGGCGCCGTGGCTGTCGGTGCGGACGGTGCACCCGTCCGCCGGATTGCGCTGGCTGTTGTTGGCCGCCGAGGACAGCGGGCGCACCGTCCAGGTCTGGCCACCGTCCTTGGACGTCCCGACCTGCAGCGGAGCCGGAGCTGCGTTACCCTTTTCCTGGCCGACGAACGACGCCCAGCAGACATAGACGTATCCGAAGAAGGGGCTCGACGTCGCGTTGTCGGCCCAGATCTGCTCCTTGTCGGAGAAGGTGGTCTGGGACTGCTTGGAGATGATCACGGGGGTTGACCAGGCGCTCTTGTCGCTAGCCGCGGCCGCCGCCACATCATCGGTGCGCGAGACGGCTATCGCTTCGAATCCCTTGAAGGTGGAGCTGAAGTTCGCCGTCAGGTTGGCGTAGTACAGCCGCGAGCCGTTGCTCCAGCTGAACCCGTTCGGGCCCGGCCGCGGACCGAAGGAGAGCGCCGGGTCACCGTCGGAGATGAGCCCGTTCTCGAAGTACCACGGCAGCGTACCGATCGGGCCGCCGGCCTGCGGCGAGCAAGCCGCATCGGAGTCGCCGACGGTGCCGGTGCAATTGCGCGCCGACCAGCCTGTATAGGTCGGCTGCGTCCAGCTGGCGCCGGAGTCAAAGGAGAAGTAGATGCCGGAGACGCCCACACCCGGGGTGAAAGGACACGAATTGTCCGTCCCGGCATTGCATGCCTCCATGTCGACCTCTTCGTTGGCACCCGCGGCGAGCACGTTGGGGTGGCTGGCGTCGACTGCCAGGGCGGGTTCGTTCTGCTTGTTCTGCGCGAACGGCCCCGTCGGGCTGCCCACGGTCACGAGAGTGTCCGGTGACCCGGCCCTCGCGCCCATTGAGCCGGCGATCAGCCCGGCGAGGGCGACCATGACCGGCAGGATCGACATCCTCCTCATCGCGTTCCTCCTTTCCTGGAACAAATCCTGGAACCAAACGGATAACGATTGACCAGTTTAGCCAGGCTGACCTGCGGCCTGTTGGCCGAGGGGCGTCACTCGGCCGGCCGCGAGGCGCCCTCCGGGTGCAACCAACTCATGCGCGGGCAGGGCATCGCCGCTTGAAGCGGCTGCGACGCCGTTCAGGGCGGCGATGCGGTCGAGGTGGGCATCGACACTGCCCAGCATCCGCGACGAGGCAGCGGCCCTGCGCAAGAAGAGGTGGATCGGGTGCTCCCAGGTGAAGCCCATGCCGCCGTGCACCTGCAGGGCGGCGGCCGTCACCTGCCACCCGGCTTGCGCGGCGGACACTTTGGCCACCGACGCTGCGAAGGGCAGCTCCTCGAGCATGTGGTCCGCGGTCCAGGCGGCGCTCAGCACCGCCGACCGCGCGCTCTCGACGGCCACGAGCATGTCGGCGCAGCGGTGGGATACGGCCTGATACGCGCCGATCGGACGGCCGAACTGCTCGCGCTGCTTGGCATGCTCGACGGCGAGCTCCATTGCATGTTGCGCGACCCCCACGAGCTCCGCTGCGATGAGCACCTCGATGCAGTCGCTTGCTTCCTGCAGCCGGCCGGTGACGCGCTCGCCCCTGAATCCCGACACGCGTGTGAAACGCCGTGTTAGGTCGAGACCCGGCGTGCCCGTGGCGCCGGGCGGGGTCGGGTCCACGACAACGGCCCCGCCATCACCGATGAGCACCACGAAGTCCGCGCCCGCTGTGTCGACGGCCAAGCCTGCACCGTCCGCGAGCAGCTGGCCGAAGCCGGCCCATCGCTCGCCGTCGCCGAGGGCGGCCGCCCGGCCGCGCTGGTGCGGGTCGTCCAGCCCGCCGAGAACGAGCGCGGCCGCGGCGTTGCCCATGTACCGCGCCGGTGCCAGCGAGTAGCCGAGTTCCTCGATGACCAGGCAGAGCTCGAGCAGCCCTGCCTCGTGGCCGCCCGCGAGCCGAGGAAGGCAAAGTTGAGCCCAGCCTGATGCTGACAGCTTCGGCCAGAACTCATCGGCGCCGTCGGCGCCGGCCATCTTCGACGCTCGCTGTTCGTAGACCGCGCGGCACAGGCCCTGCACCGCCTCGCGGATGGCCCGCTCCTCGTCGCTCAGATCAAATCGCATGTCAAACGCAGCCTCTCAGCGCAGACGTGGCAGTCCGAGTACACGCTCAGCGAGAATGTTGCGCTGGATCTCGCTGGTGCCGCCCTCGATCGAGTTCGCGCGCGCGCGCAGGAGCCTGTACGTCCACGGCGAGCCGTCCAGCAGCGCCGCCTCGCCGAGCACATCGAAGGCGAGCTCGGTCATCGCCTGGTTGATCGAGGCCCACTGGATCTTCACGATCGAGCCCTCAGGCCCCGGGACGCCGTCGCCCGCGCGGGCCAGGCCGCGATAGCCGTTGAGCCGGATCGTCTCCGTCTCCGCGACGAGCTTTGCGAAGCGCCGCCGGATGGCCGCGTCGCCCTGCAGATCCCGCGCCCGGATGAGCTCCGCAAGCTCGGTGAGCGTCATGCGGATGCCTAGCGCCGACGCGGCGCCCAGGCCGGGCCGCTCGAACATCAGCGTGGCAAGCGCGACGTTCCAGCCACCGCCCTCGGAGCCGATGATGTTGTCATCGGGTACGAACGCGCCGTCGAAGAAGACCTCGTTGAACTCCGACTCCCCCGTGCTCTGGCGCAGCGGTCTCACCGAGACTCCCGCCTGCTGCATGTCGCAGATGAAATAGCTGAGGTTGCGGTAGCGCGGCTCGTCGTTCGTCTTGGCCAGGAGCATGCACCAGCGCGCGCGGTGCGCAAACGACGTCCAAACCTTCTGCCCGGTGACCTTCCATCCGCCCTGGACGCGCTCGCCGCGAGTCCGCGCGGCGGCGAGGTCGCTTCCGGCATCGGGCTCACTGAACCCCTGGCACCACACCTCGTCACCGGAGAGGATCGGCGACAAGAACCGCTGTTTCTGGGCCTCGGTCCCGTGCGCCATGACCACCGGCCCGCCCATGATCAGCCCGAGGATGTTGGCCGGCGCCGGTGCGCGAGCGCGGACCATCTCCTCGTTGAAGAGCGTCTGCTCGACGGGCGTGGCACCCCGGCCACCGTATTCCCTCGGCCAGGCGATGCCGGCAAAGCCGGCGTCGTGGAGCGTGTGCTGCCAGGCGAGCCGGAAGTCGAAGTTCTCCTCGATGTCCTCTGGGCCGCGCCCGGGGTTGTTGGCCTGCAGCCAGGCACGGATCTCGTCGCGAAAAGCCAGCTCTGCTGGCGTCAAACTGAGGTCCATACGCGCCGCACACCTTAGCCCTGACCGGGCCCCGTCCGCCTGCGTTGCGGATAATCCGGCGGTGCAGCCGAAGCAAGACACGCCGCTGCGCAGCCGCACTCGCCTCGCGGCCGAGCCGTCTCCGGCAGCCCGCGCAGTCCTCGAGAAGACCTTCGGGCTGAACGACTTCCGCCCGGGCCAGGCCGACGTCGTCGCGGCCACGGAGGCCGGAGCGGACGTCCTCTTCGTCGCCCCCACAGGCTCGGGCAAGAGCATCGCGTACTGGGTTCCCGGCATCGCCGGCGGCGGGCTCACGCTCGTCGTGTCGCCGCTGATCGCGCTCATGGTCGACCAGGTGGCGCGCCTGAATCAGCTGAGCGTCCGCGCTGAGTGCCTGCACAGCCAGATCCCGGCAGCGGCGCGCGCCGCAATCACGGCTCGCGCAGCAGCGGGAGAGCTGCGATTCCTCTACCTTGCGCCGGAGCGCATCGGAGCGCCCGGATTCGTCGACACACTCCGTCGGCTCGACGTCGGTCGGTTCGTTGTCGACGAGGCTCACTGCATTTCGAACTGGGGACATGATTTCCGGCCGGACTATCGACGCATCGGCGACGCCATCGCGGCATGCGGCCGCCCGCCGGTCGGCGCGTTCACCGCCACTGCGACACCACGCGTGCGACACGACATCGCGTCGAGCCTGGGCCTGCGCGAGCCGGTCGAGCGGGTCACGGGCTTCGTGC
>VBJV01000121.1 GCA_005879785.1 Chloroflexota bacterium
GCTGCGTGTCTACCAGTTCCACCACCTCGGCGAGGTTCTTTCGATGGTACCAGCGGCGCGAAGTGCCGGCTCACGATCGTCTCCAGGAGGCGACCGTGTCGTACCGGGCCGCGCTGCCGCCATCGACGAGGAAGCGCTGGCCCTTCAAGCGCACGCGCGTGACAAACGCCTCCGCCGGCGTATAGAGGAACACCGCAGGTACGTCGGCGGCGAGGAAGCGCGACACGTCACCCGCCGACATGATCCTGGCCTGTGGATCGGCGAGCGTGGCCAGGCTGTCGAGTGCCCGGTCCAGGAACGGGTCGGTCGCCGCGCCGGAGACGTTGAAGCCCTGCGGTGGCTCAGCGTTCGACCGCCAGAACGAGCTCACGTCGGGGTCGGGGCCCTCGTCCCAGTCGCCCAGCGCCAACTGGAACGAGCGTGCGACCAGCGCCGACGGCACGAAGGTCGATGGCTTCATCAACTGCAGGCGCAGCCCGATACCGATCGACTTCATCTGATTCGCGAATTCGCGTGCCACAGCCGGCAGCGGATCGGCGTTGGGAACGCTCAGGGTGAAGTCGAGCTCCTGCCCTGCCTTCTGGCGCAAGGCATCGTCGCCGATGGTCCACCCGTCGGCGGCGAGCAGCGCGTCGGGCGTGTCGCTGGATGCGGGCGGTGCCTGTAGCGTGCCGGCAACCCACGGCAGGCCCTCGGTGACCGCGTCGGCCTGCGCCACGCCCCCGGCACCCTGGAGCGCGCCGCTGAGGATGGCCGCGCGGTTGACCGCCAGGGCGATCGCCTGACGCACCACCGCGTCATCGAGTCCGGGGACACGCTGGTTGAAGAGCACGTCCACGAAACGGAACGTGCTGATGTCGTGCGCCACCGCGCCGTGCGTGCCGAGTAACCGCGCGCGTTGTGCCGGTGTGGTCGACATCAGGGCGTCGATGTCACCGCGGGCAAAGGCGCTCGCAGCGTCGGCGAAACTGGAGAACAGACGCAGCTCGTACTGCGCGAGGTGCGGCCGCACCGGAGCGTACGGGTTGCGTTCCAGAAGGATCGATGCGCTGCCACTGGCCGACACCCGGTACGCGCCGGAGGTCGGCATCGGACGCGACGCGTGCGCCGCCAGCGAATCCAGCGCCGCCGCCGAGAGTCCACCCAGTGGCAGGACGGGCAGCTGCGTCAATGTTGCTGGAAAAGAGGCGAGCGGCGTGGGCAGCGTGAACATGAGGGTGCTGCCCTCCTGCCCGACGCGCACGCCCTGCAGCGCGGCGGTGACCCGTCGATCCACGGCGCGCGATGACTGCGCGAAGGCGACGGTCGCCAGCACATCGTCGGGTGTGATCGCGTGCCCGTTCGACCATCGCTGGCCGGCATCGAGACCCAGACGATATGTGAGCCCGTCAGCGCTGACTGTGAATGCCTTTGCCAGGTCGGGAGATGGATACGCGCGTTTGTCCAGCCGGAGCAACGATCGGTACAAGAGGTGCCCGACGTCGTGCACCGCGGGATCGTCACCCCCGATCAGTGGATCGAGCGACAGGGGCCGCTCCGCGGCCACGACGCCTTCGCGAAAGTCAGGTCCGCCGATGACGCCGAAATGCAGGCTCAGCGCGAACGCGAGCGAACTCGCAGCGATGACTCCGAGCGCGACCGCAGCCCCGATCTCGACGCGCCTGTGGCGGCGCAGCCACCTTACTTGGTGACGTAGGTTGAGAGAATCGAAACGACGACGAAGACGGCGATCATCACCGCGGAGAAGCGGAGCAGGCTGGCCTCCAACCCGCGACGCCGGCGGTAGCCGCCCCCTGCGTCGCCGCCGCCACCAATGGTCCCGCCAAGCCCTGTCGCTTTCGGCGTCTGGAGCAGGATGCCAAGCATCACCGCCACGGCGCTGACGACCTGGAGGACGGCGAGCGCGGTCTTCACGCAAAAACGCCTCCTACACAGAGCACGCTGGCCAGTATACGGGCGGCTCGACTGCCCATAGCGTGATCGCGATATCCGGGGGCGCGGCCGAGTTGTCGCTGCTATATACACGGATTTGTGATATCGTCCTCGCGCTATGACCGGGCGATACTGGCGCTCCTGCCTCTTGATCTGGGCAGCGGCCGCGGTGCAGACG
This sequence comes from Chloroflexota bacterium, assembly GCA_005879785.1. Taxonomy (GTDB): domain Bacteria; phylum Chloroflexota; class Dormibacteria; order Aeolococcales; family Aeolococcaceae; genus CF-165. Next base: position 2,111 of record VBJV01000121.1, read on the forward strand.
GCCTGTGCTGGCACGGCCGGAGGCGCGGCCGGCTCGCCGCTGCCAGCGCCGCTGCTGGGGCCGGCGACTCCGGTGCGGGCGGGCGCCGACACCCTGACCCTGCTGCGCAGCGGACCGGCGACGTTCACGCAGCTCCGCGCGGTGATCGACGCGGCGCGCCTCAGCGTCGAGGTTGAGGTCTACGAGCTGGGCAAGCCGCAGTTGACCGACGCGCTGGTCGCGGCGCACAGCCGCGGCGTGACGGTCACGGTGGTCGACGATCCCTCCGAGCAGCACAGCGCAGGCACTGCGGTGCGCCTGCGCGCGGCGGGCATCGGCGTCATCGACTACCCGGTGCGCCGCCTCATGATCGATCACGTCAAGCTGCTGATCGCCGACCACGCGGTCGCGGTGGTCGGCGGCATCAACTGGGGCGTCAAATCGCCCAGGAACCACGACTACGACGTGATGATTCGTGGTCCGGCGGTGACCAGCCTCGAGCGCGTCTTCGCCCGCGACCTCGCGACGTGCGGACGTAGCGCAGTGCTCCCCGACGTGGTCGCCGATCCCGCCGTGATCGTCGCATCCACGTTGCCGGGCATTGAGATCCGCCCGCTGGTCATCGGCCTGATCGACGCAGCGCGCAGGTCGCTCGACGTGGAGCTCTTCGTCCTGACGGACACAGGCGCCGTGCGCGCGATCGAGGCGGCCCACGCGCGCGGCGTCGCGGTTCGTGTGCTGCTGGACCCGTCTCAGCGACCCAGCGACCCTTCCTTCGCGGCGCTTCGCGATGCGGGTATCGCGGTGCGGCTGTATCGCTCACGAGGCGAGCGGCTGCACGCGAAAGCTGCGGTCGCGGATGCGACCACGGTGCTGTTCGGCAGCGCCAACTGGTCGGGTGGCGGCTTCGCGCGCAACCACGAGCTCGACGTCGAGGTTCCGCGGGCGCCTGCGCTGGCGGCGCAGATGCTGGATCAGATGCGCCTAGACTGGGACGCGAGCGCCTGATGTGGGCTCAGGGTTAGCTCGCTGCCAGGGACTGCTTCAGCAGAGCCTGCATGGAGCGGTTCATCTTTGTCCGCCCAAGGGGCTTGCGGAGGCGATGTCCGAGCCGTCATTCTTCCGCGTCACGGGGAGGAGGACAGCGGTTTTGTCCGGTGTTTCGTGGGTCCCCTGTCCACCCTCCGGGCGACCATGTCACGGGGTGACGGAGTGCGGAGGCTCAGCGTGGCAGCGCTGGTCGGTTTGGCCCTGGCAGACGCAGGGTGCGGAAGCGCCGGACGTGTCGCGCCGAAAGCGACGCCACAGCCGTCGATGCCGGCTCACTCGGTGGTCGCTGGCCCGTGCTCGTCGGTGCGGACGACCACACCGATCGAGGACGTGCCCGCCGCATGCGCTGCGCTGTGGCAACCGTATGGCGTGACGAAGGTGCCGCCGCCGGACATCCTCCAGCAGGAGCACGTCCCCTCTGCGCCTCCAGTGCGCAACATGACCAACGGCGCGGTGCCGGATTCGGTGGCGCAGCACTGGGCCGACGCGAGCAATTGGGAAAGCGGTTGGCTGAAGTGGGCTGAGGCCAACGATCAGCCCGGGTTGCTTACACACCTGAGCGGGGGCGCCGTCATAGGGCGCCCAGAGAACGCCGCTATGCATGACGGCGCGACCATCGCCCAGCACGATTGCAATCTCTACCCGCTGTCGAACGCGCTCTATCGCATGGGTGAGGACGGCGCAGCGTACTTCGCGCGCAAGGGACTACAAACAGATGACGCGTTTGTGCTCGTGGCCGTATACGGCGGCCCGTGTGAAGCCCGGGTCTTGTACCCCGATGGACGTCAGAGCAACATACCTGAGCTTTCGGCAACAACGACGGCGCTTGTATCAGGTGTTTTGCGCAGTGATCCAGTCCTCGGTGATATTTGGTTTCCGGACGCTGGTGGTAGCTGTATCGACCCAGCTGGCCCGCCACGTCAATGGTGTAGCCGGTGACCCGGCTCACTCTTGGGCCTCTGTTAGTCGCCGCGGTCGCAGCGGTAACACCTATGACTACCCGTGCAGCCGCAGGTGGAAATCTTGTGGCTGCAATGCCACCACCTGCACCATCGAGCCACGGCCAGACTGCAATCACGCATGGCGAGCTCGTGGCCGGCGCCAGCGGCGTGTACCAACCGATTCCGCCATCGACAATCAATCCGACTGGCGTAGACGGGCGCAACCCGTTCGCCATCGCACCAGCCGGACAGAACCCTCAGGGCATCTCCTGCCCGGATCCGTCGACCCTC
>VBJV01000122.1 GCA_005879785.1 Chloroflexota bacterium
GAGCAGCACCGCACCAGCGATCCTGGATCCGTCAGCGGATCGGACGAGGTCCAAGGCCCGGACTTCTTCGAACACGTGCACCGGCGCGGCGAACAACGCATCGCGCAGACGACCCATAATTTCAATGCCGGTCAGATCGCCACGATGAACCGTGCGATCGAACGATTGGCCGGCAAACGGCTTCTGGTGAATACGGCCGTCAGCGCGACGATCGAAGAAGCAGCCGATAACCGTCTCGAGCTCATGGATCATCGTCGGCGCATTGCGCACGAGCGTGTACGCCAGCTCCTGATGGTTGATGAACTGACCACCCTCGAGCGTGTCGGTCAGGTGTTTGTCCAGGGAGTCAGCCGGATCGAGGACTGCGTTGTAGCCACCCTGGATGGATGCCAGGACAATGCGCAAACCGGGCTTACTCCGCGCCGCGTGCAGCGCCGCCAGCAATCCGGCGCCGCCGGAGCCGAGGATCAGCACATCACAAGAGAGATCCAGTCCGGACGAAAGGGTCACCCGCGCGTCAGCTCGCTGCGGGGATCCTGCTCTTCGCCCAGGCGACTCAAAATCGGCATTGGCAGGCCTTCATAGGCAGCCATGAGCGGCGCGTCGACTTCGGCGGCATGCTCGGCAAAGAAGCTGTTACCCAGCGTGTCTCCCTCGACCATCAATGGACCGAGCTCGTCGCATTCCAGGATCCACATTGCCTCGGAAATGCCGAGCTGCTCCTTCCAGTAGACCGCCTTCACCCCTTTGACCGCGTGCCCATAGATGGCCCCCAGGCCGTAGCCCAGGGTGGTCAAGAACACCACCCCGAGCGTGTCGCCAAGCTGCTTGTAAATCTCCTCTGGCATACCGCCTTTGCTGATCACGGCGCGTACGCCGTAGTCGCGGCACAGTGGCTCCATCCAGCGCGCATACCGGAATCCAGCCGTTGCCTGTAACGAGGCGACCTCGAAGTAACCCGGGCTGACCTCGACTCCAGCCGGTGAGGAGGTCGTCGCCACATTGCACGTGGCGCGGATATCAAGCGGCGCCGGATGGCCCTCACCCAGCATGTAACCGAGCACTCCGTCCCGCGCGGTGAAGATTGGCCCGGACAGGAACACCACGTCGCCGGTGCGTAGCTGGCGCACGTCTGGGTCGCTCAGCGGCACCCGCAGGTGAAACTCACGAACGTCCTCGTTGTCGGCCACGCTCAGTTCACCTCCAACGGCCCAGCCGCCGCAGACTGAGTCCAGCTCGAGAGCTCCCATTCCACTCCTTCGCGGCGCATGTAGTCGTTGAACCACAGCGGGTCCTCGCGGAACTCGAGGCGACCATCGTTGTACAAGCGCATCGTGCACCGCCGAACCGCGGTGCACAGTTCGCTGACACCCACCGGAGTGCCGCCCGTGTGCGCATACGCAATCTCGCAATGCACGTCAATGACAGGCGTATCGCTCTTGAGGCCCATCACCCCCATCTGGGTACTGTTGCACAGCTCCAGGAGCTCATCCTCCAGTTGGGCCACCGCAGGGTCGGGATGCCGGTCGCCGACCAGGCGCAGGCAGGCGGCTTCCTTGCTCAAGCTGAAAGACTGGTCTTTGGTGCCGCCAATACCCACACCGACGATCGCCGGTGGGCAAGCCATACCCCGCCGGTGGAACGAGGCGATCGTGTCGACCACGAAGCGCTTGATGCCGGGGATGCCGTCGCCAGGGAACAACATGCGATAGTCGCTGCCGAACAGACCGCCCTTGTGCACCGCGGTAATGTCGATCCAGTCGCCTTCGGGCTCGAACCGGTAGTCGATGTTCGGTGCGAATACGCCGACGTTGTTGCCAGGATTGCGCCGCGTCAGCGGGTGCACGCGGTTGGAGCGGAGTTTGACGTCATGCGTGGCAGTCGCGAGTGCCCGGCGCAGGGCGTGCTCGAGCGCGGCGAAGCCACCCTCGATCTGCACGTCGTTGCCAGCCTTAACGTAGTACCGTGGCACACCGGTATCGCCGCACATCGGGCGCTCCTCGACCACCGCCAACTCGGAGTTGTCGACAATCGAGTTGAGCACGTATTTAGCGAGCTTGTTGGTCTCTCGGTCGGCAGCGGCCTTGTGCGCACGGCGCGCATCGAGCGGCGTCGCGACCGCTGCCCTTCGATTCAACTCGACGGCAGCCTCCTCGAGGCGATTTATGTTGACGGGCATGGTCAGGAAGTTCCTCCGAAACGCTTCATGAAGCTTAATGGTCCTATTTGTATTGCGTCCTCACAGCGCGGCCGCCGCTCCGTGGCGACGTGGATCGGGCGCGCCGAACAGGCGCCCGTGGTCGTCAAACCAGACAGCGGGCGACTGTCCCCCGAGGGCGAAGCTGCCCCACGGCCGAGCCACCAGATCGTAGCCACGCGCCGCGAGCTCATGCACGGTTGCATTCTCGAGCCGATCCTCGAACTCGAGGCGCCCGTCCCCTGCCGTGTGCAGGCGTGGCGCAGCCAGCGCTTGCTCGACGGACCAATCATGGTCCACCACGAGGGTGACGATCTGGCCGACGATGCTCGGGATCAGCCGTCCACCGCTGGCGCCGACTGATAGACGCGGTCCGCGATCGCCCACGACGACCGTTGGGCACATATTGGTTATCGCGGGTTTGCCCGGTGCGAGTGAATTGAATCGTCCGTGGGCTGGGTCGAAAAGCGCCATTCCGCTGTTCAGCACGATTCCCGTGCCGGGTACCGTCACCGCGCTGCCCATCAGGAGCTGGAGAGTTGTAGTGCACGCCACCACGTTGCCGTCGACGTCGGCGACCGACAGGTGGTTGGTGTGTCGGCCCTCGTTTTCGATGCCGACCAGCGCCAGCCGGTCTCGCCAAACGCGCCCGAACGTCTCGGCCAGCGCGGCAATGCGCACGATGCCGAGGGGTTCCATCGACGGCAGGTTGAGCAGGTCCAGTTCGGCCAGCACCGCGGCCAGCACGCCTCCTCCGGAGTTTCCGCCGGGCAAGTGAATGTCCGACCCGCGATAGCGCACCGTCATCGCCGTACCCATGGTTGGTTCGTAGTCGATGAGGTCAGCCGTGTCGAGTACCCCGCCGAGCGAACGCACATGCCCCACGATCTGCTGTGCCAGGTCGCCCTCGTACAGCACGCGCGGCCCATCGTCAGCGATACGACGGAGTGACCGCGCGAGGTCCGGCTGGCGCAGCCGCTCGCCCTCCCACGCGTCGACGAACACGCGGACTGTCTCGGGATACAGATGGGCACGCTCGTATTGCTCGAACACCTGCTCGCGGCCCGGGCTTGGAAACTCGATGCCTTCTTCAGCGGCGCGAATGGCTGGTGCCAACAGCGCGGACCATGGGAGCCGACCGAAACGGCCGTGTGCAGCCGCAAGTCCGGCCACTACCGCCGGAACGATGACGGCTAGCGGGCCGGTCTGGCGCGGATCGGTTGCGGGGGTGGTAGCTTCGGCTATCGCAAATAGCGACGGATCGGCTCCCCGCGGCGCTCGGGAGGGGAAGTCCACCAGCCATGTTTGTCCTGTGGCTGCCTCGTGGTAGACGATGTGTCCGCCGTACCCGCCAATGCCCGTTCGCCCCACGTCGCCTACCGCGGCGCCAAATACGGCCGCCACCGCGGCGTCGATGACGTTGCCGCCCGCGGCCAGCACCTCCAAACCGGCGAGCGCCGACGTCGGGTGCTGCGCTGCAACAACTGCCCGCTTGCCCTCGATGGATAGGTCCGAGGCATAGGCCAACCGCCCCGCGGCTAAGGGCGAGGTCACTTCTGGAGCCACACATTCTCGAAGTGCAGGTATTGGCGCGGGTCGGCGGTGAAGCCGCGCACCGCCGAAGATGCCCCGAGCAGGATCGGTCGCTCGTTCATCACGAATGCCGGCGATTCGACCTGCACGATTTCCTGAATACGGTCGTAGATCTTCTTCCGCTGATCCTGAGGGACAGTCGCCCGGCCCTTGGCGAGAAGTTGTTGGACTTCGTCGTTTTTCCACTGCATGGCTTCGTTGTCGCCGTTGGTGACATCGT
>VBJV01000024.1:0-13297 GCA_005879785.1 Chloroflexota bacterium
TGCGTGCTGGGATTGGTGGTCGGAATGGGAGCGCCCCAGGACGTCGCGTCGTCGGTCGAGGTGGCCACGAACATGTTGTGGTTCAGCGTCCCCGACGCGAGGTTGTGGAAGAGCAGGTAGACGCGATCGCCTGGCCCCGGAGCGAGCCACTCACGATCTTGATCGCCGAGCTCCCCACCGGGCACTGGGACGAGCTGGCCGATCGCGGAAACGTCTGACGATGTCCAGGTCGCACCTCCGTCGTCGGAGAAGGAGATGCGGAAGTTGAGCCCCGCTTCGTCGAGTTCGGCGGCGATGAGCCGGCCCGGATGCGCCGATGCGGTGGGCATTGAGACGATGTCGACGTCGATGGTGGACAGGCTCGTCTGGTTGGCGGGCGTGCCGGCCGTGAGCTGCCACCCGGTGAGGCCGTCGTCCGACTCCCAGACCCTGGCAGTGCCGCCGGAGTTGCTGATGGCGTAATGCTTGTCGTCAGGGGTGACCGTGTAGCGGGGCTCTGTGCCTCCATCGGAGCTCGGCAGCGCCGCCGCAGTACCGAATGCGAGCGGACCTACCGCACGAGCTGACGTGCCGAGCGAAGCGGCGATCCCCCAGAGGAGAGCCGGCACGATGGCAAGCAGGAACAGCGCTCGAGTTGGCGTCCTCATGACCTGATCCTGGCCTCCCTGAACTGCATTTCCTTCCCCGGCGGAACCTCCGACATATGTACAGTACAGTGATCCGGGCCTGTTTCGCGGCCCGCCAGCCAGTGGCCCAGATCAGGAAGGGCATTCGAAAGGAGGCCAGGGGAGTGCGCGCAAGGTATAGCGGTCGAATCGCGGGTATTTGCTTCGCCGGCGCGATGGTGGTCGCAGCCGTCGGTCCGATGGTGGCTCGCGCCAGCACCCCGAATACCTACGACGAGTACACGGTCCGCACCATCGCGGGCACCTTCCCGGCTGACAACGACACCACAGTGGCGAGCTCCATGAGCGGCGGGGAGCCATCGATCGGCTTTGACACCGCGCGCAACGCCGCCATGTACGGATCGGGGACCAACGTCAAGCGGCTGACCTGGAACGACGCCGTCTCACCGGCGACGATGACCGTGGCCAACGCCAAGCCCTCCACAGCGGTGGCGACGCTCGACGCTATCACGATGGTGGACCCGTACGCCAACCGGTCATTCAACAGCCAGCTGCTGGCGGCCTGCTCCTCTGCATCGTTCAGCGACGACGCCGGGGCCAGCTGGACGCCTATCGCCGGCTGCGGCGCCGGCACCGTACTCGATCATCAGACCCTCGGTGCCGGGCCGTTCGCCGCGCCCGTGCCGACGCCCCCGAGCCCCGCCTACCCCGACGCCGTCTACTACTGCGCGCAGAACGGCTTCAACGAATCGTGCGCGGTCAGCGTCGACGGCGGAGTCACCTTCGGTCCGGGCACGCAGATCTCCAACACCGCAGCCAACGTCCCACCGACCGATCCGTTTGCCGCTGAAGGCGGTGCTTGCTCAGGCTTGAGCGGCCACGTGCGGGTCGCCCCTGACGGCACCGCCTACGTCCCGCTCAAGGGATGTGGCGGTACCCCGACCACCCAGGAAGGCACCAACACCGAGTTCCAGGGCGGCCAGCCGACGCTCTCGGTCAGCACGAACATGGGCACCACCTGGATCCTCCACAGGGTCCCGGCCACCCAGGTGCCGGACGGGCTCGGCGGGCAGAACCTCGTCGAGAACCCGGACGAGAGTGACCCCTCGGTGGGCATCAGCCGGCCGAGCGGCGTTCTCTACTACGGCTGGGAGAACGGCCACAACCCGCCTGACGTGACCGGCGTCCCCCCGGTCAATGGCACGCACACGCAGGCGATGATCGCCGTCTCCCACGACCACGGCACCACCTGGTCGAACCCGGTCGACGTCAGCTCCATCCTCGGCGTCAACAACGTGCAGTTCCCTGAGGTGATCGCCGGTGACGACGACCGCGCCGCGTTCGCCTTCCTGGGGACGGCCGACGTCGGCGACGACCAGGTCAACGCTTTCCCGAAAGATCAGCCGTGGCACCTGTACATCAGCACCACCTACGACGGTGGCGCCACCTGGACCACGGTCGACACCACGCCGGCCGACTTCGTGCAGCGCGGCTGCGTCGACCTCCAGGGCACGACGATCCCACCGTCCGGTCGTATCGACATCTGCAGCCAGCGCAACATGCTCGACTTCAACGACATCACCATGGATGCGCAGGGTCGCGTGCAGGTGGCTCTTTCCGACGGATGCGACACCACCTGCGAGGCCAGCACCACCAGCGGATCCCAGGGCTCCGTCAATCGCGTGATGCGCCAGTCGGGCGGCACCTCCCTCCTCGCTGCGTCCTCTCCAGACGTGCCCGAGGCGCCACTCGCGCTTGTCATTCCCGTGCTCGGTGCTGCGGCCGCGCTGGCAGTTCGCCGGCTGCGACGCCGCTCGCCGGCGGAGTTCGACACCGCGACGTAGCTACCCGCCCGCCGGCCGCTCCACGTGTCCGCCGAACTCCTGACGCATCGCTGACAGCAGGCGGTCACCGAAGTCGCCCTCGCCGCGCGAGCTGAAGCGCTCGTAGAGCGCGGCGCTGAGAACGTTTGCTGGCACGCCCTCGTCGACGGCGGCGAGCACCGTCCAGCGCCCCTCGCCGGAGTCCGAGACGCGTCCGGTGAAGCCGCTCAGGCCGGGTGACTTGTTGAGCGCACTGGCGGTGAGGTCGAGCAGCCAGGACGCGACCACGCTGCCGCGCCGCCACACCTCGGCGACCTGCGCGACGTCGATGTCGTACTGGTAGTAACGAGCGTCGCGCAGTGGCGCAGTCTCCGCATCGTGCTGCCGGTCGCTCTTGCCGGCGTTGGCTTTGCTGAGGACGTTGATGCCCTCTGCATACGCGGCCATGATCCCGTACTCGATGCCGTTGTGGACCATCTTGACAAAATGTCCGGCGCCGTGTGGACCGCAGTGCAGGTACCCGTGCTCGGCGCTCGACGGCTCGCCGCCACGCCCCGGCGTCCGCGCAGCGCTGTCCACGCCGGGAGCCAGCGCGCGGAGGATCGGGTCGAGGTGCTGCACGATGGCGTCCTCGCCGCCGATCATCAGGCAGAATCCGCGCTCCAGCCCGAAGACCCCGCCGCTCGTGCCGATGTCGACGTAATGGATGCCATGTTCGGCAAGCTCGGCGGCACGATCGATGTCGTCGCGGTAGTAGCTGTTCCCGCCGTCGATGATGATGTCCTCGCGCTGCATGGAGGTCGCCAGCTGCTCCACGGTGGCCCCGGTGAGCGCGGCCGGAACCATCACCCACGCGGCCCGAGGCGCGCTGAGCCTGGCGACGAAGTCGTCGATCGACGACGACGCGATCGCGCCCTCCGAGGCGAGCTGTTGCACCACGTCGGCATTGACGTCGTACACGACACATTCATGGCCGTGCCGCATCAGGCGGCGGACCAGGTTGGCCCCCATGCGTCCCAGCCCCACCATTCCCAGCTGCATGCGACCTGTCCTCCAAAATCACGAGATGGGCGGCTCCACAGATGCGCGCACACGAACGATAGAGTGAGTGACCCCCTCACATGCCTGAAGCCGAACCACTGGACCTGTTGGTACGGGCGCTGGACCAGGCGCACACGCTGATCGTCGCGATCCGGCCGGACCAGGTCGACCTGCCGACGCCGTGCCGCTCGTGGAACATCAGCCAGCTGACCAACCACGTGATCCTCGACACCACGCTGTTCACGGAGATGGCCCGGGGTGGCGCGTACCACGCGGAGCGGCGGGGCTCCTCGCCGCGTGGCGAGAGCAGGCGCCGCTGGACCCGGCCAAGACCAACCGCGTCAGTCATCAGGTGACCGAATTCGCCGTGCACAGCTGGGACATCGCTCGAGCCACCACGCAGACCAGGCCGCTGGACGAAGAGATCGCAGCGCACGCCCTTGCCTGGGCGCAGCGCGCGCTGAAGCCCGAGAACCGTGGCGACGAGTCCAGCGGCAAGGCGTTCGGGCCGGAGGTGCCCGTGTCCGGCGACGCGCCGGTACCGGACCGGCTCGCGGCGTTCTTCGGCCGCAGACCCTGGCCGGAGGCATAGCGCCAGGCGTGTAACGTCCCTGCGCAATGCTCGGCGCAGGGGTGATCCTCTTCCTCGCGGTGCTGCAGGGCGCCAGCGAGCTCTTCCCCGTGTCCTCGCTGGGGCACGCCGTGGTCGCTCCGCCTTTGCTGCACCTGGGATTTCGCCAATCCGATCCCGCCTTCGTCCCGGTGCTCACCATGCTGCACCTCGGCACCGCCGCGGCGCTCGTCGTCCTGTATCGCCGCGATTGGTGGCGCATCGTCACTGGGTTTGCACGCGCGTTGTGGCGCGCCGACGTGCGCGATGAGGACGGGCGTCTGGCGATCATGCTGCTGATCGGGACAGTTCCCGCCGCCGTGATCGGCTTCGCGTTCGAAGCCAGCCTCAAGGCGAACTTCGCCGACCCACGAACCGCAGGCGCGCTCCTCGTCGTCAACGCCGGCATCCTGCTCGGCGCAGAGGCATTCCGGCGCCGCGATGAGCGCCGGCAGCACATCGCCGCGTCACGCGCCCGACAGCACGCGCCCGATGATCCCGCCTACGCGCGCGTCGAGGGGTTGGGTCTGGGTACGGCACTGCTCGTCGGTGTGTGCCAGGTGGCCGCGCTGTTTCCCGGCATCTCCCGCTCCGGGGTCACCATGGCCGCCGGGCTGGTCGCCGGGCTGCGTCACCAGGAGGCGGCGCGGTTTTCCTTCCTGCTGGCGACGCCCATCATTCTCGGCGCCGGACTTCTCGAGGTACCCGATCTCGGACCCGATCGTCCCACCGCACTGCTGGCCGCCGGCGCTGCTGCAGTGGCCGGCGTGATCGCCTACCTGAGCGCTCGTTTCCTGGTGCGCTACCTGCGCTTCGGCAGGCTCGATCCGTTTGCGTACTACTGCGCTGCGCTGGGAGTGGCGACGCTCATCGCGCTGCGCTGATCAGAACAGCGCTGAGGCCAGCTCGCGACGGAGCTGCTCGACCGCCGGCTCGTGGTCACGCTCGGCCTCGATGATGCCGACGGCCACGCGCCGCAGCCGCGACCGAGCCGGCTCGCCACTGCCGCCGATGCTGACGATGAGGTTGCGGACCGTGTCGACGGCGCCGCTTTTATTCGGGGCGAGGAATACGCCGTCGCCGTCGCGGATCAACTCGATTCGCGCTCGCAGCCCGTCGCACACCGGGTCGGCGGCGGCGACGGCCAGCACCTCATCGGCATCCTCCAGCCGCCCGGCATCGATGAGCGACGCGCCCAGGGCGCGACGCGCGGCCCGATTCTCCGGATCGCGCTCGAGCAGAGACCGCAGGCCCGCTTCGTCCCCGGGGACGGGCTCGGCCGCCGCGGGCGCCAGCCCGTTGAGAAACTGCTCGACCCGCTGCCGGGGCTGCAGGCCGACGAACTCGGCAGCGACCTTGCCGTCGCGAAAGCCCTTGACCGCCGGGATGCCCCGGATGCCGAAGGCCGCCGCCGTGCGTGGATTCGCGTCGGTGTCGAGCTTGGCCAGGGTGACGCCACCGTGGCGCGCCACCGACTCCTCGAGGATCGGGCCCAGCGCGCGGCAGGGCCCGCACCACGCCGCCCAGAAGTCGACCACCACGGGGCGCTCACGGGACGCTTCGATGACGTCCGCTGCGAAGGTTTGGTCGGTAACATCGATCACGTTGGCCGGAAGGCTCATTCCGCCATTGTGCCGAACGTCTCACCACCTCAAACCAGCCGCGCGCCGCAGGGGTTGACGCACCATCCGAGCCCAGTTGCATTCTCGCGACACCCGCCCGTATCATCGGTCGCTAAATCTGACTAGACCAGTCAAGATTCAAGGCGCCCGCCATGGGGGCTCATGGAAAGGAGGTCCAGCGCGATGCGAGATGGTAGCTGTGCGTACGAGGCATTCGATCTCAGGCCGGGCTGTCGGTTCTCTCTCCGCGGTGGGTAGCCACGCGGTTCCGGACGCATCGTGAGCCAGCGCCGCCGTCTTTCCGCGGCCAGCATCGGGCGTCTGCAGCAGCGCTTCGAGACGTTGGACGCTGCCGAGATGATCGGCTGGGCCATCCAGGAGTTCCCGCGCAGCCGGCGCGCGGTCGTCACCTCGCTGCAGGCAGAGGGCGTGGTCATCGCCGACATGGCGATGGAGCTCGACCCCTCGATCCGGGTCATCACCATCGACACGGGCCGGCTGCCTGAGGAGACGCTGACCTACCTGGAAACGCTGCGGGCCCACTGGGACCGCCCCATCGAGGTGGTCTACCCCGAGCCCGCCGACCTGCAGCCGTTCGTCGCCTCACATGGGGTCAACGCCTTCTACGCGTCGGTCGATCTGCGCAAGCAGTGCTGCAATCTGCGCAAGGTGCTGCCGCTGCGCCGCGCGCTCGGCGACGTCGACTGCTGGCTTGCCGGCCTGCGCCGCTCCCACTCCCCCGCCCGTGCCGCGGTGCCCCCGGTGCATCTCGACACCGACAACGGCGGCATCGTGAAGCTCAACCCGCTGATCGCGTGGTCGGCGGCCGACGTGCGGGCCTACATGGCCGAGCGGGGGCTGCCGATGCACCCGCTCTACGCGCAGCGGTACACGAGCATCGGCTGCGCACCGTGCACGCGCGCGGTCGAGCCCGGCGAGGACGAGCGCGCGGGGCGCTGGTGGTGGGAGGCCGACACGGACAAGGAGTGCGGCATCAACGGGGTGCGCCAGCCGCTGCGCATCGTGGAGATCGCGTCGTGACCGGCGCCGTCCCCGCAGCGCCGAGGACATGAAGGTTCCGCCCCTGTCATGTGCACGACCTGCGGCTGCACGCCGCTCGAAGACGAACTGTCCAAGGTTGAAAGGGTCAAGGCCGGCAGCAACCACCTGCGCGGCACGCTGGCTGAGGATCTGACCCAGGACACGCCGACCTTCAACGAGGAGAACGTGCAGCTCCTCAAGTTTCACGGCGTGTACCAGCAGGAGGACCGCGACAAGCGCAAGGAAGCGCGCCGGCTGGGGCTCGAGAAGCATCACCAGATGATGATCCGCACGCGCATTCCCGGCGGGGTTGTCTCGGCGGAGGCGTACCTCGCGCACGACGACGTGGCGAACCGCTGGGGCAACGGCACGCTGCGCGTGACGACGCGCCAGGACTTTCAGCTGCACGGCGTCCTCAAGGGCGACCTGCGCAACAGCATCAGGGCGATCAACGATGCGCTGCTGACCACGCTGGGGGGCTGCGGCGACGTCGAGCGCAACATCATGTGCTGTCCTGCGCCGATTCGCGACGCCCTCCGCGACGGCGTCGCCGCGCTCCTCCCCGAGCTCGTGTCGGCCCTGGCACCGGCCACCGGCGCGTACCACGAGATCTGGCTCGACGGCGACCTGGTGAGTGGTTCGGCCACGCCGCCCGGCGAGGAGGAGCCGCTGTACGGCGAGCAGTACCTGCCCCGCAAGTTCAAGACGGCCATCGGCCTGGAGGGCGACAACTGCGTCGACGTCCACGCCAACGACCTGGGCCTGGTCGCGTATCGCGACGGATCCGGAGCCCTCGGTGGCTTCAACGTGCTGGTTGGTGGCGGCCTCGGTCGCACACGCAACAAGCCGGAGACGTTCGCCACCGTGGCCGTGCCCATGGCGTCGGTGCGCGCGGATCAGGTCATCGAGGTCAGCCGCGCGGTCGTCGCCGTGCAGCGCGATCATGGTGACCGCACCAACCGCCGCCATGCGCGCCTCAAGTACCTGATCGCCGATCGCGGGCTTGCCTGGTTCCGCGAGCGCGTGCAGGACCAGGTGTCGTTCGAGCTGGGCGATCCTCGCGCCGTTTCGTGGCCTCGGGTCGAAGACCACCTGGGCTGGCAGCGCAGCGACGGCAGCAGGTGGTTCCTGGGCCTCTACATCGAGAACGGTCGTATCGCCGACGCCGAGGAGGCCCGCTTGCGCAGCGCCCTGCGCGCCATCGTGGAGTCGCTGCGCCCGGAGGTGCGCCTGACCCCGCAGCAGAACGTGATCCTCAGCGGCGTCGAGGAGGGGGAGCGTGACGCTGTCGAGGCGATCCTTCGCGAGCATGGCGTGGCCGTGAACGGCGACCTGCACCCAGCGGTCCAGCTCGCCATGGCGTGTCCCGCGTTGCCCACGTGCGGCCTCGCCGTGGCCGAGAGCGAGCGCGTCATGCCCGCTGTGATCCGGCGGCTGGCGGCCGTGCTCGACGAGCTCGGTCTGCGCGACGCGGGCATCAGCACCCGCATGACCGGCTGCCCCAACGGCTGTGCACGCCCGTACCTGGGCGACATCGGCCTGGTGGGAACGACGCTGGGCAAATACGACGTGTACGTCGGTGGCGATCCGCAGGGAACGCGGCTGAACCTGCTGTACGCGGAGTCGGTGCGCCTCGACGACATCTGTGACACGCTGCGCCCCCTGCTCGAGGCGTTCGCACGAGAGCGTCGCGGCGCGGAGGCGTTCGGAGACTGGTGCAACCAGCTCGGTGTCACGCGCCTGCGCGATCGCTTCACCGTGGAACCCGCGGCGTGAGCGCGCACACGCCGTACCTCATCGCGCTGTCGGTGGCGGGCCGCCGGTGTGTCGTGATCGGAGGCGAGGAGCCGGCTCTGGCCAAGGTGCGCATGCTGCTGGAGGGCGACGCTGACGTCAGCGTCGTCGCTGAAGACGTCCATCCGGAGCTGCACGCGATGGAGTCGACCGGCCGTGTGCGCTGGCTGCGCCGCGCGTTCCGCGACGACGACCTCTCGGGATGCTTTCTGGCCATCAACACCGTGTTCGATGCGGCTCTGCAGCGCCGGGTGTGGGGGGCAGCGGACGCCCGCGGCGTGCTCCTCAACACCGTGGACAATCCCGAGCTCTGTCATTACTCATCACCGGCGCTGGTCCGGCGCGGGCCGTTGCAGGTGGCTGTTTCCACCGCCGGCGAGAGCCCCTTCCTGGCGGCGGCGCTGCGGGAACGGCTGGAGCGTGTGGTCGGCCCTGAGTGGGGCCAGCTCACCGGCCTGATCGGCACCGTCCGCCGGCGCATGCGGCGGCGCAGCGTCTCAGCGGCGGCGCAGCGCATCGCGTACCGGCGCCTGCTCAGGCCGGACGTGCGCGACCGCCTGCGCCGCGGCGATTTCGGCAGCGCCGCCGCGCTCGCCGAGGCGTTGGTCGAACACCCCGGCCGCGTGGACGGCGCTGTGCACCTGGTGGGAGCGGGGCCCGGCGATGCTGAGCTGATGACCGGGGCTGCAACCGAGCTTCTCGCAGCGGCGGACGCCGTCTTTCACGACGCGCTCGTCAGCGAGGCCGTGCTCAGCCTGTGCAACCCGCACGCGCGTGTCGTGAACGTGGGCAAGCGCGGCGGCCTGCGCAGCACGCCGCAGCACGCAATCACCACGGCGATGATCGACGCCGCGCGCGAGGGGCAGCTGGTGGTCCGGCTCAAGGGCGGCGACCCGTTCATCTTCGGGCGCGGAGGCGAGGAGCTTGCGGCGCTCATCGCCGCCGGCATTGCCGTGCGTGTGGTGCCCGGCGTGAGCGCGGCAACCGCGGCGCCTGCGCTGGCGGGGATCCCGCTCACGCACCGCGGCGTCGCGTCGTCAGTTGCGTTTGTCACCGCCCAGCAGCGCGACGGTGGGGCGAGCGACGGCCTTGAGGCTCTGGCGGCGGCGGCGGACACCTTGGTCGTGCTCATGCCGCTGCGCGGCCTCGACGAGCTCGCGGCACGGCTCGCGCGCGTGCTCGGCGAGGACCGACCGGCAGCGCTGGTCGCCGCGGCTTCGACCCCGGCCGAGCAGGTGGTGACCGGAATGCTCCGCGACATCGACGCGGCGGCGCAGCGCGCCGGGGTCTCGTCGCCGGCGACGCTGGTGGTCGGTGAGGTCGTGCGGCTTCAGAGCAGGTCGTCGATGGCCGAGCGGAGCATGGAGGCGAGCTCGGGCCGGCAGACCAGCAGGTCGGGCATCTTCGCGTCCACGCCGTTGTAGACGAGCGCGCTGCCGTCCAGGCGCGAAGCATGCAGCCCGGCGGCGCGGGCCACACCGACAGGCGCCGCCGAATCCCACTCGTACTGACCGCCGGCGTGTACGTACGCGTCAGCCTCGCCGAGCACGACCGCCGCCGTCTTCGCGCCGGCTGAGCCCATCGGCACCAGCTGCGCTCCGGTGCGGGCGGCCAGCTGCTCGGCGATGCGGGGCGGGCGCGTCCGGCTGACGACGATGCGCAGCCGCGCACGGGCGTCGCGCGGCGGCGGCGCGGCCACCTCCGGCGTGGAGAGCACGAGGTCGCGCGCCGGCAGGGCCACCGCGGCGGCCGCCACCTCGCCCGCTTCCCAGAGGGCGACGTGCACCGCCCAATCGTCGCGATCCGGCTCGGAGAACTCGCGCGTGCCATCCAGCGGGTCGACGATCCAGACGCGCGGTTGCGTCAGCCGCTGCGGGTCGTCCACCCCCTCCTCTGAAAGGACCGCATCGGCGGGGCGGAGGCGGTGTAGCGCCGCCATGAGGTGGTCGTGCGCGGCCTGGTCACCACGGCGGCCCAGCGAGCGCTGGTCCTCGGTCCCGCGCCCCGCGCGAATTTCCAGGAGCAGCGAGCCGGCCTCGGCAGCCAGGCGCGCCGCGATGGCGTGATCCGGGGTCACCGACAAGCGGCGTGCGCGGTGTAGGCTGCTAGCCGGGTTGGACGACGGCCACGCCGGGCCGCGCCAGCCCCTCGATTGCCGTCATGACCTTCGCCACCGACTCGTCGATCGTCTCCACGCTGCTGTCGATCCACACGTCGGGATCGTCGGGTGCCTCGTACGGGTCGGAGACGCCGGTGAAGTGATCGATCTCGCCGGCGAGCGCCTTGCGGTACAGCCCCTTGACGTCGCGCTCGGCGAGCACGGTGATGGGGCACTCGACGTACACCTCGAGGAAGCGCCCGATGCGGTCGCGCATCTCGCTGCGCACCTCGCGGTACGGCGAGATCGCGGCGACGAGCACCACGACGCCGTGGCGTGTGAGCAGCTCGGCGACGTAGCCGATGCGCCGGATGTTGGTGTCGCGGTCTTCCTTGCTGAAGCCGAGGCCCGCAGACAGGTTGCGGCGCACCTCGTCGCCGTCCAGGACCTCGACCGGCAGGCCGCGCTCGCGCAGCTCCTCGGCCACGCGGTCGGCGATCGTCGACTTGCCCGCCCCGGACAGCCCGGTGAGCCAGATGGTGAGGCCTAGGTTCATGCTGGTGCTTCCTCTCGTGAGCCCGTGTAGGCCGCGCGCAGAATGGCGGCCACTTCCGGGCGGCTGAACTCCACGGGAATCTCCTCCCCGCCTGCGAGCATCTCGCGAAGTCGCGTCCCGCTCAAGGCTACCCGATCCGCGGGGCCATGCGGGCAGGTGCGCGTGCTCGCCATCGCTTCGCACGCGCGGCAGTAAAAGGCGTGCTCGAACTTGAGCGCCGTGAAGCCGAGGCGCTCCGCACCGCCCAGCTCGTCGTACAGGTGCTGGGCGTCGTATGGGCCGTAATAGCTCCCGACGCCCGCGGCGTCCCGGCCGATGATGAAATGCGAGCACCCGTAGTTGCGACGCACCAGGCCGTGGTACACCGCTTCGCGCGGCCCCGCGTAGCGCATCGCCGCGGGAAAGAGCGCGAGCACGACACGGTCCGGCACGTAGTAGCGGTCGAGCAGGACCCGGTAGCACTGCATGCGCACGTCGAAGGGCACATCGTCGTCCTTGGTGGCGCCCGACAGGGGGTGCAGCAGCAGGCCGTCGACCTGCTCGAGCGCGACCTTGGTGAGGTACTCGTGGGCACGGTGCACCGGGTTGCGCGTCTGAAACGCGACGACGGTGGACCAGCCCCGCCGGGCGAACTCATCGCGCGTCTGCGCCGGGGTCATGGCGCCGTTGCCGTGGTGGTAGGGGATCGCGTTCACGGTTCCGCCGGCGACCACCTCCGACGCGCTCAGGAGGGTCCTGACCCCCGGATGGGCAGGATCAGTGGTGCGATAGACCTCGCTGGCCTCGAGCTCCAGGTCGCGCTCGAAGACGTCCTGGACCTCCATGGTTCCGCGGATCGCTCCCTGCCCGTCGCGCAGCGCGACCACGATCCCCTCCTTGAGGGTTGCTGCCTCGGCAGCAGGGACGGGAAGCGTGATGGGGAGTGTCCACGGGACTCCCCCGGCCAGGCTCGCGTGTTGCACGACGCTGTTGTAGTCGTCGCGCGGCATGAAACCCGCCAGCGGCGAGTAGGCGCCGTTGCTGATCAACTCGAGGTCGGCGAGCGCGACCGCGTCGAGTTGAAGGCTCGGCAGCCCCTCTACGTCGACCAGCGTCTCGTCGAGCCGGCGCTCGACGAGCGTTCCTCCCAAAGGATCGATCATCCGGGGGAGTCTATCGTGCAAGCGGTGCTTCGCATCGATCGCATCGTGCACAGCCGTCTCACGCGCCCTCGAGGGGCGCTTGAGAAGCGCCGGCGCAACGCCTGAACGTTCTCGTAGACTCGAACCGATCGGGGAAGCGCGCCTTGCCGGATATGGGGAGCAGGCGCCATGATGGAGAGGAAGGAGCATGCGGACTACGCAGGGGGGCCACCGCAGCCCCATCGCCGCGCCGGCGCGGTCGCGACCCGTGCACCGCGGCTTGGTTGAGGTTGTCCCGGAGACGTCCGGCCAGCCTGCGGCGGCTGCCGTCCGCATCAGCCACCTCCGCGAGAACCTCACCGACGTCGCCTGCCGGCTGCTGTTCGCCGGAGCCTGTCTCGCTCAGATCGCGGACGCCATCACGACCGTGATCGGCCTGGGCCGGCACGGCCGCTTCGAAGCCAACTTCCTGATGCGCGAGGCCGTGACCACGCCTGCCATGGTCGGGATGCTGAAGCTGATCCTGGTGGCCCTGGTATGCGCTGTCGCGATGCTGCGCCTGCCCGTTCATCGAGCGCGCGTCGCCCTGCTGCTGGCGATGTCCCTTGGCGCCATCGCGCCGATCCAGAACGTGTTCCAGATCCTGGGGCCGCGGTAGCCGCGGCGCGTGGCGGGTTCCCCTCTGGACGACCTGCGCGAGACGTTCGACTCGCTCTACGGTCTGGAGATCCTCGAGGCGAGTTCGGAGCTGGTGCGCGCCCGCGTTGCGGTGACCGATCGGATCAAGCAGCCGCACGGGCTCGTGCACGGTGGCGTGTTCTGCACCATCGCCGAAACGCTCGCATCAGCCGGGACGATGATCGGCGTGCGCGATGGCGGCAACGTGGCCATGGGCATGTCGAATCACACCACCTTCTTGCGGCCCATGACGAGCGGCACCATCCATGCGGAGGCGCGGCCGCGAC
>VBJV01000024.1:13341-43461 GCA_005879785.1 Chloroflexota bacterium
CCCGAATGACCATCGCTGTGCGCCCCGCGCCCTCCTGATCGCGCTGTAAAGGACCGGTTACTCGGCCAAGCCCGTTTCAGGGCCAGGCGACAATGCCGCGGGTGAGAGCCGCAGTGCTGCGGTCGAATGTCGATCTGGCGATAGGCGCGGACACCGTTCCCTGGGCCGCCGCGCTGCTGTACATCGCAGTCGTGAGCGCGCGCGCGGTGCCGTTCAGCACAGCAACGTTCCTGTATGCCGACGCGCCCGGGAATGCCTATCTCGGCGCCGGCATCGTGGCGGGCCATCAGGTCACGCTGATCCCGCTGCACAGCGAGGTCATCCCCAACGTCCTGGCGGGACTGCTGTTGCATCTGGCAGGCGGGCACACGCTGGTACAGCTCCTGGGTCCCCTGCTGGCACTCGCGTTGGCAGGCGTGGTAGGCGCCACGGTGCGTGCGCTGGGACGCCCACCGTTGCTGGCGCTGGTGGCAACGATCGCCGCCGGTCCGATCGCGTTGTTCACATACATGTTTCCCACAGCGCACGTGCTCGCGCTGCTCGGCGCGGCGCTCCTGGCGTGGGCGTCGGTTCGTGCAGCGGCGCAGCGCCTGACCCCCCTTTCGACGGCATTGATCGTGCTCGCCAGCGGCCTGGTCCTGCTGGGTGACGGCGGGTTCGCCGTCTACGGCCTCCTCCCGCTGGTCGCCGCCGGCCTCGTGCTCTGGGCCGTTTGCGGCGACCGCCGGGCGCTGGTGCGCTGCCTGACCATCGCGATATCGGCGGTGGTCGTCGCCGTGGTCGCCCGTGCGCTTGCGCCGGCCGCTGCATCGGGCATCGTCTTCTCGCCCGACGCCGTGCAGATGGGCTTCGACCTGGGCCGACTGCCGGTGGCGGTTCCACTCGCGGCGCACAGCTTCGCCTGGCTCATCACCGGGGGCTGGTACGGCAGGCTGCTGCCGGTCCCCTGGGAGGCGCTGTCGCTCGTCGCCGGCTGCGTCGTGCCGCTCATCGCTCCGGCGGTGCTGGCGCTGCAGCTGCGCCGCCACAGACGTCCGCATGCCGACGACACTGGGGTCGTTGCCTACTGCGTCTTCTGGGCGGCGGCCGACGTTCTGACCTTGAGCGCGTACCTCACGCTCGG
The DNA here is from genome assembly GCA_005879785.1 of Chloroflexota bacterium. Lineage (GTDB taxonomy): Bacteria > Chloroflexota > Dormibacteria > Aeolococcales > Aeolococcaceae > CF-165. Next base: position 14,465 of record VBJV01000024.1, read on the forward strand.
GCTCTCGGAGTCCCCGCAGAGCGCTTATTACCTGATCCCGTGCTTGCTGTCGGCTTCGGCAACCCTGCCGCTCGGTGTGACCGGCAGGCGCAGCGCATGGCTCGCCCGCGGCTGGGCCAGTGCCGCCGCACTGGTCGCCGCGGTGGGCCTCGCCGTGCTCCCGGCGGCGACGTTCTCCGGTGCCCAGGCACCGATCGACGGGCAAGGGATCGTCGACGTGCTTCGAGCGAATCATCTCGACCGCGGCTACGCCGACTACTGGATGAGCCATCCGCTCACGTGGATCAGCGACGAGCGCGTGCACGTGTTCCCGGTGGAGGAGCACTGCGCGGCGGGCCCCGCGGCTGTGTGCCGCTTCCTGTTCTCCGATGCGTCGTGGTACCGCCGGGGCAGCGGTCCGACCTTCCTGATCACCAGGCGCCCGCCCGGCTGTGTCGACACCGAGCCCCGGGCTCTGCTCGGCCGGCCGCAGCGGGTGATCAGCGCGGGCGCGGGGACGGTCGTCCTGGTCTACGGCTACGACATCGCAGGTCGCTTCAGCCCGGCGACCGAGCGCGGCTGCTTCCCGTAGCGGCCTGATCCCCGGGGCGCGGCCCTGCGATTCCCTTGCCTCGGCGATGCTCTGGTTGTTGCATCAGATATGCAACTGCGACTAGACTGCGCTCTATGCTGAGGATCCACTCGGCTCTCACCCCTGCGGAATGGCGCCGGGCTGGGGCGCTCGCCGCGGCCGTGATCTGCCTCAACGTGCTGGGCTGGGGCACGATGGTCTTCGCCGTCGCACCGCAGTACCCCAAGGTCCTGGGTCTGGGGGTCGGCGTGCTCGCCTTCATGCTCGGGCTTCGCCACGCCTTCGACGCCGACCATATCGCCGCCATCGACAACACCACGCGGAAGTTCCTCAACGACGGCAAGCGCTCGCTCTCGGTTGGCTTCTTCTTCTCGCTCGGTCACTCCACCATCGTCTTCGGGCTCGGCATCGCCGTGGCCACCGCGGCGCGAGCCGCGGTCGGCGCGCTGGTATCGGGTGGCTTCCTCTACCTCATCGCGGCGATGAACCTGGTGATCCTGATCGGCATCCTGAAGATCTTCCGGGACATGCGTCACGGGCTCTACGACGCCGGCGAACTCGAGCGTCAGCTCGATGCGCGCGGCTTGATCGTGCGGTTCCTGCGGCCGCTGTTTCGCTCGGTGCGCTCGAGCTGGCAGATGTATCCCATCGGCATCCTCTTCGGTCTCGGCTTCGATACCGCCAGTGAAGTGGCACTGCTGGCGCTCACCGCGGGCGCCGTCGGCAGCGGTCTGCCCTTTTACGCGATCCTGGTGCTGCCCGTGCTGTTCGCGGCCGGCATGTGCTTGATGGACACGCTCGACGGCGCGTTCATGGCCTTCGCGTACGACTGGGCGTTCTCCAAGCCGATTCGCAAGATCTACTACAACATCATCATCACCGGCCTCTCGGTGGCCGTGGCCTTCTTTGTCGGGACCGTCGAGCTGCTCCAGGTGCTGCAAGGCCACTTCGACCTCACCGGCCCGTTCTGGACGGTGGTCCGCGCCTTCGACATCAACACCGCCGGCTACGTCGTGGTCGCGCTGTTCGTGGTCACCTGGGCCGCTGCCGTGATCATCTGGAAGCACCGCCACATCGAGCAGCGTTGGGAACGCAACCTTGTCGCCGAGGATCTCGCTGAGCTCGAACGAACCGCCTGAGGCTCATCAATCCGCCAACGCGCTGCGCGCGTCGGGGCTGCGCGTGACGCCACAACGCGAGCTGGTGATGGAGACGCTTGCCGCCAACCCCGGCCACCATGCCACCGCCGACGAGGTATGGCAGGTGGTGCAGGCGCGCTACACGGCGATCAACCGCTCCACCGTGTATCGCATTCTCGAGCTGCTGACCCGGCACGGCCTGGTCACGCAGTCACGCCTGGGCAGCTCCGTCGTGCACTACGAGCTCGCGCACGACCACGCGCATCACCATCTCGTATGCGTGCGCTGCCGTCGAGTCGTGCAGCTTCCTGCAGCCGACGTGAGCACGCTGCGCAAGCGCATCTTCGAACGGCATGGATTTCGGCTCGGCGCCGGCGATCTGACGCTCGAAGGTCTGTGCGTCGATTGCGCCGCTGCCGACGGCGGCCGTCGGGTCTGAGGCAGGATCGCGACACAATAGGGGCATGACGCAGTGCACGTCGTGCGGCACTGACAACCCCGAGGGCTTCACGTTCTGCGGCTCGTGCGGAACCTCGCTCAGCGGCGGGCGATGCCCCGCGTGCGGGTTCGTCAACCAGGAGGCGCAGCGCTATTGCGGCCGCTGCGGCAACGCGCTGGCGCCGGTGCACGGCGACCGTGTCGAGGACACCGACATCGGGGAACGCAAGCTGGCCACCGTGCTCTTCGCCGACGTGGTCGGCTTCACCAGCCTGGCTGAAGACGGCGACCCCGAGTCGGTGGCACACACCGTCGACGCCGCGCTCCGGCGCGTGGCCGGCATAGTGGTCGAGCACGGCGGCACGGTCGACAAGTACATGGGCGACTCGCTGATGGCCCTGTTCGGCGTGCCCGCCGCACATGACGACGACGCCGAGCGCGCCGTCGCGGCGGCGCTGGCAATCCGCGAAGCCGGCGACGACCTGCGCTTCTCCATCGGCATCAACAGCGGTGAGGTGATGGTCACCGCCATCGGTGAGGCCGGCGACGTCACGGTGATCGGCGACGCCGTCAACGTGGCGGCGCGGCTCGAGAAGGCCGCGGGCTCGGGCGAGATCCTCGTGGGTCCGCTGACAGCGGAGCTGGTCGCCGATCGGTTCGAGCTGCGGGAGCGCGACCCCGCGATCCTCAAGGGCAAGCGTCAGCCCGTGGCCACGTTCGAGGTGATGGGCCGGCCGGGCTTGGTGCGCGGTGAGGCCGGCGGCCGGCTGCCGCTGATGGGACGCGACGCCGAGCTCGATTTCCTGCGAGCCGCCTGGCAGCGCGCGATCGCCGACGGCCGGGCGATCGTCATCCTGGTCAGCGGCGAGGCCGGCGTCGGCAAGACCCGGCTGGCGGATGAGGTCTGCACGCGCGTCGAAGCCGACGGCAACGTGGTGCGGGCCACGTGCCCCGGGTACGGCGCCCTGGTCGGCAGCCGGCTGGCCATCGAGCTGACCCGGCAGCTGGCGCCGAGCGTCGCCCCCGGCAGCGACGGCGCGGCATCCCCGAAACCAGCCGCGCTCGACGAACAGGGCGTCTGGCGTCTGCGCCGGCTCATCGCGGAGCGTGCCGCTGAGAAGCCGCTGCTCCTCGTCATCGACGACTGCCACCACGCCACCGCCGCCGACCTCGACCCGCTGCTGCAGCTGACGGCGCGCCTTGCCGACGTGCCCGTGCTCCTGCTCCTCCTGGGCAGGCCGCAGCCGGGTACGTGGATTGCCAAGTTCGCAGGCGCGACGACGCTGCGGATCGAGCCGCTGTCGGGTAGCGACGCCTCCAGGCTGGCCATGCAGCTCGCCAGCGGGTCGGCTCTGGCCGTCGACGCCTCCCGGGCGATCGCCGTCCAGGCGGGTGGCAACCCGCTCTACATCCGCGAGCTGGTGCGGCTGCTTGGCAGCGGAGATGCCGCCGCCGCCGTGCGCAGCGAGGCGCTCGACGAGCCACGCCGGCACCTCCCGGCCACGCTGCAGGCCGTGCTCGCCGCCCGTCTCGACCTGCTGCCGCCGAGGGACAAGGCGGTGCTGCAGGACGTCGCCATCTTCACGGACGGGGCGACGGCCGTCGAGATCGCAGCGGTGGCCGGCGGCGACGTGGAATCGTCGCTGGATCGCCTGGTCACCGCGGGCCTCCTGGCCGAACGCGAGGGCAGGCACCTCGTCGGCGACCCCCTGCTCCGCGAGGTCGCCTACGAGCAGCTTCCCCACGCGACCCGCGGCGAACGGCACCGGCAGGCAGCCGCCGTGGCCGCCACCTCGCTGGGCCGCGCCCGCCATCTGGGACTCGCCGCCGCCTACGTTCCTGCGGACACCGCGCTGCGCGACGCGGCAGCGGCCGAGCTGGGCCACACCGGCCTCGAGCTGCTCGCGGGCTTCCATGTCCGCGACGGGCTCGAGTTGCTCCGCCGTGCGTTCGAGCTCGGCTTCGCGGAGCCAGCGGCCCTGTTGCGCCTGGCCGAGGTCGAGATCGACATCGGCCAGAGCAGCGCTGCCCTCGAGGTGCTCGATCGCATCGACCCCGCCGGCGACGCCGAGCTCGAGGTGGCCGTGCTTCACGCTCGCGGCAACGCTGTCCGCGCCGAGGACACCGCGAAATCGGCAGAGATGCTCGCCGAAGCGGCTGGGCGCTGGGCCGAGCTCGGCAACGAGGCCAAGCGGGCCTGGGCCCTGGCCAACCGCGGCATGACGCTCTTCGAGATGGGCCGGACGGACGAGGCTGCGGCGTCGGACGAGGATGCGATGCGCATCTTCACCCGCCTCGGCGACCGTGAGGGGGTTGCCGCCGCCGGCCAGGCCCTCGCCCTGGAGCGCCCGGACGATCCACGGGTTCCGGCCTGGCTCGACGCGGGACTGGAGCTTGCGGACGAGACCGGCGACCTCGCCCAGCAGCGCAACTCCCTGATAACGCTGGCGTGGACCCGGTTCATCCGCGCCAATCTCGGTGGAGCCGAGGCCACCGCGCAGGCGCTCGGCCACGCAGCGCGCCTCGCGGCGGTGTGCGCGGAGCTGGGTGACCGCTACTTCGAGGCGCAGGCCCACTGCATCGCCGCGGTGATCCACCGCATGGCCGGCGGGATCGATGAGGCGGCCGCTTGCCTGGCGCGAGCCCAGCGGCTCGTCCCCGTCGCGGCGCGCCAGCGGGACCCGCTGCTGCCGGCGGTCGAGTACATGGTCGCCATGAGCCGCGACGGGCTGGCTTCGCCGCCGGAGGCCGCGAGCGCCAGCGGACCCCTGTCGATCCTCGCCGACGCGCTGGTGATCGACGCGCAACTGCTTGCCGGCGACGTCGCGGCGGCCATGGCACATCTGGCCGCATCGAAGCTGGACGTCGCGCCGGGGCAGACCCAGTTCCTCGCCCGCCTCATGGGCGCCACCCGGGGAGCGGTGCTCGTCCTGGCCGGTCGCTACGCCGAGGCGGAGGAGAGCCTGAGCGCCGCGCGCGACTCCGCACGGGCCGTCGGCGCCTGGCCGACCGAGGTCATCTCCACGGCGCTGCTGGCCGAGGTGCAGATGTGTCGCGGACAGCCAGCGGCGTCCAGAGACCTGCTCGCGGAGGTGACGGATGACCCCGGGGGCATCGCAGGCCTAGCCGTCGACCGGGTCCGCTGGCTGCTGGGTGACGAGGAGGCCGGCGAGCGCCTCCGTTCTGGGAGCGCCGCGCTGGCGGCCCCGGGTCTGGCCGTGCCGGTAAAGGTGATGTAGCAAGGGTTTCCCACGTCGAGCGAAGCGAGCCCGGCGAGCCACCTTCGTCGAAGCGGCGACAGACCGCGCGCGCTCGCCCCGAGTCGGGTGGGACACGGGTCGCGCAGGGCATCTGCGAGCCGCAGCTGGTCCGCTGCAGCTCGCAGTAGCGGCATTGAACGCCGATCAGGCGTTCAAGCAGCGATAACCGAAACGACCCGTGTCCCACCCGACCGCGCAAAGATGATCGATGCTGGCGGTCAGTCGTCAGCGTCGACGAAGTAAGTCTCGCAGGCCAGCTCGATGAGCTCAGGCGTTATCTCCGCGGGCCGCCCCAGGTACCTCGCCGCATGCACGAGGTGGTTGAGCAGGTCGCGCGGGTGCGAACCGTGCAGCGGGCGGCTCTTGGCGATGTAGTGCGTGCGCAGCAGGCTCTCGAGGATCTGCTCGTCGCAGCGCAGCCCGTTCTCCATGCAGTTGCGCCGCCAGATTTCCTTGTATTCCTCGGCGGTCGGGTCGGGGACGTGCACCTTGAAGCGCACTCGACGCAGGAACGCCTCGTCCATGAGGTTCTGCGGGCGCAGGTTGGTGGACAGCATCACCAGGCACGTGAACGGCACCGGGATGCTCGTGCCGGCGCGCGCGATGTTCAGGTAGTCGACCTTCTTCTCCAAGGGAACGATGAGGCGGTTGAGGAGGTCGCGCGGTGACATGTTCTGCTGCCTGCCGAAGTCGTCGATGAGGAACAGGCCGCCGTTGGCCTTCAACTGCATCGATGCCTCGTAGAACCCGAGCACAGGGTCGAAGCCGAGCTCGAGCATGCGCGGGGTCAGCTCGCCGCCGACCTTCACGGCGGGGCGCTGCGCAAGCTGCCAACGCCGGTCGTGGGGCGGCAGCTCGCGTTCGAGCGGCACGTGGTGGATGGGGTCGTAGAAGCGGATGACCTCGCCGTGCACGTAGAGCGCGCGAGGGATGAACACGGGCGGGCCCATGAGCATCGCGGCGGCCTCGGCGATGGTGGTCTTGCCGTTGCCGGGCGGGCCGTACAGGAACACTGCCTGGCGCGCGTTGAGCGCCGGGCCCAGGTGGTCGAGCACCTCCTCAGACAGGACGAGCTCGCTGAAGGCGTCGTGCAGCCGGGCTCGGTTGATGATGCCGTCGACGTGTGACTGGCGGTCGGCCATCGACGCGTAGTCGCCGATGGGCACCGGCGCGGGGCCGGCGTACTGGTTGATCTCGAGCAGCTCGCGGGCGCGCTGCCGGCCGGTGCTCGAGATCGTGTACTGCATGCCGGCGTTGATCGGCTCGCCCGGCTCGAGGGTCGCGGTCCGCACGCCGGTCGAAGCGCAGTATCCCTCGTCCGCGAGAAACCGCAGCGTGGTCTCGATGAAGGCAAAGGGAAGGCAGACGTGATTGGCAATCTCACGCCCCAGCAGGCTGCCGTTGAAATAGAGAACCTTGAGGACGAGATCGCAGACAAAGCTGAACGGCAGCCCGGTTTCCTCCGCCGAGCGCGGCGCAGGGGGCAACGCGATCGGCGAGGACACAGGCTGCGGCGGCGCAGTCACGGCCATCGGCGTTCGATTCTGTCGCCCCGATTGGCGCCCCCGAGTTTCGGTGTCCGAGTTGTCATAGGACCGTTCCAGGGCCGGACGCAGAGATAGTCCGGCTCGAGTCCGGCCCTGCTACCGTGCTCCCATGCCGCCAGTGCCGCTCGACGAGGGCTACCCGGGACGGCGCCGTCTCGGGCCATTCTGGATCGAGGACGGTCCGCGATTGCAGATAGCTGGCCTGGTCATCCTGCTCGTCTTTGCTGTCCTGTTTGCAATCGCGATGGTCTTCCGTCCCACGTAACCCACCGCGGTGAGTGCCGTTCCACGAGCAGTGTCCAGACGCCGTCCCCTCGCTGCAAAGCTGGATTGCGCCGGGTGAGCCCGAGCGCGTCCCGCGTTCCGCGCCGCCGGCGGGCGGGCCTCGGCGCGCGGCCGGCCGCCACCGCCCGGACGAGCCCGCGCGCGGCAGCGCTCACCCACCTGCGACGGCGCCGTGCCAGCGCCTACAGGATGGGGCGGCGGATGCCTCGGCGGAGGCGGCTGGTCAAGGCGCTTCTCATCGCGGTCGCCGCCGTCTCCGCGACCGGCGCCAGCGCTGTCGGCGCCGTTTTCGCCGGCTACACCGCCTACAAGGGACAGCTGCCCGACGCGGCCACGATCGTGGGCATGGAGCCGGCGCAGGACTCGTACGTGTACGACGCATCCGGCGCGGTCATCCACATCTTCCACGACGCCGGCTTCCGGCATACCCACGTCGCGCTCAAAGACATGTCGAAGTGGCTGGTGCGGGCCACCATCGACGTCGAGGACCGGCACTTCTACGAGGAGGGGTCGTGGGACCTGCCCAGGCTGGTGGCGGCGGGGGTCAACAACGTCACCCACAACGGCGTCACCCAGGGCGCCTCGACCATCACCGAGCAGCTCGCCAAGATCTCGCTCTATGGCGGCGCCACGCCGCCGCGCAGCATCGACTACAAGATCAAGGAGATCGTGCTCGGCAACGAGATCGAGCTCAACTTCCCGCAGAAACCCGGCAAAGATCAGATCCTCGAGATGTACCTCAACCGGATCTACTACGGGAACCACGCCACCGGGATCGAGACCGCCGCCGAGCTCTTCTTCCACAAACCGGCGAGCGCGCTCGACCTGGCCGAATCGTCGCTGCTGGCAGGGCTGCCCAAGTCGCCCGGGCTGTACAACCCCTTCGCGTGCGACGGGGCGAGCTGCATCAACCCGCTCGCCAAGCTGCGCCAGCGCGACGTGCTCTCGGCGATGGTGGCCAACGGTGACATCTCGCTGGCGCAAGAGCACGAGGCGTACGTCGAGCCGCTGACGTTCCACCTGTGGAGCGACCCCGACGCCGAACCCAACCTCGACCCGAGCTTCGTCAGCTTCCTGCAGGGCTGGCTGCGAGACAACTACGGCGACCAGTACAAGAAGCCCGGAGGCTGGCGCATCTACACGACGCTCGACCCCGGCAAGCAGCAGCTGGCCGACAAGACCGTGCACGACCAGGTGAAGCAGGTGGCGAACCTGTACAACATGCACGATGGCGCACTGGTCAACATCGACCCGACGACAGGCGAGGTGCTGGCCATGGTCGGCGCCGCGAACTACACCGGCATCTTCAGCGGCACCGACTTCGACAACTTCGCCAACGTACAGATTAATCCCGGTTCGACGATCAAGCTCTTCACGTACACCGGTGCGATCGCCTCGGGTCGGTACAACATGACCACACCAATCGTCGACGGTCCCTACTCGTTCCCACAGAAGGGAAGCAAGCCGTATTCGCCGCTCGACTACGACCGCAGGTGGCACGGGACGTGCGAGCTCAAGGCATGTCTCGGCAACTCCTTCAACATGCCTGCGGTCAAGGTCGAGTACAGCCTCGGCATCGATTACATCTCCAACCTCGAGATCGCCATGGGCGTGAAGTCCATCGGCGACAAGGACAACCGGCCGGCGGCGGATCAATGGGCGGCCACCCTCGGCTCGCTCAGCTACGGCATCAAGCTCATCGACCTGGCCGACGGCGCATCGACCATCGCCAACATGGGCGTGCACCACGATCCCATGCCGGTGACCAAAACCGTCGGCGCCGTCTCGGGAAGGACCGTCTTCAAGTACGACCCGATCGCGGCTGGGCACCGCGTGATCCCCGAGAACGTCGCGTTCATCATGAACGAGATCACCAGCAATGACAGCAACCGCTTGCGTGAGTTCGGCGCGCATGGTCCGCTGACGCTCGGCGACCGCAGGGTCAGCGCCAAGACCGGGACGGCCGACTTCTTCATCGACAACCTCACGGTGGGCTGGACTCCGGACCTGCTCACAGCTGTCTGGGTGGGCAACTCGACGCGGTCATGCCTCGACTACACGTCCACGCCGGCGGTCAGCCGGATCAAGTCCGCGATCGCGCGCGGCGACGTCATAGAGGCCGGTGAGAACGACTACACGTATCCGTTCAGCCCGAGCGACCTCAAGCACTACGGGCTCAAAGCCGTGAACGGCAACTGCGGGCATCTCGACGGCATCGTCTCGGGGTACAGCGGCGCCGCACCCATCTGGCATCAGTACATGGACACCGCGCTCAAGGGCACGCCCAAACACTGGTACACGCGGCCCCCGGACATCGTCGCCAGCGGCACCGGCGACGACGCTAACTTCTTCCTGCCCGGAGCGCAGAATCCCAGCAGCGGATGCTTCTACTGGGGACCGGCGCCGGATCCGAGCAACCCCTGCACGTACAGCGGGACGACGCCTCCGCCCGGCTACGCTGAGCCTGCTCCCGCACCGTCCCCTCGCGCCCCAGCAACCAAGCCGCGCCAAAAACCGTGCAAGAGACCGCCCTGCAACACGTGAGCAGCGTCTGAGCGCAGGCGCCCGTCAGGCGCGCGGCTTGCGGCGCGCGCCCCGTGACGCCCTCGGTGCGGGCGCCGCCGGCGCGAGCCCAGCGGCGTTGGCCATGCGCCACACATCGTCAATGTGGCGCAGCAGGGGCAGCGAGGCGTCGACGGCGATCGGTCGCAGTGCGTCGGTCGACGCATCCGCCGGGGCCACCGACACCTGCACGTGACACGCGACGGTGCGCCGGTACACGGTGGCCAGCCCATTCGGGATCTCGCTGCCGACCAGCGACCACCAGTAGTCCAGCGCAACGTCGTCGGCGCTCGACAGCGCCACCGAATACGAGCGAAGGTCGAGGTCGTCGTCGCTGTCACCGCTGCCACTGGCGAAGACCGCGAGCAGCTTGCGGAACGAATCGACGTGCAGGTCCGCCTCCAGCACGATCACGCTTCCCGCCGGCTGGCGTGGCACCTGCTCGATGGTCACGTCGCTGACAGCGACGTCGTCGAGTCGCCGTTCGAACCGCGTGAGGTCGAAGAGGTCCGGCCTGCCCTCGAGGCTGCCGAAATGCACGCCGTCGATGGAGTACAGGTATCGCGAGTCCTCGCGTGCCAGCCAGATGCGCGAATGCGGTTGCCGCGACATGCCGCTGGACGTGAGCTGTGCGCTGTCGACGCGGCCGGCACGACTGTCCAGGCGAGCTTCGAAACGGCGCGTGACGAACAGTCCGCGACGTTCGTCCGGTTCATCGGCCACCTGCGAGACCGACGATCGCTGCTCGAAATCGATTGCGATGCCGGCGTCGCGGTGCTGGCCCATCCGGTCGAGCAGTGAGCGGTGCAGGCCGCCGAGAGTCAGATGCGGCGGACCGTCACCGGCTCCTGAGGAGCGGCGCACGACGCGACGATAACCCAGGATCGGAGTCACCGGCGAAGGCATCGACGCACCTGGGTAGACTGGCCCGGTGACGGAAACCGCCCCGCCCGCGCAGGGGACCGCTCCACCGGGGCCATCACCCGTCTCGCTGGCCGTCGGCCTCGATCTGGTCACACGGTACCGGCTCAGGCTCGCCGACAGCAGAGACAGCCGGCTCGCCGGGCTGGGCGGTCCATACGAGCTTGCCGCCGCATCGTGGACGGGCCCTCGGGCTACGCTGGTGGCGTTCTACGACCCTCCGGCCGACCCGGCGGTTGCCGGCCCCGACCTGGCGGCGCGCTGTGAGGCGGCGCGCCGCTGGGGTCACGAGCGACTGCGCATCCAGGGTGCGCAGGTGTGCGATGTGCTGCTCGTCGCGCTGCGCCCCATCAGCGGCGAACTGAGCGCGGCCGCTCCGACCGGCGAGCCCGTGCGTGTGGGCGCCGCCTGGGTCGAGGTGGGAGCCGGCAACGCGGGCACCCTTCTGCCCGTCCCACCCGGGTTGCCCACTGAGAGCGAACTGCGCGCCAAGGCGCGCGCTGTGCGCGACGGCGCTCCGGTGCCCACGCTGGCCGCCGTCGACCTCGCTGAGCGGCAGACCGTGGCCGGTGGGTACGTGGCGCCGGTGCGGCGCGCCATGGTCACGCAGCCGTACGCGACCTACGGTCTGCTCGCCGCTTTCATCGTCATCTACATCCTCGAGAAGGCCCTCATGGGCTCGCTCGCTCCTGGGCGCCCGAACGAAGAGCTGCTCATCTTCGGCGCCCTCGACAACGTCGGCGACGCGGACTGGTGGCGCTTCGTGAGCAGCGCCTTCCTGCACGACAACATCTCGTACGCGCACATCCTCTTCAACGGGCTGGCCATGTTCTGGATCGGGCGGCTGGTGGAACAGCTATACGGTCGCCTCGTGCTGCTCGGTGTGTTCCTGCTCACCGCTGCCGCGGGCAGCCTGCTGTGGATCGTCGCCACGCAGATCGGCCTCGCCCTGGCGCCAGCGGTGAGCATCGGGGCCTCCGGCGGCATCTCGGGGTTGGTCGGCCTGCTGCTGATGCTCGGCAGGGTGCAGGGTCGCAGCGTACCGGTGGGCATCGCCGCCGGCGTGCGCAACTACGCGATCACGGTGATCGCGCTCAACATCTTCTTCGGCTTCTTCTTCCCGGGCGTGAACAACTTCGCCCACCTCGGCGGTGTGCTCGGCGGTGCCGCACTCGGTGCCGCGCTCCCACCGCTGCAGCGCATCGGCGGCCGCGATCTAAGCAACGCGGAGAAGATCGGACTCGCGGCGGTGATCGCCGCCGGCGCCGTGGCGCTGCTGCTCGCCGCGGTGAACCTGGTCTCGGTGGCGACCGGCGCTGCTCAGCCCTTCGGGACGTGAGTCTTCGGCGCTTTTAGCCCGCGTACTCGCGGGCGGGCACGTCCCAGAGTCCCTCGAGGTCGTAGAAGGTGCGTTCCCCGGGGAGGAACACGTGCGCGATCACGGAGTCGAAGTCGACGCAGGCCCACGACGCATCTTTCAAGCCCGCCACGCTCAGCGGCCGCATCCCCTGCGACGCGCAGGTCTCTTCGATGTTGTCAACTATGGCGCGAACCTGGCGGTCCGTGTCACCTTCACAGATGACGAAGAAGTCGGCAATCGTGGTCTTGCCGCTGATGTCGAGGATGACCACATCGCGCGCCTTCTTGCCGGCGGCGGCACCGGCGATCAAGCCGGCCAGGTCAGCAGATGTCATCCACCGGCATTATGCATGGCTGGGCTGCCCCGGTAGAGGCCCAACTCGGCGATCAGCGCCGCAACTGCGGCCGGGACCAGACCGTCCAACGACTCGCCGTCCGCCACATGCCTCCGGACCTGGCTGGCGCTGATCGGTGGCGACTCGATGTTGAGCAGTCGCGTGCGTGCCGGGTCATAGCCTGCCGCTGCAGCATCGGCAGCCACGAACGGCTGCGCACCACTGCGGTTGACGACGACGAATCGCTCCCGGCTCAGCAGCTGGTCGTGACCCGGCCACTCGGCGATGTTGCGGGCGGCGTCCGCGCCGAGCAGGATGCAGAGCTCGACGCCGGGGTGCTCGGCGTGCAGCTGTGTGATCGTCTCGATGGTGTGCGAAACGCCCGCGCGCCGGCTCTCGGTGTCCATCACCCGGAGCTCGGGACGCTGCGTCGTGGCTGCGTGGAGCATCGCCAGCCGCGCAGTCAGTGGCGCGCGGGCAGGGCTGCGCAACGGCGGCGTGCCCGCCGGCACGAACCACACCTGGACCGCGTCACAGTGCGCCAGCGCCTGTTCGGCCACGGCGAGATGCCCGTTGTGCACCGGGTCGAACGTCCCGCCGAACACGATCACGCGTGCGGTCACGGCGCGAGGCCGCCGTCCACGTACGTGAACTCCTCACCCGCGATGCGCACCGTGTCGCCGTCGACGCAGCCGGCCGCGGAAAGCGCGTCATCCACGCCCGCGCGCTGCAGCCGGCGGTGCAGACGAGTGACCGCGTCGCTGTTGTCGAGGTCGGTCATCTGCACCGCGCGCTCGATGCTGGGCTCGCTGACTCGGTATGCGCCGTCTTCGCGCGTGACCAGCGGCGCCGCCGCGCGCCGGGGTCGGTGGCGGTACACACGGTGCGTGGCGTCGTCGGGCTCTGTCGCGGTGAGCGGTTCTGGCGCGCGCGCCTGGCCGGCCATGGTCACCAGCGCGGCGATCAGGTCGCCGAGACCGTCGCCGCGCGCTGCGGAGATCCGGTGCGAGCCGGGGTGATCGTGCAGCAGCATGTCCGCGGTCTCGGCAGCAGCGGGCACGTCGAGCTTGTTGAAGGCGATCAGTGTGGGTCGCGCCGCCAGCGCAGGGCTGAACGCACCCAGCTCTTCGAGCACCGTCCGCAGCGCGGCGCGCGCAGCGTCGACGCCGGCGGACGCATCGACGACGTGGACCAGCATCCGGGTGCGTTCGACGTGGCGCAGAAAGTCGATCCCCAGCCCTGCGCCCTGGTGCGCGCCCGCGATGAGCCCCGGCACGTCGGCGAGAACCACGGTGCGGCCGTCTTCGGTCTGCACAACCCCCAGGTTCGGGTGCAAGGTCGTGAAGGGATAGGCGGCGATCTTCGGATGCGCGCCCGTCAGCGCTGCCAGCAGCGTCGACTTGCCGGCGTTGGGCAGGCCGACCAGGCCGGCATCGGCGATCAGCTTCAGCTCCAGGCGCATGCGCCGCTGCTCACCCGGCTGGCCGAGCTCTGCCGCGCGCGGCGCCTGCCGCGTCGACGTGGCGAAACGCGCGTTGCCGCGGCCGCCCCGCCCGCCGCGCACCGCCACCACACGCATGCCGGGCGCGAACAGGTCATGCCTGGCGGCACATGCAGCAGCACGTCGGCGCCGTCGCCACCCCGGCGATTGCCAGCCTCACCGGGGCGACCATGCTGGGCACGAAACCTGCGCCGGTGGCGGTACGCGGACAGGGTCGTGTCGCCCGAATCGGCGACAACGGTCACGTTACCGCCGCGCCCGCCGTCACCACCGTCCGGGCCGCCTTTGGGCACGAACTTCTCGCGCCGGAAGCTCACCGCCCCACGTCCGCCGTTCCCGGCGACGACGTCGAGATCGACCTGGTCGAGGAAGTCAGCGCTGGACGTCGCTACCCGGCGGCTTCGACGGGCACGGCGCCGGCAGCATCCTCGATGAGCTCGCTGACCGACAGCACCGGCACGGCTCGCACGTTGGCGCGGGTGCGATCGTGCCCCGTGTGGTCATACGCGACAGTGCCGGTGCGCAGCGCGAAGAGCGTGTGATCGCGTCCCACACCGACGTTGACGCCCGCCAGGATCCTGGTGCCCCGCTGGCGCACCAGGATGGTTCCGGCCATCACCACCTCGCCGCTGTGGCGCTTCACGCCGAGCCGTTTGGCATTGCTGTCGCGGCCGTTGCGCGAGCTGCCGCCTCCTTTCTTATGTGCCATCGCTGGCGTCCTCGGGCGCCTTGCGCGCCGGGCTCTTCGGCTTGGGAGTGGGTCGTGCGGCCCTGGCCCGTGCCGGCTTCGGCGCTGCAGGCTCAGCCGCAGGCGTCTCGCCTGCCGGCACCTCGACCTCTGCCTCAGCCGCCGTGGCCGCCTCAGCCGTGCCGCTTGCCGGCTCCCCACGGCCTTCGCCTTTGGGCGTGCGCGCCCGGTCTGCACGGGCGGCGGGCTTCTTCGCCTCCGCCCGGGCCGGCTTGGTACCCGCGGCACCGCTGCGCACCTCCTCGACGCGCAGCTCGGTCAGCTGGCTCCGGTACCCCATGGTGCGGCGCCGCCGCTTCTTGGGCTTGTACGTGAAGACGCGCAACTTGCGGCCGCGGCGATGAGCGATCACAGTGGCCGTCACGCTGGCACTTGAGACGCCGGCGCCCACCTCGGCCGCCCCGCCCTCTACCACCATGAGCACGGGTTCGAGGGTCACGGTTGAGCCGATCTCCGCAGGAATGCGGTCGACGAGCAACCGGTCGCCGGTGGTGACGCGGTACTGATGACCGCCGTGCTCCAGGATTGCGTACATCTCAAACAGTGTTGTGGGCGCGCCAGGAATCATGGAGAAGCGCGATCGCCGAGGATATCACGCCTCAGTGGGCCGGAGAAGCGGAGGGACTCGCGGCAGAAGCCGACGATGGCGACGGCGTTGCAGCCTGAACGATGATCGAGGCCACGTTGTGCAGCATCACCACATCAGCAAGGCTGTCGGTCACCTGGACGTTGAGCGGGTACGAACCCGAGGTGGGTTTGGCCACCACCTGCGCAATGAAGGTGAGCGTGATGAAGCCAGGACCAACGCTGCTCGCCGGCGGCACGTTGAATCCGCCGTAGAACACCTCGACGCTGCCGCGCGCCGGGTCGGACGGGTTGCTCCGCGAGGCGTTGCCGGCGAATGGCGTGACGCTCTTCAGGAAGACCGCGACCGGCGGCAGGGTGACGAGGACGTCGACGTTGCTGGCGATGGCCGTCCCGGTGTTGGTCACGGTGATGCTGTACTTGGCCATGTCGCCGGCGACGACGGTGCTTGGTGAGACCCGTGCGGTCAGCCCCAGACGTGGTGCTGCGAGCACCTCGATGGAGATGGGGGCGCTGATCAGGTCACTCGCTGTGTTGTCGTCGGAAGCGCGCGCGTTCATGGTGTATTTCGCGGGCGCAGCTTCGATGTCGACCGTGAAATCGATGGTCAGCTTCGCGTACGTCTTCTCGCCGTTGGCGAGCGTGGGCGCGGCCAGGTCCCACAGTCCCCATCCCGGGTTCTGGCTGCCCACATGGGCGTCGATCGGCTGCGTGCGCGCCTCGCCGTCACCGCTGATGTTCTCGGTCGATTTGTAGCGGAAATTCGCCGGCATGTCGGCGCGAATCACCACACCGGGAGCGTCGCCAGGTCCCATGTTGCGCACGACCACCTCGAACGTGGGGGTGTCGCCGGCGCGATACGGCCCGTTGTCCTTGGCCGTCAGCGCCACCGTGATCTGAGCTCCGCCGCCGCCACACGCCGCCGGCGCCAGGCAGGTCAAGGGCACAAGCAGGAGCGCGCACGACAGAGTGACGTACCGTTTCAGCCGCATCCCGCCGCGATGCGGCAATCCCGAGGGGATCAGACTCGCGTCGGACTCCGAAGTGCCGACATAGGACGTCGTTGCCGCGATGCCATCAGCGAAACGTCGGTGGCCTTGGGCAACGGATCCGGGTATCCGATCTCGCCGAGCAGGCGCAGCGCAAGACCGACATCGAGCCCGACCACGGTATCGACTCGACCCGCAACCGCCTCGACGAAATCACCACCGCCACCCTGGATCGCATACGCACCGGCCCGGTCGAGCGGTTCTCCGGAGGCGACGTACGTGTCCAGGTCCGCGTCGCTGAACTGATTCATCTTCACCGCGGAGCGACTCACGCCCAGCGCCTCATCCTCTGATTGAGCACGCAGCGCGCAGACCCCCGTCAAAACCGTGTGCCGCTTGCCGCGCAGGTTTGCGAGCATTTCGCGAGCGCGCTCACGCGTGCCCGGTTTGCCCAACGGTCCTGCTGGGCCGACCACCATGGTGTCGGCGGCGATCACGTATGTGCCTGGCGGCATCGTCGCTGCGACGGCCATCGCCTTCTGGCGCGCGATGAGCTGAACCGCCAGGTCTGCGCAGACTCCCGCGGGAGCGGGCGCGTCTGCAGGAGGTTCGACGACCCTGAATCGGATGCCGGCGCGGGCCAGCAGCTCGCGGCGGCGCGGAGACGACGATGCGAGAACTACGCCCACTGCCGCCGCGCCGCGGTTCGTCGTTGCACCTCGCCACCATCGTAGCAGTCAGCATCGGTCACCGGTCACGTGCTACGCACCCGTCACCCGTCTTTGCAACTAGCCACGCGCGGCAAGCAGCGCGAGCAGCGTCGCCGCGCCGGCGCAGGCCAGGCAGGACACGACCAACGCGGCATGCTCCACGACCACAGCCCGTTGCAGCAGGCGCAGGAGCAGCGCGTAGAGGGCCCCTGCAGCGATCACGACCAGGGCCTCCAACGGCGCCGACCCGGAGGTGACCGTCCCGGCCAGGGCGATCGACAGTGCCATCAGCATGAGGGCCCCGAGCATCACGGCTCGCGGCCCCAGGGCGACTCCGGCGTCGAACGGCTGCGTCACCAGCGGCGCCGCGATGAGCGTCGCAGCAGCCGTGCACCAGCGGGCTGCGGCCAGTGTCGTGCCGGGCACCCCGGCGATCACCGGCAGTTGTATGGAGGCTGCCCCCACCGCGAGTGCCAGCCACGGCACGCCCAGGCCCAGTGCCGCGGCGAGCCGCCGTGTGCTCCAGCGTTGATGCGTCGCCAGTGCGCATGCAGCTGCCAGCAGCATGGCCGCCGCGACGAGGTTCGGCGCCACGCCGCGATCGGGCGGCAGCGCCGCCACCGGCGAACCGGCCATCGGCGCGAGCACCGCTGCCAGGACCGCCGCGATGATCGCCGCCCACGCTTCCGCGCGGATCGACGCGGGGCCGCGGGGCAGGCCGGCTGTCCAGGCGCTCACACCTGCCAGGCCGGTCAGGTAGACCCCACCCGGGTACACGAGCATCCCGATCGCGGCGTACAGCAGCCCCAGGGGGTCCATCAGCTGCCGAACACGAATGAGGCCGCTGCCTCGGGCACGAGTCCGACGGCGAGCGCTGTTGCCACGATGACCCAGCCGGCGAGGTCACGCGCGACGCTGTGACCGGCGGACGCGCCCGGGTCGCCGGCCCGGGTCGGCAGCGCAGCCAGGACTGCCGCGATGAACAGCGCCGCCAGAGCCGGCACGGCTGCAAAGAGCGTCGCCGGATCTGCCTGTACGAGGGCCTCCACCAGAAGGAATCGAGCCCAGAAACTGGGCGACGGGGGCACACCGCTCAGCAGCGCCCACGCGGCGTGGTGAGCGGGCCGGACGCGGCCCTCGGCTGCGGTGAGAAGCAGCGGCGCGAGGGTCAGGTGGGTGATGACCACGAGCAGCGCCCCGGCGAGCGCGAGCGTTGTGCTTCCGCTGCCGATTGCCGCTGCGGCGAGCCCAAGATCGGCGATGAACACCCGTCCGTAGCGCGTGGTGGGCGCCGTGCGCACGGCCATGAGGCCGCTCCACACCGCGGTCAGCAGCCCTGCGGCGAGCAGAAGTTGCCCGTACATGGTCGCCGCCAGGTCAGGCAGGGACTGCGGCGTCGCTGCTGCGATGAGCAGGGCCGCAGGCGCCAGCGACAGCTGCCAGGGCGCGATGTCTATGCCGCGGAGCGCCGCGAAGCCGGCCGCCGCCCATCCCCCAAGCGGCAACAGGGCGATCAGTGCCGCCATGCCTGAGGCGAGAAGGATTCCCACCACGGCAGGACGCGGCCCGGTTGCCGATGCGGGCAGGGGCAGGAAGACGGCGGCGGCCAGCAGCGCGGCCGTCCCGCCGCCCGGTACGCGACCAGCTGCCAGGGTGCCGCGGCCCGGTGCGGCCGTGACCCAGCGAAGCGCGATGGCGCCCACGGCGGTCAGCAGCGCGAGCGAGCGCAGCGCGAGCGAGTTCGAGCTCAACGCCACGACGACGGCCCCGCCTGTCAGCCCGATGGTGAGCGCCTCGACACCGCGGATCGTCGGCGCCAGCAGGAAGGCGACCGTCATCGACGCCGCCGAGAGTGCCAGCAAGCCAGCGGCGACCCTGTCCAGATGGCCGAAACCCGTGGCTGCACCAGCTCCGGTGACGAGGACGGCGATGAGGCCCGCGAGTGGCGTGATGACACCCAGCCGTCGCCGCCGCCAGCGCGGGAACAGCACGGCGCTGACGGCTCCGCTGCCTGCCCAGGCCAGCGCCACCGCCAGCGGGTTCATCGCGCTGCCGGGCCCGCGACGGGCATGGCTGACGCGGGAGGCACGCGGCGGCGATGGCGCCCCACCAGCCAGCCGGAGACGATGGCCGCCGCCGGAGTGAGTGCCGAGAGTTCAGCGGCACCGCGAAGGGGGTCCGGTCCAGCGCGGATGAGCCAGCCGGTCGCGCCGGCCATCGAGACCATGACAGCAGCTACAGCGAGGTCCTCGACGTTGCGCGCAACCACGAGCCGCAGCGCCGCGCACACCCACACGTAGGCGACCGGAAAGAGCTGGCCGGACACCGCGGCGATCTCGCCGACCGGCATGTTCGAGCTGACCCATGACGCAGCCGGCACCGCGAGCGCGGCGGCGACCACGCGGACGCTTCTCGTCCCAAACAGACGCTGCCGGGGGGCGAACGCCGGAATACTCGGGTCGAGTCCGACCACCCAGGGAAGGCGCCGGCCCGCGATCCGCGCGACCCGACCGGCAAGCACCGCGCCGAGCGCCGCGGCGGCGAGCACGAAGAAGCCCGGACCGCCTGCCACCGCAACCGCCGAGGGCGTCAACCCTATCCCGAGGGCCACAGCGGCCACCGGCACCGCCAGGCTGCCGTCGACGAGCATCGCCACCAGCGCGGCAATCACCGCTGCTGACGAGAGCAGCGCCGGGGAGACACCCATCAGTGGATCAGAACGACGGCCAGCACGCCGGCCACCAGCACCAGGGGCAGCTGGGGCTGGACCATGAGCCAGCCGTCGACGGCGCCCAGCAGTCGCTCACCGGCGCGGACCGGACCACGGATCCGCCGGCCAGCGCTGAGCGCGAGCGACCACGTCGGCCGCGGGCGGGCCGGCTCTCCCGCCGGCACGGCGGGAGCCGCAGGCAGCGGCCATCCCTGCAGGCGGGCCACGGCCACCAGGGCCATGAGCACGACCAGTGTGGCGGGCAGGAAGTACCCCTGCGCCCACCCTCCGGCCGGAAGAGTGGCCGCTGCCGGCCCCACGCTGTGCACAGCGCCAGAGCCGGCCAGGGCGCTGATCACCCAGGTGGCCACCGCGCCGGGGAGGAGTGCGGCAATCAGCGATGCCGTCAGCGCGGCGATCCCCACCAATGAGACCCGGCCGGTCGAACGACCTGGAGCCGTCGCGAGGTGGTTGAGCGCCGCGCGGCTCGCCCCGGTCACTGCCAGCGCCCCGGAAACGGCGAAGCACACCACCAGTGCAGCTCCGGATCCGCCCAGGGCGAGTGCGGCGGCGATCTCCAGCGCGATGGCCACGACGGCGAAACCGGTCGGGGCTCCGCCAGCGGCGGCCAGGGCTGCCGCGCCGGCCCAGCGCGCCGAGCGGGAACCCCCGGATGCCTCCCACAGTGACGCCAGTCCGGTGGCGAGTACGACGGAGCAGATGCCGGCGGCCATCGCGCCCGCGGCTGGTGTCGTGGACACACCACTCATGGCCACGACGCCGGCAGCGCTGACCAGGACCAGGCCACGGCCGGACATCAGCGGCGACGCCGCCCAGCGCACTGCCGCCAGCGCTCCACCCAGGGCGACGGCGGCGCCGGCGACGGCCAGCGCGACCACCACAGGTTCGGGTATCGAGCCATTCGCGGCTTCGCGGAGCCGCAGCAGCACTGTGATACCAGCGGGCACCACCCCGACACCGGCCAGGATGGTGCAGGGACCGCCCGGCGAACGCAGCGGCAGCACAGCCGGCGAGAGCAGCAGGACAGCTCCTCCGACCGCCCAGGGAGCAGCCACCGCAGCCACGACGGCGGAGTCAGGCAGGGCCGTGAACTCTGCGGTGCCGACGGCGGTCAGCAACTGGGCCGCAGCGGCCAGCACGCCGAGGCAGGCGAGGTGCATCAGCGTCAGCGCCGCCACTGCGCCGCGTCCGGGACGGCGCCTGCCGGCCGCCAGGCCGAGCGCGGTGCCGACCGTGGCGATCTCGATGCCTGCGAACAGCACTATGGCGTTGCCCGCAATCGCCGCCAGCACCGCGCCCAGCACGGACACCAGCAGAGCACCCACCTCGAGCGGCGGACGGGAGCGCTCCAGCAATGCCAGCGCAGCCATCGCCGTGGCTGCGGCGGACAGCAGCATGCCGAGTGCATCAGCTCGCACGAGCACGTCGATGCCGGTCACCGGTGCGCCGTAGGACACTTCGATGCGTCCGCCACCGGAGATCTGCGCCGCACTGAGGCCAAGCAGCGCGAGCGTCACCGCGCATGCACTGGCACCGGCGACCCGCGCGGGTTGGTGCGCCCTGGATGGGAGCCCGTAGATCAACAGAGCAGCCAGGACGAGAGGAGCCGGCACCAGCGCGAGGCTGAGTCCGCCCCCGATCACGGCGCTACCGTCCGGCGCGGGTCAGCACGTGCGCTCCCACCTCGGTTGCGCAGTACGGGCAGACCGACCAGCCCAGGCGCAGGCCGCGGTCGCAGTTGACGCAACGGCGCGCGAACTGCGTTCGGCAGTAGGGGCACACGATGAACTCCCTCTCGATTTCGCGGCCGCAGGTGGGACACGGGCGCACGATGACGCCATCACTCGGTGGTTCGAGCAATGCCTGCTCTTCGAGCAGGAATGCGCGCTCCTCCTCGATCGTGTGCGGCGGACGGATGACGAAGTAGATGAGCGGGCCGAGGAACGGCGGCAGGAACCCGAGTACAGCGGCGAAAAGGGTGAACCCGAATGACGGCGAACGCTGCCGCGCGTCGCGCACCACATAGAAGGCCAGCGCCACCCAGAGCACCACCATGTAGATGATCACGACCACGAGGCCGCCGACCAGCAAGCTGCTCGTGTCGCCCAGCATCACGCCGCTCGCTTGCCGGTGATGACGACGTCAGCACGAAAGGGACCGGTCTCGATCATCGTGGCCGGCGCAGCGCCGGTGTGCGCCTCGAGCACCGTTGCCGGCACCAGGCCCTCGAGCAGCCGCGCGGTTTGCGCGAGCGAGAGCTCGCGTGCGTCACTGCGCACCACGACATGGACCGCGTCGCGTTTGGCCGGCGCGCCGCTGTGCTGGCGGAGCGCACGGATCCGCTGCACGAGATCGACGAGGCTCTCGACCTCGTCATGCGCCGCTGACGTGCGGGCCTCGGTGTAGACGGGCTCCACGACCGGCCACGGCCGGCGTTGCAGCGTTTCAGCTGCCTCGGGGAGGTGCTGCGCGCATTCCTCGGTGACAAACGGCATGAAGGGGTGGAGCATGCGCAGGATCGCGTCGAGCGTGGTGACCGCGGTCCACGCCGCGCTCTGACGGGACGGCTCGTCGACGCCTTCGGTCAGGCGCAGCTTGGCCATCTCGACATAGCGGTCGCAGAACTCGTGCCACGCCGTTTCGTAGAGCCGCTCCATCACGTCGTGAAACCGGAACGAGTCGAACCCCACTTCGCACTCGGGCACGAGCAGTGCGAGCTTGGCGAGCATCCAGCGATCTTCCGGCTCGAGCGCCTCAGGCGCGGGGGCATGCACGGCAGGGATCACGTCTTCGCCGCCGCCCAGCCGCGCCACGAGGAACCTGGTCACGTTCCAGAGCTTGTTGGCAAAGCGTTTGTAGGACTCGATGCGCTCCTCGTTGAAGCGCACGTCCTGACCACCGGTGCCCACCGCGGCGGCCCAGGCGCGCACGGCATCGGCGCCATAGGTCTCGATCATGTCCAGCGGGTCGATCGCGTTGCCCTTCGACTTGTTCATCCGGCTGCCGTCGGCAGCCTGAATGGTGCTGGTGATGATGACGTCGTGAAACGGGATGCGGCCGGTGAAGCGCAGCCCCATCATGATCATGCGGGCCACCCACAGGAAGATGATGTCGCGCGCCGTCACCAGCACATCGGTGGGATAGAAGTGCTGCAGGTCGGCGCTGTCCTCGGGCCAGCCGAAGATGGCGAAGGGCCAGAGTGAGCTGCTGAACCACGTGTCCAGCACATCGGGGTCGGCGGTCAGCCTCGCGCTGCCACATGTCCCGCAGTGCTGCGGCGGATCCACCCAGGCGAACTGGTGCCCGTTGTCACAGGTGGAAACGGGAATCGCGTGTCCCAGCCAGAGCTGGCGACTGATGCACCAGTCGCGGATGTTGCGCATCCAGCTCAGGTATACGTCGGTGTAGCGGCTCGGGTTGAAGGCGATCTCGCCGGCCTCGACCGCGGCGATCCCCGGTGCCGCCAAGGTCGCCATGCGCACCCACCACTGCTCGCTGACCAGCGGCTCGAGCACGGACCCGCAGCGATCACAGTGGCCCACCTCGTGCACGTATTCCTCCTCTCTCTCGACCACGCCGAGCTCCCGCAGCGCTTCCGTCACCGCGCCACGCGCCTGCTCCACGGGCATGCCATGAAACTGCGGGAGTGCTGGGACGTCCATGGTGCCGTCGAGCGCGATCACGCTGATCAGCGGCAGCGAATGCCGCCTGCCGATCTCGTAGTCGGTGGGATCGTGTCCCGGCGTCACCTTGAGCGCACCGGTGCCGAACTCAGGACGCACGGCTGCGTCCTCGACGATCGGCACAGCGCGCTGTGTCAGCGGGAGGACCGCGGTGCGCCCCACCAGCGCCTGATAGCGCGGGTCGCCCGGTGCGACCGCGACTCCGGTGTCGCCCAGCATCGTCTCCGGCCGCACCGTCGCCACGGTCACGAAGTCACCGCCGTCGACCGGATAGCGCAGGTAATAGAGCGTGTCCTTGTGCTCCTGCCAGTCGATCTCCTCGTCGCTGATTGCCGACCGGCACCGCGGACACCAGTTGACAATGCGCGGTCCGCGATAGATCAGCCCGTCGTCGAACAGCGTCTTGAAGACGACCCTGATGGCGCGCACGTACGCGTCGTCGAGCGTGAAGCGAGACCGCGACCAGTCACATGAAAAGCCGAGGCGCCGCATCTGCTCGTAGATGCGTCCGCCGTATTCCCGATACCAGGCGTCGACGCGTTCCTGGAATTGCTCGCGACCCAGGGCTTCCTTGGTGGTTCCCTCCTCGGCGAGCTGCCGCTCGATCACGTTCTGCGTGGCGATCGCGGCGTGGTCGGTGCCGGGGCACCATTCCACCTCGTCGCCGCGCATCCGGTGATACCGGCTCAGCGTGTCCTGGATCGAGAACCCGCAGGCGTGACCCATGTGCAGCGCACCGGTGATGTTCGGGGGTGGCAGCGCAATGACGAACGGCGGACGCGAGCTGCGCATATCGGCGCGGCCGATCGCCAACTCCTCCCAGCGCTGCCGCCACCGTGGCTCGACCGCCTTTGGATCGAACGCCTTGTCCATGGATCCGCCCGAGTATAGCCACGCTTCGCAGCACGCCTAAGCTGACTGGTCCTGAGCCTCCTGCTCAGCCGCGCCGACGCGCCGCTTGGGCTCCTCGGTGAGGAGCAGCGGCTCGTGCCCTTCCAGAATGGACTGCTCGGTGATCACGCAGCGCTTGATATCCGGACGGCTGGGAACCTCGAACATGCTGTTGAGCAGCACGTCCTCGATGATGGATTTCAGCCCGCGCGCGCCTGTGCCACGGGCCAGCGCGCGCTGCGCGATGGCCTGCAGCGCAGCTTCGTGGAACACCAGCTCGACGTCGTCGAGCGCGAAGAACTTCTGATACTGCTTGACGAACGCATTCTTGGGCTCGGTGAGGATGCGGATGATGTCGTCCTCGTCGAGGTAGTCGAGCGAAACGACGATCGGCAGGCGGCCCACGAACTCCGGGATCAGCCCGTACTTGAGCAGGTCCTGCGACTGCAGCTCACGCAGGATCTTGGTGGTCTCCTTGTTGCGGCTGGAGTGCGGCTTGCTGTTAAAGCCGATGGTGCGCTTGCCGACGCGGTGCTCGATGATCTTCTCCAGGCCGTCGAACGCGCCGCCGCATATGAAAAGGATATTGGTGGTGTTGATCTGGATAAAGTCCTGGTGCGGATGCTTGCGACCGCCCTGGGGCGGCACATTGGCCACGGTGCCCTCGAGGATCTTGAGCAGCGCCTGCTGCACGCCCTCACCGCTGACGTCACGCGTGATCGACGGGTTGTCGCTCTTGCGCGCGATCTTGTCGATCTCGTCGATGTAGATGATGCCGCGCTCGGCGCGTGAGATGTCGAAGTCTGCAGCCTGGATCAGGCGGAGCAGGATGTTCTCGACGTCCTCACCGACGTAGCCCGCCTCGGTCAGGCTGGTGGCATCGGCGATGCTGAACGGCACATCGATGATGCGCGCCAGCGTCTGCGCGAGCAGCGTCTTGCCGCATCCGGTCGGTCCCACCAGCAGGACGTTCGACTTCTGCAGCTCGACGTCGCTGTTGGTCTTGGCGTGCGCGATGCGCTTGTAGTGGTTGAAGACCGCCACGGAGAGGACCTTCTTGGCATGCTCCTGGCCGACCACGTACTGGTCGAGGGAGGCGGCGATCACCTGCGGGTTCGGTACCGTCCCCGGCTTGCCGCGCTTCTGCGACGTGGAGCGGTTGTCCTCCTCGAGGACCTCCTGGCAGAGATCGATGCACTGATCGCAGATGTAGACACCCGGCCCCGCGACCAGCTTGCGAACCTGCTCCTGCCCCTTTCCGCAGAAGGAGCACCGTGTGTGCCGGCGCCGGTCGTCGCGCTCGGTCATGCCCGGGCGGTCGCTCCGCCCCCGGCCTCCGGACCGGCATCGCCGTTGGCAGACGGTGCCGCCTCGGCCTTGACGCCGTCGGTGCTCGGGCTGGGGATGGTCGACTTGGCCCGGCCCTGGATGATCTCGTCGATGAGGCCGTACGCCTGCGCCTCCTCGGCGCTCATGAAGAAGTCGCGATCCGAGTCGCGGTTGACGACATCGATGTCCTTGCCGGTGTGCTGGCTGAGGATCTCGTCGAGACGCCGACGTACGCGCAGGATCTCCTGTGCGTGGATCTGGATGTCCGTGGCCTGGCCGCTGAAGCCGCCGGTCGGCTGATGGATGAGGATGCGTGTGTTCGGCAAGCTGAAGCGCATGCCGTGCGCGCCGCCGGCGAGCAGCACCGCCGCCATCGACGCGGCGACACCCATGCAGATGGTGCCCACGCGCGGCTCGACGTACTGCATGGTGTCGTAAATCGCAAGGCCCGCATACACCGATCCGCCGGGCGAGTTGATGTACAGCCAGATGTCCTTTTCGGGGTCTTCGCCGGCGAGGAACAGCAACTGCGCCATCACGACATTGGCCACCTGATCGTCGATCGGCGTGCCGATGAAGATGATCCGATCCTTGAGCAGGCGCGAGTAGATGTCCATGCCGCGCTCACCGCGGTTGGTCGTCTCGATCACATACGGGATCAGGGTCATCGCCAAGTCATTATAGGCGGGTCCAGCCGCCTGGCCCTCGTCATTCACGTTCGTCACCTCCACGTGTCCTGCTGAATCAGTCGCGCTGGCGGAAGCTGCGGATGGCGATGGCCAGCATGAGCAACCCGAAGCCGAGGACCAGCGCCTCTTCCGTCCAGACCGCGAGCGTCTGGCCGAACAGAGTCAGCCCCAGACGGTCTCCGGCCGGGCCGAGCACCGCGCGGCGCAGGGGATCGACGCCGTATGCGGCCGGGTCAAGTCTTGTCAACACCGTCATCCAGGCGGGCAGATTGGCACTCAGCGGGAAAAGCGCACCGGAGAGGAAGAACATCGGCATCATCAGGAAGTTCATCACCATCTGAAACCCCTGCAGGCTGCGCATGCGCGCACCCAACGCGACGCCGACAGCGCTGAGCGCGAAGGCGAGCACGAATATCATCGGTATCAGCTCGAGCACATTCACCAGCGTGAGGCGCACGCCGACGACCGGCGCCAGGGCGAGCATGATCAAACCCTGGATCGAGGCCTGCGTCGCGCCCCCGAGCGTCTTGCCAACCGCCACCGCTGCGCGGCTGATCGGCGCCACCAGCACCTCCTTGAGAAAGCCGAACTCGCGGTCCCACACGATCGACATCGCGCCGAACATCGCGGTGAAGAGCACGGACATGCCGATCACGCCCGGGTAGATGAACTGCTGGTACTGCAGGCCGCCGCTGAAGCCACCGGATGCGCCGCGCAGGCTGGAGCTGAGGCCCGTGCCGAAGATCAGCAGGTACAGCAAGGGCTGCGCGAACGACACGATGAGGCGTCCGCGATCGCGCGCGAAGCGCAGCACATCGCGGTACCAGATGATGTAGACGCCGCGCAGGTTCGCGCCGCGCGCCGCCACGCTGCGAGGTGGTGCAACCGGCGCAGCCAGGGCGTGGTCGGTCACCGTCGCCGTCCCTGCCACGCGGCGCCGAACTGCCGCAGCATGTCGACGTGGCCGCCGCCCTCCTCGCGGATGGCGTGCCCGGTCAGTTTCAGGAACACGTCGTCGAGGCTGGGCCGCCGTGACGCGACGGCTGTGATCGGCACGTCGGTCTCGGCAAACAGCCGCGGCATGAACGCGGCGGCATCCGGGACCTCGACGCGAATGGTGCCGTCGTCGACGACCGGCTCGAGGGTGAAGGCCGCGCGCACGGCGTCGGCCGCCGACGCGGGGTCGGCCGCGGTGATGGTGACCACGTCGCCACCGACCATCGCCTTGAGCTCCGCCGGAGTGCCCAGCGCGACGATCGTCCCGGCGTCGATGATGGCGATGCGGTCGCAGTACTCCGCCTCGTCCATGTAGTGCGTGGTCATGAAGATGGTGATGCCCTCGCGCGTGCGCAGGTCGTGCAGGTATTTCCAGATGTGGTTGCGCGTCTGCGGATCCAGGCCGAGGGTGGGTTCGTCGAGGAAGAGCACCTCCGGGTAGTGCAGCATGCCGCGGGCAATCTCGAGCCGGCGCTTCATGCCGCCTGAGAACGTCATGACCTTGGATGCGGCGCGATCCATCAGTTCCACCGTGGACAGCGCCGCGTCGATCCGCTCGCTGCGCACGCGGCGCTGGAGTCCATAGAGGAAGGCGTGGAACTCGAGGTTCTCGCGAGCCGTCAGCTGAGCGTCGAGCGACGGGTCCTGGAAGACCAGCCCGATGCGCGCCCGCACCGCGGCGGGGTCGGATTCGACGTCGAACCCGGCCACGCTCGCCCGCCCGCTGGTGGGCTTGACGAGCGTGCACAGGATGCTGATGGTGGTCGACTTGCCGGCTCCATTGGGGCCGAGGAAGCCGAAGATCTCCCCCGGACGGACCTCCAGATCTATGCCCCGGACCGCCTGCACATCGCCGTAGTGCTTGACCAGCGCCGCGACCTGGATGACCGGGCGCATCACGTCGGGACGAACTCTTCGGAGGCGATCTCCAGCAGCCGCTCCGCGGCCGCCCGGCGGAGCAGGTCGCGGCGGGCCAGGTCGGCGAGCCGGCGGCGGCGTCCCGCGTCCAGCTTCCGGCCCTCCGCAAGGCCGCGCGCCTCGCGCTCGACCTGCGCTTCATCCACCTCGATCCCCTCGGCCGAGACCAGGGTGTCGAGACCCAGGTCGAGCTTGACGCGCTGGGTGGCAGCCTCGCGGCGCTCCCCGCGCAGGCGCTCGACCGTCTGGCCGCTGAGCTCCAGGTAGCGGTCGAACGGGATGCCGATGGCGGCGATGCGGAACTCGAGGTCGGCGAGCTGGCGCTCGATCTCACGGTCGACCATGACCTCGGGTATGTCCACACGGATGCCGTCGCGAAACGCGGTGAGCACCTGCGCCTCGTGCCGCTCGCGATCGGAAGCGAGCGCGTTGTCGGCCAGGGCGGCGCGGTAGTGATCGCGAAGCTCCGCGAGCGTGGTCCCGTGGCCATCGACGGCGGCGAGCGCATCGTCCTCCGCGGGCAGCTGCCGCTCGCGCACCGCGTGCACCGTGACATCGACGCTGACCGTTGCGCCGCGCAGCTCTTCCCGACGGTAGTCCTCCGGCAGCGTCAGCTCGAAGGTCCGCTGCTCTCCGGCGCTCAGCCCGAGAATGCCGTCGACGATGTCCGGGATCACTGTCTCGCGATCCAGGTCGAGGTCGCGCTCCCCGGTGTCGTCGCCGCTCAGCGTCTCCTCGCCGTGCCGCATGACCAGCGTGCAGCGCAGCACGTCACCGGCCTGCGCGGGTCGCTGCACCTCCGCGAGCTCG
>VBJV01000025.1:0-14974 GCA_005879785.1 Chloroflexota bacterium
CTCTTAGAAATCTGCAGCGATAGCTCTGCGCTGCTGCTCGTCCAGCGAGACCCGCACCGAGCAGGCGGCGTGATCGACACCTGCCACCACCTCCGCGCCGCTGAGCCACGCGTGGCGCTGTTCCGCGCTGAGCGGAAAGCTGAGGTAGTACGCGGGGGCTGCTTCGTCGGGTGCGGTGACGATCTCGGGTTGCGCCTTCGTGGTGGTTCCCGCCACCTCGAGGTAGACGCAGGCCTCCACTCCCTGGAGGTGCGACGCCGCCACCGCCAGGTCCGCAGGGTCGGCAATCTCCAGGTACAGCGTGGCGCCGAGTGCCCCGGCTGGCGGGATGAGCGCGTTGAACGCCCCCACGTCGCCGGCGAGGCGGTCGGGGTCGGTCACGTGTTCGGCACGCACCAGCTCCTCCAGCGCCGAGCGGATCGTCTCCCGGTTCTCGAAGACCAGGGCGAGCTGGTCGCCGAGGGTCACCCGGCGATGACGCTTCAGCTCGGCGACGCCGCGGCGCGCCTCGCCGCGTATCTCCTCATATCGATCGCCGACCCGAATATCGCCCGGGCTCAGCTTCTCCATGGCTACTCGGAGCCCGACTCGGCGAGGGCCCGGCGCAGCCGGCCGGCATGGGCGCGTTCGGCGCCGGCCACCGCCTCGAACCAATCGGCGACGTCGGCGAGGCGCTCCTTGCGCGCGGCCGCCGCGTACTCGTCGTAGGCGTCGGCGTCACCGTCAGCTTCGGCGATCGCGCTGTCGAGGTTGGAGGCGGCGTCGCCGCCGCCGGCCAGCCCATCCCCGGCCTCCTCGAGAAACTCGAGATGGCCGAAGCCGTGACCCGTCTCGCCGTCGGCGAGCGTGCGCAGCAGTGCGGCGACGTCGGCCCTTCCCTCGATGTCGGCGCGACGGGCGAAGTACAGGTAGCGCAGCGCCGCCTGGGCCTCTCGTGCGAAAGCCTCGCGCAGGTTGGTCGCGGTGCCGCTGCCCTCGAGCTTGGCCATCACCGCGAACTCTCGCATGTCGGAGCCGCCATGGCACGCCTCAGTGAATCCTGACCTTTTCGCTATGCTTTCCCATGATGGAAGCGATCCCGTTCGACCGGAGTGTCCTCAAGGTCAATCAGGTGATCCTCATGCTCGGGCTGGTCGGCGGCTACTTCGCGGGCCTCGCCGTCCACGGCTTCATGTACGTGCTCCCCGTGCTCGCCGTGATGATGCTGGCCGGCACCGCCTCGCCGCGGACCAACCTGGCTCGCTTCCTGTACCTGCGCATCCTCAAGCCGGCAGCGCTGGTGCGCCCGCGCGTGGTGGTCGAGGATCCTGCCCCGCACCGCTTCGCACAGCTGGTCGGCGGGGTGTTCCTGGTGGCGGCGAGCCTCGTGTTGCTGACCGGTCAGCTCGGCGTCGCCTGGGTGCTGGGCTGGATCGTCGCCGCCCTGGCGTTTCTCAATTTCGCGTTCAACATCTGCGTCGGCTGCATCATGTATGCGCAGCTCGTACGGATCGGCCTGCTGCCCTTGCGTCGCGCCTCGCACGCATGACGCTGGTGCTCCTCGCGCCGCTGATCGCCGCCGTGGTCATCGCCGGTGCGGCCGTCGGGCTGCGCGTCCAGGGCCGCCGGCAGCAGCAGCTCGTCGGCCGGGTCGTGGTGCCCGTTGATCCCGGCACGGCGGATTCCTCGCCGTCGGTGCTGTTCTTCACCGGTGAGGCGTGCACCATCTGCCACACGGCGCAGCGCCCGGCGCTCGAGACCCTCGCCGCGGCATTGCGCGACCAGGTCGCCGTCCGCGAGATCGACATCGCGCGAGAGCCCGAGCTGGCCCGGCGCTACCGGGTCATGTCGCTGCCCACCACCATCGTCCTCGACCACGCCGGCGAGGTGACCGCGATCAATACCGGGTTCGCCAGCGCCGAGCGCCTGCGCGACCAGCTGAGCCGGGTGGCGGCCGTCCCGATCGCCGCTGCCTGAGCGCGGCAGGCGGCCAACCCTCGCCGCACGCGCGACAATGCCAGGCGATGGCCATCCCTGAACGGGCTCCGGAGCAGCCGATGCTGGTGCCCGGCGACCTGTACGAGGTCGACGAACTGCTCAGCGATGACGAACGGCTCGTGCAGCAGAGCGTGCGCACCCTGGTCAGAGATCGCGTGCTGCCGGTCATCGGCGAGCACTTCGAGCAGGGCACGTTCCCGCGCGAGCTGCTGCCGGCGCTGGCTGACATGGGCCTGCTCGGCATGCACCTGCAGGGCTACGGGTGTGCCGGAACCTCCGCGATCGCCTATGGCATTGCCTGTGAGGAGCTCGAGGCCGGCGACAGCGCGGTGCGTTCCTTCATTTCAGTGCAGGGCTCGCTGGCGATGTTCCCGATCTGGGCTTTCGGAAGCGAGGAGCAGAAGTCGCGCTGGCTGCCGGAGATGGCCGCCGGACGCGTGCTCGGCTGTTTCGGCTTGACCGAACCCGACGCCGGGTCGGACCCCGCGGCGATGCAGACACGTGCCCGCCGTGACGGCGACGACTGGGTGATCGACGGCACGAAGATGTGGATCACCAACGGCTCCGTCGCCGACGTGGCGGTGGTGTGGGCGCAGACCGACACCGGCATCCGCGGCTTCCTGGTGGAGCGCGGCACGCGAGGGTTCAGCACCAGTGACGTGACGCGCAAGCTGTCGCTGCGGGCGTCGGTGACGTCGGAGCTGTCGCTGCAGTCGGTGCGCGTGCCGGCTGGCGCGGTGCTCCCCGGGGTCACCGGGTTGCGGGGTCCGCTGTCCTGTCTCAACGAGGCGCGCTTCGGCATCTCCTGGGGAGCGATGGGCGCCGCTCGCGCATGTTTCGAGTCGGCGCTCGAGTACAGCCGGCAGCGCTCAGCGTTCGGCAAGCCGATCGCCGGCTTCCAGCTGACGCAGCAGAAGCTCGCCGACATGGCGACCGCCATCGTCCAGGGCCGTCTGGTGGCGCACCGGCTCGGCGTGCTCAAGGACTCCGGCCGCGCGCAACCCGTGCAGGTGTCGCTGGCCAAGCGCGCCAACGTGCGCATCGCGATGGATGTCGCACGCAGCGCGCGGACGGTCCTCGGCGCCAACGGCGTGACCCTCGAATACCCCGTGTCCAGGCACATGGCCAACCTGGAGTCGGTGCTCACCTACGAGGGCACCGAGGAGGTGCACACCCTCATCCTCGGCCAGGCGCTCACCGGCCACAGCGCGTTCTAAGCCGCCGAAAAATCCGCACCCGGCCACCGCGATTTTTCGGCGTCTAGTCCCATCCCT
Source organism: Chloroflexota bacterium (assembly GCA_005879785.1). Taxonomy (GTDB): domain Bacteria; phylum Chloroflexota; class Dormibacteria; order Aeolococcales; family Aeolococcaceae; genus CF-165. Next base: position 3,252 of record VBJV01000025.1, read on the forward strand.
CGGTTTCGCGGAACGAGTGATGTCCGTGCGCCGCGAGGATGAGGTGGTCGAGCAGGGGCACGCCGAGCAGGTCACCGGCGCTGCGGAGCGCCGCCGTGACGATCCGATCGGCGCGGCTCGGAGAGGGATCACCACTCGGGTGGTTGTGGCCGATGATGACGGCAACTGCGTCGCAGCGCAACGCCGGCGCGAACACGTCGCGTGCCTGCAATCGTGACGCGTTGACGCTGCCGACCGCCACCGCCTCGCGACGTATGGGGCGGTGCCGCGCGTCGAGCAGGAGCGCGACGACCTGCTCACGCCGAGCGTGGCGGAGCGGGTCGAAGAGCAGGAGCGCATCGCGGGGCGACGCCACCGCCGGCCGGTCATCCGACGTCCAGCGTTCGGCGAATTCCCAGAGCGCCGCCAGCCGCTCCGCGCGGTCGGCGCCGATGCCGTGATCGCGAGCGAGGCCTCGGGCGCCGAGCATCCGCCGCTCCCAGAACGGGATCCGCGCCAGGCGCGCCGCAGTGGCCTCGACGTCGGCGGCCGGGCGAGCGCCGCCGAGCACGCGTGCTATGAGGCGGCTTTCGCCGCCACCCTCCCCGTCTCGCTCCAGCGCGGTGGTCACCCACCCATCGTACTATGCTTCCCAGTAGTTTCGCTTAGACCTAATAGGGCGCCGTGGAAGAAGCCTGTGATGCGGGCGATATAGGTTCGCCGATCGGCGAAGTACGCTCCGACATGCCCGACGCCGGGCAACCGCCAGAGCTGCTTCGGTTCACCGGCCGCCTCGTAGAGCAGCTCGGCGTGGTGGGCTGGAACGCTGGCGTCGGCGTCTCCATGGATGATCAGCAGCGGCCGGGGCGCGATGCGCTCGACCACGAGCACCGGCCGGAAATCGGTCAGCCTCGCCCCGGTGCGGCGCGCGAACAGGGCGAACACCGGGGCGATGACCAGAGCCGCCGGCACTCGCATCGCTGTGCGCACCCGCTCGCCGATGAGCAGAGCCGGGTCGGCGAAGGCGCTGTCCGTGCAGACGGCCCGGACGCGCTGGTCGTCGGCAGCCACACTGATCGAAACAGCGCCACCCAGCGAGTACCCCAGCAGGCCGATCGGCACCGAGCCCAGCCGGGCAGACAGCACATCGATGACCGCCGTCAGATCGCTGCGCTCGTGCACCCCGAGCGTGTGCGCGGCCGCGTCGCTCCCCGGCGTGCCGCGCCAGCCATACGCGACAACGTGGAAGCCGGCCCGCTGCAGCGCCGCGGAGATCCCCAGCACGTCAGACGCCTGGCCGCGGTACCCGCTGCTGACCACGATCGCGGCGTCCCGCACCCCGGGCAGGTACCAGGCGGCAAGGCGTACCCCGTCGGCCGTGCGCACGTCGAGCGCCTCGTGGGCCGCGCCGTAGTCGTCGGGCGTCGCGGCAATCGACGGGCCCTGACGCCGGCCGAAGGCGCGGTAGTAGACGAACGCGCATGCACCGGCCCAGGCAAGCGTCAGAAACGACGCCGACCCCCCGGCGAGCTTGCCGGCCCTTCTCACCGAGTGAAGGCTAAACCGATCACGAACACCACGAGGAGCGCTGCGGCGAGCAGTGCCACGACCAGCCACCCGCCCCAGGCGTTGAGCAGCTCCGCCATCCACGCCAACGGCCGGCCGGCTTGGTCAGCCGCGGCCGCGTCGCCAGGCCCGACCGAGTCGTCGGGCGCACGGACCGCGATGAGGGCGACCCTCCCCGCCGCGTCGTCGGGGATGTCTGCGGGATCGACCAGCGCCGGGCTTCTGGCGACGCTGCGCCGCCGGCGCGAGACGCGCGCCTCAGTCACCCACCCTCGCCTTCCGCGATGACCGCGTGCATCACCTCGTCAGCGGCGGCTCGGTAGGCGCTCGCCGCTTCCGACGAGGACGAATACGCCGTGATCGGCTCACCGGCGAGGGCCGACTCCTGCAGGCGGACTGTCGTCTTGACCACCGTTTCGAACACGCGCACGTTCGGAATTGCCCGCAAGCCCTCGAGCATCTCGCGAGAGAAGCGCGTTCGCGCGACGACGAACGTCGGCAGCAGACCGAGAACGCGAAGGCGAGGGTTGAGCCGCTCGCGCGCCTCATGCACGGTGCGCAGCGTCTCCTTCAACCCCTTGATCGCGTAACCCGACATCTGCACCGGGATGACGATGAAATCGGTGGCTGCGAGCACGCTGACTGTGTGGAAACCAAAACTCGGCGGCGTGTCATACAGGATGAAGTCGTAATCCCCGAGGTCACGCTGGACGGCATCGCGCAGGCGGGTCTCGCGGTCGAGCGTGCTCGGCAGGCGCGCCTCCACAGCGCTCAGGTCGGGGTTGGCAGGCAGCAGATGCAGGTTCTGCCAGCGCGTGTTCTGCAGAAGCTCGTCGACGGACCCGGAGGGATCGATGATGACGTCGGCGACGGTGTGTGCCAGCGCATAGGGATTGAATCCAAGGCCCGACGTGAGATTGGACTGCGGGTCCATGTCGATGGCGAGCACGCGGCGACCACGCTCGGCGAAGACCGCAGCGAGCGATGCGCACGTCGTTGTCTTGCCCACGCCCCCCTTCCCTGAGACGCAGGCGATCGATACCGTCATTCTTGGTTCAGTTCATCCTGATAGCGCATTCAAAGTCGGCTGAGCCGGCCTGCGAGCACCGGCGCGCTGGAGAGGTCCCAGACGCGGTTGAGACGGCGTTGCACTGACGCTTGCACGATCAGACCACCGATGATAGGCATGAGCAACCAGCACACGCTCCACGCGGGACGCAGTTGCACGTCGGTGGTGCGACCGACACGATCCTCGACGATACGCACACGCTCCAGTGTCATGACGATCGCCACCACGCTGACCGGGAGCAGGAGCTCGATGTACGGGATCACGAGAATGCCGCCGAGGAGTCCGTATGCCTGCAGCACGGTGAAGCCAGGGTCGAACGACAGGCTCACGCCGAGCAGCGCCAGGACGATACGCGCGGCGCCGGCAACGGTGATGAGCACGCCGAGCAGCCACGCGAACACCACCGCGAGAGTCGACCTGGCGGGACGCACGTGCATCCGTGGGTCGAAGTCACCCATCTCGACGTTGATGCGCTGATACCAGAGCAGACCGTACACGCCGAGCGTGACGATCGACAGGATCACGACGGCTGCCACCGAACGGCGCTTGCCGGTCGGGCCGAATGACGGCGCGGGTGCGGTGACGGGCTGCCGCTGCGGCATCCCGGTGCCAGGTTGCGCACCGCGAGGCTCGTCACCCCCGGACGCCGGCGTCCGCGAGCGTGGCCAGGACAGACCTGGACGCTCCGGCGCTGCGGGAGTCTCGGAGGTCCCGGTGGTCTCCGGCGTCGGCATGGCGGTTGCCGGCACCACCGGTGCTTTGGTTTCTGCCGGCTTCTTGTCGCGGTCGGCGAGCCCGCTCATCCCCGGCGGCTTCACCGCCGAGCGGTCCCGTGGTTTCGTGGTCGTGTCTGCCATCCCTTGTTCCTCGTGTGCAGACCGCGGGACGCGGTCAGCGTGCTGCTAATGGGACGTCGCTGGCTCCGGGTACTGGATTCGAACCAGTGACCTTGCGGTTAACAGCCGCCTGCTCTACCGCTGAGCTAACCCGGATCATGCGCTGAAGTCTATCTCGACATTCGCGTGAACGAACGGCTGTGCGCACTGGGACGGGCAGCGTCAGCGCTATTCGAGGTAGTCCTTCAGCTTTTTCGACCTTGACGGGTGACGCAGTTTGCGCAGCGCCTTGGCCTCGATCTGGCGGATTCGCTCGCGCGTGACACCGAAACGTTTGCCGACCTCTTCCAGGGTGCGCTGATGTCCGTCGATCAACCCGAAGCGCAGCTGCAGCACACGCCGTTCTCGCGGCGTGAGCGTGTCGAGAATGTCCTCGACCTCGGTGCGCAGCATGGTGAGCGACGCAGCATCGGAGGGCGCTGTCGCCTCCTTGTCCTCGACGAAATCGCCGAGATGGGAGTCCTCTTCCTCGCCGATCGGTGTCTCCAGGGAGACGGGGTCCTGCGAAACCTTGGTGATCTCGCGCACCTTCTCCGGCGTGATCCCCATCTCCTCGGCGATCTCCTCGTCGGTTGGCTCACGGCCGAGCTCCTGGAGCAGGCGGCGGGACACGCGGACGAGCTTGTTGATCGTCTCGACCATGTGGACGGGGATGCGGATGGTGCGTGCCTGGTCCGCGATGGCACGTGTGATGGCCTGCCGGATCCACCACGTGGCGTACGTCGAGAACTTGTAACCCTTGTGGTAATCGAACTTCTCGACCGCGCGGATCAGCCCCATGTTGCCTTCCTGGATCAGGTCGAGGAACGACATGCCGCGGCCGATGTACTTCTTGGCGATGCTCACCACGAGGCGCAGGTTCGCCTCGGTCAGCTGGTTCTTCGCCTCCTCGTCGCCCTGCTCGATGAGCTTGGCGTAGTGGACCTCCTGCTCAGCCTTCAGCAGCGCGACACGCCCGATCTCCTTGAGGTACATCCGCACCGGGTCATCGAGCGAGACCGAGTCGATGGCCTCGGCCTTGGCGATGAGCTCGTCGTCGATCTCGTCGACGGTCTCGAAGTCCTTGTCTCCGTCGGTGACGTCGATGCCCATCTCGCGGAACACCTGGAAGATCCGCTCCAGGTGGTCGGGCTCGGCGTCGATCTCGGGGAAAGCGGCCAGGATGTCGTCGGGCGTGAGGTAGCCGTGGTCCTTGCCGCGGATGATCAGCGCCTCAGCGGCGATCACCAGCTGGTCGCCGCCGCTGGGAGGCGGCGCGAGCGTGGCCGTCTTGGATCGCGTCGTTGCAGTCGTTGTCACATCACAGGCAGCTCAAAGCAGGGAAAACGGGATCAGCGCCGGGCGCCCCGGCAGTGGGCACGTCTCCTGTATAAACGAAACTCACCGAAATAGGTGTCAACTGCGCCGCCGGGTGCACACCAAGGCCGGTTGGATTGGCGCGATCAGGGAGGCAAGGCTGTGCCACCGCAAGAGCATGGACCAGTGGGGCATCTGTCAAACGTCCGTTCCAGTGCGAAGCGGGCGGCACTCGCCTTCTCCGCGCTCGCCACGGTCATCCCCGCGGCTCTGCTCGCCGGCCCCGGCCTCGCTCCAGCTGTCGCGTCTGGCAGCGGCCAGCATCTGATCGTCGCCTTTCCGACAGAGCCGGCCCAGCTGGCTCCGGCGATCGCGCGCGCACGCGCGGACGGTCTGCTCCTTGACCATGAACTGTTTCGCGGCCACGCCGACTGGAACGTCTGGGACGTCCAGACCGTCGCCGGCCTCGACGCCGCCACCGGCGTGGCCCGAGCGCAGCAGATCACGTACGTGCGCTGGGCCGAGCTCGACCAGACCCTGACCTATATCGACCGCGCGGCGCCGGCGGCGGCGACGAGCAGCGGCGCGGCCCTACCGGCGGTGCGGGTCGGCGAAACCACATCCGCCGCCACCGTTGCGACGCGGTCCAGCACGGCGCCGGCGCCACCCGCCACGCCACCGTCGAGCTGCGCGCCGGCGACCGGTCTGGCCGCGGGCACGCCGAACGATCCCCTGTACTGCGACGAGGTCGGCTCCACGTCGAATCAGCCGCAAGCCTTCTACGCCGAGGAATGGAACAACTTCTGCTTCGTGCCGAGCTCGCAGACGGGGGTGGAGACGTCGGCCCCGGCGACGCCTCATGCGAGCGGAATGTGCACCGACGCCGCCTGGAAGCTCGGCGCACAGGCACAGGGGACGGTGATCGCCGTCCTCGACTCCGGCGTCGATTACTCGCATCCGGACCTCGTCAACCAGATGGTCGACGAGACGAACGATCCGCTGCTCACGGACGCCAACTTCCCCGGCACCGCGTCAGATGGTCACAAGCATGGCTGGAACTTCTACGACGACAACGCCGAGCCCATGGACTTCTACGGCCACGGCACCGGCAGGGCTGGCATCGCGGCGGCGCAGGCCGACAACGGCATCGGCCTCGCCGGGGTGGCCCCGCGCGCGAAGATCATGGCGGTCAAGGTCGGTGACACGTACGTGGTGCACTCGGAGAACCTTGCCGAGGGGGCTGTCTACGCCGCCGATCACGGTGCCGACGCCATCAACACGTCGCTCGGCGCGACCGGTAACTCCCATCTGCTGCGCGAAGCGATCGTGTACGCGTACACCAAGGGCGTGGTCTGGGCGGCGGCAACCGCCAACGAATACTCGACGCACCACAACTTTCCGACGGACGTCGACACGGTCATCGGCGCCGGCGGTCTGGGCCCTGACGCGGAGCCACAACCCGTCGGCGGCCAGGGGCAGACGTGCGCGATCAGCACATCGGGTGTCCCGAGCAACTGCGTTCCGGCGCCGGCTCAGACGACCTTCCTGCAGAAGGTCAATTACGCGAACTACGCCGGCATCCAGACGTTCGCCACGCCGATCGACACCGTGTCCACGCGCGCCGCCGCCGAAGCACACAGCTGCGACCCGCTGGCATCGGGCTGCTATGGCACCGGCGATTACACATTGCACAACGGCGGCACTTCGACCGCAACGCCGCATGTCGCCGGCGCGGCCGCGGTCGTGCGCAGCGCCGGATTCGTCGCCGGGCTCTGTCAGGGGCACGCCAACATCGGCGGCGCCCTGACCGGCGTCTCCTGCAGGGCGCCGTCGCTGAGCGCCAACGAGGTCCGCCAGCTGCTCGCCTACACAGCGCTCAGAGTTCACAACGACGATGCGACCACGGGCACCAACGACTACCCGCCCGACCCGTCGGGCGACCCGAGCGGTGCCGGCGGCGCCTATTACCCCGAGCAGGCCGGTGATGCGCACCTCGGCTGGAACATCTGGGCAGGGTTCGGCCGCATCGATCTGTACGCGGCCGCCGCCTACGCCGAGGCAAGCGACATCCCGCCCGAGGCGCAGCTGTTCGGCGATACGCCGCCACCCGGGTATCCGACCGACGGCGCCAAGCTCTTCGGCGTCTACGACCCTACCTCGCAGCACACGCTGGACATCGTCGGCCACGTCGGCGCTCCCCATCTACCCACGGGAGACCGTGTCGACTGGAAGGTCCAGGTAGCGCCGTGCATGGAGCCGGCCGAAGCCGACTTCATGACGATCACGACCGGAACCGGCGCGAGGGACGGCAGCCTGACGACGTGGACGCTTCCGTCAACGCTGGGTTCCTGCGCGAACGCCGGTGTGTCGCACCCGTTCTCGCCGCCTGGGACGTACACGGTGCGCGTCCTCAGTCAGATCAACCACTCGACCGGCGCAGCCGACGCTGTGGCTGACCCTGTTGCCTCGAGCGACCCGAATTACGCGGCGCCGGGGGCGACCGCGCCTGCGCCGGCTGCGCTCATCGGCCAGGACCGCCGGGTCGTCTACCTGCGGCCGCACAGCTCCCACGATCATCTCGGCAGTCCGTACTACATCGGCGCCTCCGGAGAGGGATCGCCGACGCTGTACGACATCGAGGGCAAGGGCCAGCTCGACATCATCGAGGCGACCGCCAACGGCACGGTGGTGGCGCTGCGGCCTGACGGCACGGCGGTGCCCGGCTGGCCGGTGGCCATCGACGACCTGTCGCACCTGGTGCCTCATCCGGAGGCGGTCGAGGGCACTGTTCCAAGCGGGCAGATCGTCGGCAGCGTCGCTGTCGGTGACATCGATGGCGACGGGCAACCCGAGGTGGTCGCAGCCAGTTTCAAGGGCGGCCTGTACGCCTGGCACCGCGACGGCAGCCGGGTGGCCGGCTTCCCCGTGCAGATCCCCCCTACCCCGGCCGCCACTAATCCACCGGAGCCGGCGCCGAACGTGCCTGACAGCACGTACTGCACCAGCGCCCACCCGGCCTCCTACCACGAGCGCTACAGCGACTACGGCTCGATCAGCGCGCCGGTTCTGGCTCCCCTGGAGGGACAGGCCAGCGGGCTGGACATCGTTCAGGCGGCGAGCAACCAGTGTGTCTACGCGGTGAAGCCGAACGGGACGATCCTCTGGTCGTACTTCCCGGTCGACCCGACGATGCCGCCCGGGAATGAGCCTCGCAAGATCGGTGACACACCTGCGGTGGGCAGCCTGGCCGGCAACGGCAGGCTCGACGTGGTCTTCGGCACCGAAGAGGTCTCCGGAGGCGCACCGAATTCCACCGGTCGGATCTACGCCGTCGACGGTGTCACCGGCACCCTGCTTCCCGGCTGGCCCGTGCGTCCCGCATCCGTATCGGCGAGCGGCGTCCCCACCGTGGCCACAGGCGTCATCTCTTCGCCGGCACTGTTCGCGAACCCGGGCGGCGGACTCGGACTGCTGCTCGCGGACGGGGTCTTCCTGAGTGGGGATTCGGCTGCCCACCCAGTGCAGACGTATGACGCGACGGGCGCAGCGGTGACGACGCTGCAGACCACCACCACGGGTGGCGGGAACACGTCCGACGCCTTCCTCTGGGGGGTCACTCAGACTGCGCTCGGCACACTCGGCACCGGCACCACGCTGGACATCGTCACCGGCGGGCTCAGCCCCGAGCTGGCCGCCGATCAATCCGCGGCCCCGGGGAAGAAGCCGACGTTTCAGCACCTCGTGGGCGCCTGGGACGCAAGTAACGGAACCCCGGTGGCCACATTCCCGCGCCAGACCGAGGACTGGCAGTTCCTCAGCGGCCCGGCCATCGCCGACGTCAAGGGTGACGGCAGCCGTCAGGTGATCACCGGCAACGGGGCGGGCTGGCTGCACGCGTACGACCCCGGTGGTACGCCCGCCGGCGGCGGCGTCAAGCTCTCCACCGCGCTGAGCAACTACACGGATTTCGGCGAACCCGCGGGCTTCCCCGTTTTTGAAGGCGGTGGCTATATCCCCTCGACGCCGGCGGTAGGCCAGCTCACGCGCGGCGGTCCGCTGAGCGTGGTCAACGTCACGCGCGACGGGTACGTGTTCGTCACCGACACTGCGGGCTTGCCGTCCGCGAACGACCAGTGGTGGAAGTTCCACCACGATGAGCGCAACAGCGGGCTGTACGGCCTCGACACCCGGCCACCCGCCACGGTCACCAACCTGAAGATCACCGTGCCCGACTCCGGCGGTCAGTCCACGGTCACCTGGACCGAGGTGGGCGACGACTGGTGGGTCGGGCACGTCGCCAGCGTCGACCTGCGCTGGTCCACCTCGCCGATCACCGCTGCCAACTTCAGCAGCGCGCACCAGGTGAGCGTGGCCAGCCCGGTCGCGTCGGGCGCCACCGAGTCCGTATCCGTCGGCGGGCTGCCGACGGGTCAGACCATCTATGTCGCCGAGCGCGGCACCGACGACGCGGGCAACGTTGCTCTGCTGGCCAGGGCCAGCGCGCTGCCACCGCTGCGCGACGACCTCATCGGCATCAGCTGCCCGACCACAAGCTTCTGCATGGGTGTCGGAGCCGCTGTCAACAGCAGCAATCACCCGCAGACGCTCACCGAGACGTGGAACGGCAGTGCGTGGAGCCTGGTGAGCTCGCTCGACAGCAGCGCGACGCAGACCAACTTCCTGCGCGGCGTGAGCTGCACCAGCGCGAGCTTCTGCATGGCCGTCGGCAACTACATCACCGGCGGGGTCTCGCAGACGCTCATCGAGCGCTGGAACGGCAGCACCTGGAGCATCGTCACCTCGCCCGACACCAGCACGACGCAGGCCAACACCCTCTACGGAGTCAGCTGCACGAGCGGCACGTTCTGCATGGCCGTGGGCACCGACACCAACAGCGGCGGTCACCCGCAGACGCTGGCGGAGCGATGGAACGGCAGCGCCTGGACGATCGTCACCACCTTCAACACCAGCACCAGCAAGGTGAACCAGCTCAGCAGCGTGAGCTGTGCCAGCACGTCCTTCTGCATGGCTGCCGGTAACTACGTGAACAGCAGCAGCCACCTGCAGACCCTCGTCGAGCGCTGGAACGGCACCGCCTGGAGCCAGTCGGGTTCACCCAACACCAGCACGACGCAGAACAACTTCCTGTTCGGCGTGAGCTGCGTGAGCACTGCCTTCTGCGCTGCGACAGGCAACTACGTGAACAGCGGCGGTCACCCGCAAACGCTCACCGAGATGTGGAGCGGCACTGCGTGGAGCACGGCGACCTCGCCGAACACCAGCAGCACGCAGGCCAACGTGCTCAACGACGTGAGTTGCGCCAGCGCGTCCTTCTGCACCGCGGTCGGCTATTACGTCAACGCCGGCGGAACGTCGCAGACGCTCATCGAGAAGTGGAATGGCACCGCGTGGAGCAAGGTGACGTCACCCAACAGCAGCAGCACGCAGGCCAACGTGCTCAACGGCGTGAGCTGCACGAGCGCCAGCTCCTGCGGCGCCGTGGGGTATTACGTGAACAATCTCGGGTTGTCGCAGACGCTCGCCGAGCGGTGGAACGGCACCAGCTGGACCAAGGTGAGCTCACCCAACGCGTAGCCGCCCTCGCATCACCGGGGCCTCGCGGGCCAGCTCGGTGAGCTGCGCAGCCAGCCGGTCGACGTCGGCGAAGCGGCCCTCTTCCTTGGCGCGGTGCAGCTCGTGGCGCACGAGCTCGATCGAGCGCATCACGCTGGCTTCGCGGACGCGTTGCACGCACCCGGCGATCGCGCGCGACAGCGCATCCGGATGGCTGCTGTCGTCGAGCTCGGGGACGTCGTCCATGAGCAGGCGGGCAGCGTGGCGCTGATCGGCGGCGCCCAGCCGGTGCATCGGGAAGGAGCCGTTGTCGGCGGTCGCTGCCACCTCGATGAGCTGACGGACCGTTGGGTGCGTGAGCTGCTCGACGTCGAGCCCCATGCTCTCGGTGAGCTGCCGTGCCAACGCCGGCCGGTGCACGACGATGCTGCCCAGATAGGCCTCCCACCGGGGCATGGGCACGTCTGCGCCGAGCGGCTCGCTCGCCTCAGGTGGCGGCGGAGCCGGTGTGGGAGTGGCCAGCACCACGCGCGGCGGCCGCCGAGCCGTGTCGTGCCGCAGCCGGTCGAGATCGGCCGTCAGCGATTGCATGCCCAGGTCGAGACGCCGAGCTGCCTGCTGAAGGTAGAGCTCGCGCGTGGCCGCCTCCGGGATCCTGCTGAGCATCGCCACCGCCGCCTCGGCACCGGCGCGGCGCGCGTCCACGCTGCCTCCTTCGGCACCCGCCAGGGCGCGGTCCAGTAGCACCTGCCACTCGGGCGGGGCCGCGGCCACCGCCGCGGTGAAGGCCTCTGGGTCACGGCGCACCAGCTCGTCCGGATCCTTGACGCCATCCGGCAGCACGCAGATCCGGCTCTGGACTCCCTCGGCGGCGAGCACGTCGACGGCGCGCGACGCCGCGGCCCAGCCGGCGTCGTCGGTGTCGAAGCACAGCGTCACCATCGTCGCCAGCCGTCCGAGGTGGCGCACCTGCTCGCGTGTCAGGGCGGTCCCGCTGCTGGCGACCGTGTGCTGGACACCCGCCGAATGCGCTGCAATGACGTCGAAGTAGCCTTCGACCACAACCGCGGCGTGCTCGCGGCTGATTGCGTGCCTGGCCCGGTCGATACCGAACAGCGCAGCGGACTTGTGGTACGCGGCCGTCTCCGGCGAGTTCAGATACTTGGGTACTGCGTCGCCCAGCGCCCTGGCGCCGAACCCGAGGGTGCCGCCTCGCTCGTCGCGGATGGGGAACACGAGGCGGTGGCGAAAGCGATCCCGCGCCTGGCTACCGCGGGCCGGATGAGCAAGGCCGGCCTCGACGATCTCGTGGACTTCGACCGCCCCTCGGGCGGTGAGGTATC
>VBJV01000025.1:15019-15518 GCA_005879785.1 Chloroflexota bacterium
TTGAGCCCGCGCTCGCCGAGCAGGTCGCGCCCGGCGGCGCCCGCCTGGGTCGACCAGAGGACGTGCTCGTAGTACGCCTGCGCCCGCGCGTTCAGCTCCAATGCGCGCTTGCGCTTCAGACCGGAGCTGCGGCTGCCGCGCCCCGCCGGTTCCTCGAGCTCGACACCGGCGCGATCCGCCAGGAGCTCGAGCGCCTGGCGGAAGTCGACGTGTTCGATGCGCTCGACGAAGGTGAAGATGTCCCCGCCTTCCGAGCAGCCGTGGCAGTACCACGCCTGCCGGGCCTGGCTGACCATGAACGACGGACTCTTCTCCGCATGGAACGGGCACAGGCCCTTGTGCTGCGTGCCGCTCCGCTGCAGCCCGACGTACCCGCCGATGACTTCGACGATGTCCAGCCGGGATTTGATCTCGGCGACGGTGTCTACGGCCATTGCCCGCCCTCGCCAGGCGCGCCGGTTACTTGCCGAACAGCCAGTGGCGCCGGCGGGCCGCAGCC
>VBJV01000025.1:15580-18214 GCA_005879785.1 Chloroflexota bacterium
TCCAGCTGCAATTGCTTGACCAGGTTCTGCCGGGCATTGAGCTCGGACTCGAACCGCTGCCGCTGCTCGGCGTAGATGCGGCTTTCCAGCGTGCGCTCCCAGCGGTCCAGCAGGCCGGCCACCAGCTCGCGCGGATCCAGCGTCATGGCGGCGACGTCCCGGTGCGGCTCGGACGCCGGATCGGCGAGGATCGCCACGCGAGGATCGCGAGCAGGCGCCTGCGGCAGCGTCGCCGGGGCAGCCGCCTCGCTGATGTGGGCGCGGGGCGAGGGCCGGCTCGACTGCAGCTGCTGCTCTGCGGCCAGCTCGGCGGCGAGCTCCTCCGCGGGAGGGGGAACCACTTTGTCAGGCCAGGCGCCTCGCGAGGCCACGCCGACCACGTCGACGTCGGATGGCTCTTCGAAGTCGTCTCCGTCGCCTGGGCGAATCTGGGTCGCCACCGCGCCCAGCTCCTCCGCGCCTTGGGCGCCGATCGCCTCGGCCGCATCGGCAGCCGGCCGTTCGACGCGAAGTGGCACCGGCCGGCTTGGCTGGGCCGGGCTCGGAAAGGGCGGCACCAGTTGCGGCTTCACCGAGGTCGCTGAGCCTGAGGCTGTAGCGCACCCCCTCGGGTCCCTCGATCCTGCGCGCCGGCACGTCACCCGCTTCCACCCGCCGAAGCAGGATGGCAAGGGGCAGGTCAAGTCGCCGGGCGACCTCCTCGACCGGGAGGTATGGCTCCGCGACAGAGAGAGAAGGTGCCGAGGGCACCGAAGAGTCCGGCCAGCGCATCTACAGAGAGTAGTTGATCCAGACAGCGGAGTGGGAGGCCTGTCGCGAAATTGGTCCCAGGATCAGCGCCATTCAGTGGCCGATGATATCGACGGCATAGCGCGAGTTGTCAGTGAGCAGCACAATGCCGCCCTGCTTCTCGGTGATCACCGCGCGCACTGGCGACGTGGCGAACACCTCGGGCGCGTCGTCGTGCTCGGTGACGGTTCGCCGCACTGAGTAGGGCACCCCCGGCGCGGGCGGGGCGACCTCATCTCCTTCGACAACGTGGCCGTCCTGGAGCATCTCGGGGCGTCCGCTCCGTGTGGACAGCTTGCGCACCCGCACGTGTTCGGCCATGCCGCGACACTACGCTCTCAGCGATCGCGTTCGACACGCGCCAGGCGTGCGTGCGCTGCGGCAAGACGCGCAGCCGGCACGCGGTAGGGCGAGCATGAAACGTAGTCGAGGCCCAGCTCCTCGCAGAACGCGATGGAGTCGGGGTCACCGCCATGCTCGCCACAGATTCCGACCGCCAGCGACGGGCGCGCCGCGCGACCCTCGTCGACGGCAATCTGCATCAGCCTGCCGACGCCGTCGCGATCCAGCGTCTCGAAAGGATTGCGGGGCAGGATCTTTTCATCGACGTACTTGAGCAGGAACTTTCCCTCGGCATCGTCGCGCGAGAAGCCGAACGCGGTCTGGGTCAGGTCGTTGGTGCCGAAGGAGAAGAATTCGGCCGACTCGGCGATCTGGCCTGCGGTGAGGGCGGCGCGCGGCAGCTCGATCATGGTGCCGACCAGGTACGCGACCGCGACTCGCTGCTCGGACAGCACCGCGCGCGCGGTGCGATCGATCACCTCACGGGTGCGGCGCAGCTCCTCGAGCGTCCCGACCAGCGGCACCATGATCTCCGGCTGCACGTCGACGCCTTCCTTGGTGAGACGCGCCGCGGCCTCCATGATGGCGCGCGTCTGCATCTCGATGATCTCCGGGAAGAGCAGGCCGAGGCGGCAGCCGCGCAGACCGAGCATCGGGTTCTGCTCGTGCAGGTTGCGAACCGCGTCGAGCAATCGTGACTGTTCGGCCCACTCGCGCTCAGGGCGACCCAGTGCCTGCGCCCGTGTGACCTCGACGAGCAGGTCTTCGAGCGATGGCAGAAACTCGTGCAGCGGCGGGTCGATGAGCCGGATCACCACCGGCAGCCCGCGCATCGTGCCGAGGATGCCGTAGAAGTCGTCACGCTGGAAGACGAGCAGGCGATCGAGTTCGCGGCGGCGTTCGTCTTCGCTGGGCGAGAGGATCATCCGCTGCACGATGGGCAGCCGCTCCTGCTCCATGAACATGTGCTCGGTGCGGCACAGACCGATGCCCTGCGCGCCGAAACCGCGGGCACGCTCCGCATCGTGCGGGTAGTCGCCGTTCGCCCAGACTTCGAGCCGGCGGAAACCGTCTGCCCAGCGCAGCAGCTCCTCCAGCTCGCCGGACACCTCCGCGTCGAGCATGGGCACCTGCCCGGCGATGACGCGCCCGGTGCTGCCGTCGATGGTGAAGGGCTCACCTTCCTTGATGGTCTTGCCGCCGGCGGTGAACCTGCGCTTGGTGAGGTCGACATGCACCGTCTCTGCGCCGGCAACGCATGGCTTGCCCATGCCGCGGGCGACCACCGCGGCATGCGACGTGCGGCCGCCGCGTGACGTGAGCACGCCCTCTGCGGCGATCATGCCGTGCACGTCGTCGGGGTTGGTCTCGATGCGCACCAGGATCACCTTCTCGCCCTGCGCCGCCATCGCCTCGGCCCGATCCGCATCGAACACCGCCGTCCCGTAGGCGGCGCCGGGCGACGCGGCAAGCCCCGTGGCCAGCACCTCCACGCTCGCCTTG
>VBJV01000026.1:0-1226 GCA_005879785.1 Chloroflexota bacterium
TCAGCACCCTGGGCATGCCGGGGATGACGGCGTACTTCGGGCTGCTCGACGTCGGACAACCCGTGCCGGGCGACACGGTGGTGGTCTCGGCGGCGGCCGGCGCGGTTGGCCAGGTGGTCGGGCAGATCGCAAAGCTCAAGGGCTGCCGTGCGGTGGGCATCGCCGGCGGGCCCGAGAAGTGCAGGTACCTCGTCGAGGAGCTCGGCTTCGATGCAGCCATCGACTACAAGAACGACAACGTGCGGGCCGGGCTCAAGGAGCACTGTCCCGACCGTGTCAACGTGTACTTCGACAACGTCGGCGGCGAGATTCTCGACACTGTCCTCACCCGCCTGGCCCGTGGCGCTCGCATCATCATCTGCGGCTCGATCTCGCAGTACAACAACGACGGTCCCCCGCGTGGACCGTCCAACTACATGGCGCTGCTCGTGGACCGGGCGCGCATGCAGGGATTCGTGGTGTTCGACTACATGCCGCGCTACGCGGAGGCGGCGCTGGAGATGGCGCGCTGGATGTACGAAGGCAAGCTCAAATCACGCGAGGATGTGGTCGAGGGAATCGAACGCTTCCCCGAGGCGCTCCTCAAGCTCTTCCGCGGCGAGAACTTTGGCAAGCTCCTCATCAAGGTGAACGGGGCGTAGCCGGCGGCGCGGCGAGGAGCGCCGAAGGTGCTCTACGCGGCGCGCGACTGGCCGCCGGGCAGCGCGCCTGACTGGAGCAGCCGGCCGATCTCGGCAGGCGCCACGATCCCCACCAGCTCGGCGTTCTCGTACACCAGCGCGTGTCCGTCGGCAACCTCCGGACTCATGCGCTCGAGCAGGGGCAGCAGCAGCTCGTCCGGGCGCGCGGCGGGGACGCGGTCGACGGGGGTGGCGATGTCGCGCGCCCGCCGCTCCGAACGCTGACCGCCGGCTACCTGGCGGATGGCACGCAGGGTGACCAGCCCCTCGGCGCGACCATCGATGGCGTGCGTCACGAACGCGCTGGCGTGGTATCGGAGCACGTACTGCTCGATGAGCAGCTGGACCGTGATCCACGAGGGGACGCGTATGGGGTCGCGAGTCATCACCTGGGCGACATGAACGCCCTCGAGCGCGTGGCGTGCATGTTCAGAGCGTTCCTCCGTGCGCGCCGCGTTGTCAAGGAACCAACCGACCAGCACGAGCCACAACCCGCTCAACGCCCCCGTGACGAAGAACTGCGCGAAACCAAGCAGCACCAGCAGG
>VBJV01000026.1:1337-19171 GCA_005879785.1 Chloroflexota bacterium
ACGGCGCGCCGGCTGCGACCAACCCCGCCGCGATGCCGCCGAACACCAGCGCGATGACCAGCGTGATCGCCGGCCCGACCGCCGCCACCGCGATCTCCGTCCTGGGCGACGCCCAGTCGCCGCGGATCTGCGCCATGCCGCCGAACAGCCACAGGGTGATGCCTTCGACGGCGACACCGCGCCGCCTGGCCAGCAGCGCATGACCCAGCTCGTGCGCGGCCAGCGAAGCGATGAGCAGCGCTGCGGTCAGGAGGCCGATGCCCCAGGCCGCCACGGTGGGAGTCCCCGGAGCACCCATCGGGATCACCGCGTCGGCGATCCCCCAGGCGAGGAACACGCCGATCAGCAGGACGCTCCAGTGCGCGCGGATGCGTATCCCGGCAACAGTTGCGATCGGCACTCGATCCCTCATCGCATGCAATGTACCCGTCCTGCACCGCCGTCAGACGGCGAGCCGTTCGGACAGGCGGACAGTTACGTGCCCAGGCTGCTGTTTCGCGCCAGCGAACGCACCGTGCCCGGCAGCAGCCTCGCTGCCAGGCGCAGCGCGTGCGCTTCCGGCGTGACCGGTACGACAGCCCGGTTGCGCCGCACGGCCGCGAGTATCCGGGCGGCAACCCGTTCCGGGCCGTAGTTGCGGCGGCGGTACAGCCGCACCGCGCGGTCGCGACGTGACCTGGCCTCCTCCACGTTGAGGCCGACCCACTGCGTGGTGCGCACGATGTTGGTATCGATGATGCCTGGGCAGATGACGGTCACCCCGATGCCGTGTTCCGCCAGCTCGATGCGCCAGCACTCGCTGAGCATGAGCACGGCGGCCTTGGTCGTCGAATAGGCAGGCAGCACCCGCGACGGGGCGAACGCGGCGGCAGAGGCGATGTTGACGATGTGGCCGCCCCGGCGCCGCTCCACCATGAGCGGAGCGAAGAGCCGGCAGCCATGGATCACGCCCCAGAGGTTGACGTGGACCACGCGTTCCCAGTCGCTCAGGGAGGTGTTGAGCAGCGAGCCGGCCACCCCGATCCCCGCGTTGTTGACGACAATGTCGGGAACACCGGCTTCGTCGCGCACCACCGCGACCAGGCGCTCCATGGCGGCGGCATCGCCGACGTCGACCGGGTGCACGCTCGCCTGCGCGCCGCCGCGCCGGACCAGTGCGGCTGTCTCCTCGCCTGCGGCCGCGTCGATGTCGGCCAGCGCCAGCCGCGCACCCTCACGGGCGAAGGCGAGCGACGTTTCCCGTCCGATGCCGCTGCCCGCGCCGGTCACCAGCACGAAGCGGCCATGAAAGTTCTTCATGCCGCGTGCGCCGGGCGCAGCTCGTAGGCATCCATGTCGAATCGCGCCGTGCGGCGGTGGAAAGGCCACGTGAACGTCGGCCAGAGCGCGCTGTTGCGCCCGTTGGCGTCGAGGTACCAGCTGGCGCAGCCTCCGGTGTTCCACACCGTGTTGCGCAGCCGCTGCTGCACGGTCTCGTTGTAGCGCTCCTGCGCCGCCGGGCGTACGTCGAACACGTCGGCGCCGTGCCGGCCCAGCGTACGCAGGGCATCGAGCACGTACGCGATCTGCGACTCGATCATGAACACGAGCGAGGTGTGTCCGAGCCCGGTGTTCGGGCCGGCCAGCAAGAACATGTTGGGAAACCCCGCGACGGTGGTGCCACGGTACGCCTGCGGGCTGCCGCCCCACACCTCTGCAAGCAGGCGGTGTTCCTTGCCGCACACCCGCTGTGCGATGGGGGGGTTGGTGACCTGGAAGCCGGTGCCGAAGATGATGGTGTCCACGTCGCGCTCGGTGCCGTCGGCGGCGACGATCGAGTGCGGCCGCACCTCGCGTATGCCGTCGGTGATCACCTCGACGTTCGGCTGCATGAGCGCCGGGTAGTAGTCGTTGGAGATCAGGATGCGCTTGCAGCCGACGTGGTAGGTCGGTGTCAATTTCCGGCGCAGCTGCGCGTCCGGGACCTGCCGGCGCAGATGGCGCAGCCCCAGGCGTTCGGCGATGCGCGTCACGCGCGGGTGCCCGGTGAAGACGAGGACGAAGGACTCGCGAGTCATATAGGTGGTGCCGCGCAGCAGCCGCTGCACGCCCGGCACACTGCGATAAAACCAGCGCTCGGCTGCGGACACCGGGCGCTTGGGATGCGGCATCACCCAGGCCGCGGTGCGCTGGTACAGCTGCAGGGCGCCGACCCTCGGCTGGATCTCAGGGATGAACTGGATCGCGGACGCGCCGGTGCCGACCACGGCGACACGTTCGCCGGTGAGGTCGTGGTCGTGGCGCCAGCGCGCCGAGTGGAACACCGTCCCCTGAAAGCCGTCGAGCCCCGGGATGTCGGGCAGGGATGGGTCGCTCAGCGGCCCCTGACCGAGCACGAGGAAGCGCGCGGCGAGGTCGCCCTGGCTCGAGTGGACCTGCCAGCGCGCGGACGGCTCGTCCCAGCGCGCGTTGAGGACCTCGTGGCCGAAGCGGATGTGCGATACGACGCCGAAGCGCACCGCGCAGTCACGCAGGTAGTCCCATATCTCCGGCTGCAGCGGAAACGTGTTGGTCCAGTTCGGGTTGGGCGCGAACGAGAACGAGTACAGGTTCGACGGCACGTCGCACTGGCATCCCGGATACGAGTTGTCCCGCCAGGTGCCGCCCACGTCGTCGGCGCGCTCGAGCACGACGAAGTCGTCGAACCCCGCCTGCTTCAGCCGGATCGCCGTGCCCAGGCCGGCGAACCCGGTCCCCACGATGGCCACGCCAACTCGCTCCACGCCCCAGTCCTCCGTCGCTGGAAGTTACTCGCGGTAGGTTACCACGGGTAGGTTACCTGTGGTAGCATCACCCAGCACATGGCAATTGCGACCGACATCATCGCGGCGCTGGCCGCCTACGCGCACGGCCGGGTGCCGCGAGCGATCCGCGAACGCCAGATCCTGGCCCTGGCCGAGGACCTGTTCGCCGAGCAAGGCTATGCCAACGCCTCGATGGACGAGCTGGCCCGGCGCGCCGGCGTGTCCAAGCCGGTCATCTATGCCCTGGTCGGCAGCAAGGAGCAGCTCTACCGCCGCTGCGTGGAGCGGCATTCCGAGATCCTCGCCACCCGCATCGCCACCGCACCGCCGCGTCTGGGAAGCGCTCACGTGGGACGCCACGCCCTTCGCCGTCGAGGCAGCCGCCATCCGCAAACGGCAGACCGAGCTGGCGGCGACACTCCTCGCCGATGCCGCCGCTCGCCTCGGTGCGGCTCCCGACCCGCAGTGGGTCGACGCCATCGCGCACGCCGTCAACGGGGGGGTGGAAGCGCTGGCGCGGTGGTGGCGCGACCACCCGTCGCTGGGCCCTGAGCAGCTCACCGACATGGCGGTCGACCTGCTGCTCGCCGGGCTCGTCCGTACATGACGCACACGGCCCTCGCGCAATCGATCGGTCTGGGCTTTCAGACCCAGCAACCACTGGAGTGGCTGTTCGTGGCCGGCGCGCTCGTCCTGCTCGGCGGGGTGATCGTGCTGCTGATTCGTGCAGGCGCGGCCGGGCAGGCCCGTGGCCTGCGCGATCTGATCGTGCGAGCCGGCTCAGGCGTCGAACGGGCCACATCGCTGCCGGCGTGGTCGGGGGCCGGTGTGCTCCTCGGGTCCTGGGCTCTGCTGGTCGCGTTCATCGGATTCATGTGGGATGTTGCCTGGCACACCGACCTGGGCCGCGATCGCGTGCTCTTCACCGTCCCGCATACGCTGATCCTGATCGGGCTGATGGGCATCGGCGCGGCGGCGGTCGCCTCGACGCTGTACGCAACACTCCAGCGCGCCGACGCCGGCTGGCGGGTGCGCGGCTTGCGCGTTCCGGCCGGCGCCGCGGTGCTCCTTGCGCTCAGCGTTGCCGCGCTCGTCGGTTTCCCGCTCGACGATCTATGGCACCGCACCTACGGCATCGACGTCACCATGTGGAGCCCCACGCACCTCTTGATGATCGGCGCGGCGTCGCTCGCTCCGCTGGCGATCGCCATGCTGCTCTGGGAGGCGCCGCGGGTCGCCGACTGGCGGCGCCGATCGCGCGAGGCGGTCACGTGTGGGGCGATCCTGGTCGGGCTCTCGTCGTTCCAGCTCGAGTTCGACATGGGCGTGCCGCAGTGGCAGGAGCTCTATCAACCGGCGCTCATCGCGGCTGCGACCGGGTTCGGGCTCGTGCTCGCCCGCTCTCTGCTCGGCCGCTGGGGCGCTCTGCGCGCGGCCGTGGTGTTCCTCGTGCTGCGTGGTGGCATCTCGCTCCTGGTGGGTCCGCTGCTCGGCCACACCACACCGCACATTCCTCTGTACCTCGGCGAGGCGCTGTGTGTCGAGATTGCGTTTGCGCTCGCATCCAGACCACTGCTGCGCACCCTGCTGGCGGGTGGGCTGATCGGCACCGCGGGCCTAGCCACGGAGTGGGGTTGGACGTGGGTATGGAGCGCGCAGCCCTGGCAGCTGTCGATGCTGCCGCACCTCTGGGTCGCGGTGCTTGCCGCGGTCGCCGCGGCGTTGCTCGGGTGGTGGTTCGCGGGAGCACTGCGCAACGACGTTCGCGCGCCGCGCACAGCACTGCCTGCATGGGCCGCGCCTGCCGCACTGGCAGCGCTCATCGCGCTGCTCATCATTCCGCTGCCGCGCGACCGCAGCGCGGCAGTGGTGCTGATCTCCGCATCACCAGTCGGCGCCGAGCAGACGGTCACCGACCGCAACGGCGTGACCGCGCACGTGCGCCACGCCAGCGTGGACGTGCAGGTGACGCCGGCCGGCGCCGTGCAGGGCGCCGACTGGTTCCGTGTCACCGCGTGGCAGGGTGGCGCCGTGGTCAACATCCCCCTGCGGCAGGTCGGCCCCGGGCTCTACCGCGCTGCGCAACCCGTGCCGTTCGGCGGCGACTGGAAGTCCATGGTGTACCTGGGCAAGGGCGCGGTGCTCGCCGCGGCGCCGCTGGCGTTCCCCGCCGAACCAGATCTCGGCTTGCAGGCGATTGCGTTCGTGCCCCACCGCACCGCGTCGCTCGACGCGGCACAGCGGCTCCTCATCCGCGAGTCGCACGGCGGCTCCCCCATCGTCGCGGACATTGCCTACGCCGTCTTCGCGCTCACCGTGTGCGTCTGGTTGCTGGCGCTGTCAGCCGGCGCGCGCAGGCTGTCCCGCTCCGGTGCAGGTCGCGACGCGGTGGAGCGAACCGTGAGCGTCGAGGGCACGCTGCGCAGGCGTCGCGACGTGGCCACCGTCGCCCCGTCACCGCCCTTGTAGACTGCGCCCGACTCGGCGCCGTGCCGCCTGACGCGAGCGCCGGCGCGCTCGGCGCTCTCCGTGTTCGGATGAGGAGGCTGGCGCGTGGATCTCTTTCATTTCGGCGTCTCGCCATGGGAATTCGTGGTGCGCTGCATCGTCATCGACGCCGTCCTGCTGACGGCGCTGCGCATCTTCGGCAAGCGCGAGGTGGGACAGTTCACGCTGTACGACCTGGTGCTGATCCTGCTCGTCGCCAATGCTGTGCAACCGGCGATGACCGGCCCTGACTACTCCCTGGGCGGCGGCTTGATCATCATCGGCGTGCTCGTGCTCTTCAACGCCGGCATCGCGCGTCTCGACCGCTACCGGGTCTTCCACCGCCTGCTCATCCCGCCGGCGCGGATCATCATCGAGAACGGCGCCTACGTACAGCGGGCGCTCAAGAGCGAGGGGGTCGACCTCGACGTTGTGGAGACGGCGATGCGCGAGCACGGCGTCACGGACGTCTCGCAGGTGCGTCTGGGAGTGCTCGAGCCTGACGGCAGCATCAGCATCGTGCCCAGCGACTCGCGCACGGTGCGCACACGGCGCGTGGTGCGCTACGTGCATCACGCGTAGCGTCCCGCTTCAGGACACTGAACGCTCATCGCGATCTCGTCGCGCGTCGCGTGCGCACCGCGCCGCGATGCTAGTTTCAAGCGAGGAACATGGGCCGCTCTCGCGTGATCGCCCTGCTCATCGCCTGCGCCGCCCTCGCGGTCATGGCGTCATGGCTGCATCAGTGGGCCGTCGCGACGCCCTCGCAGGTGCGCAGCGCCGGCTACACGGCAACGTACGTGGCGTCGACGCAGTGGCGTCACGGAGAGGGCAATCTCATGTACGACCGGCGGGCCCAGACCGATGCCGAGCGGCGGCTCGGGGTCAGCCCCGGGCAGCTGGGCAACCGCTTCGTCAACCCGCCAGTGGCCGCCGTGGCCGCGGCGCCCTTCAGCCTGCTGCCCCTCGGCGACGCGTACCGTGCCTGGAGCTTCGTGCAGCTCCTCCTGCTGCTTGCTGCGATCGCCATCGCCGTCCGGACGTCCCCCTGGCCGGCTGGACAGCCGGTCGTCGTGCGTCTCGCCGCCGGCGCATTCGCCCTGGCCGGAGCCGGAGGCGCGGTGCTCGTCCTCGAGGGGCAATGGGATGGCGTTTCGGCGCTGGGACTCGCTGCCGCATACGCGTCGTGGCGGCGAGGCCGGCCTGGTTCGGCGGGGGCGCTGCTGACCGCCACCGCCTTGCTCGCCAAGCCCCATCTCGTGCTGGGCCTCGCCGGCTGGCTGGTGGGCCGGCGCGACCGGCGGACGTTCGCCGGGGCCGGCGCCGGCCTCCTGCTCATCTCGGCTGGGACCCTGGCCGCCGGACCCGCGCTCGCGGCAGCGTTTCTCGGCGCACCGGGTCTGTCGTCCTCGGTGACGCCGGTACGCATGCTGCTGGGTTTCACCGGGCTCTTCGGGTCCTGGCTGGGCGACTCCCCGGTGACGTACGGGCTGGCCGCAGGCGTGGGTGCGATCGCATTCGGAGCGTGCATCCTGCTGGGCGCGGCTGCGCGCCGCTCCGCCGCCGCGCTCGAAGCGTCGCTCGGCGGCGCGGTCGTCCTCTCACTGCTGATCTCGCCGCATCTGCTCGTGCAGGATCTGGCGGTGTTGGGCGTGCCGTTCATCTGGGCGATGGCACGCTCTTCCGAAGGCGATGGCGCGCGGGCATGGCCCGGTCTGCGGTCGCTCGCCCTCCTGGGTGGCTGGGTGGCCCTCGATCTCGCGGCACGGACGGATCTCGGCAACTACATGCCGGCCCCGCCAGGCCGCCTGGTGCCCTGGGTGCTGCTGGCGGGCGGGCTTGCGGCGTGCTCGGCCTGTGGTGTCGCGCGGATCCGCCGCCTCGACAGGGTCAGCCGGGCTCAGCGACCAGGTCTGGGCACCGTCACGACGGGTGTGCCGCACTGAGAACCGGGGCTCTGCCGGCGGCCGGGTCTCGCCGCAGCTGAGCCGCGACGCTCAGCACGCACATCACCGCGAGCACGACAAGGACCCACGGGGTCATCCGGCCCGGCGGCCCCACCGCGCGGTTGCCGAGATCGGCGATCGTGGCCAGTGACAGCAGCAGCCAGGCAAAGAGCACGGCGATCGCCGCGCGATCCGGCCAGCCGTGTGCCGCATGTCCGGCCTGCCAGGCAAGGCCGAACACCAGCGCGGGCGCCAGCAGGGTGAGGTCGTGCCCGAGCAGGTGCGGAGCACCGAAGACCGACAGCGCCACCGCGCCGGCCAGCGCGGGCTCGAACAGATCCGATCGACCCCGTGTGGTGCTGCCCAGCCACCCGGCCACCAGGGCCGCGCCCAGTCCCGCGAGCAGCGCCAGCAGGTAGGTGGCCCCGCCCGCTCCCAGCAGCGATCCGAACAGCCCGCTCGCGCCCTGCATCTCGGCCAGCGGCGAGTTGCTCGGCTTGGCCAGGGCGGCGACGAACGCCCCGGCGCCGGAGAACCCCACGGCGAGGAGGCTCAGGAACACGACGACGAGCCCGCCGGCCAGCGTCCCCGCCAGCGCTCGCCAGTCGCGCCGGCCCAGCATGAAGGCGGCGATGCCGATGGCGAGGTGCGGCTTGGCAAGTGCGGAGGTCAGGCCGACGGCGAATCCCGCCTGGGCGGCATGGCCGCCCCTCCAGCTCGCGTACGCGAGCGCCAGGCCGAGCACAGAGATGCCATCCCACTGCCCCTCGACGAAGAGCAGCCCGGTCCCGAAGCCTGCGACGGCGGCGCCGGCCACCGCGATCCGGACCATCGGGTCGATCCGGGCGGGCCAGGGTGCCGCCCGGCTGGCCACCCAGACCGCGGTGACGAGCAGCGCCAGCTGCATGAGCGACCAGACCCGGTACGCGGTGGCGGCGTCCAGGAACGCGAGCGGCGCCGCCACCACGGCAGCGGCCGGCGGATTGACGAACGGGATGTAGAGATGGTCTACCGGCGCGCCGGTGCGGGCCATGACCTGGCGTTCGACCGCCTCGTTGTAGAGATCCGCGCCATGCCCAGTGTGCCACAGCGTGGCTGCCACATAGGTCCCGGCGAAGTCGCTGGTGCGGGCCAGCGCCGGGGGCGTCGCGGCCCACACCTGCACGTAGTGCAGCAGGCCCACGGCCACCGGCATGAGCACAAGCGCGGCTATCAGCCGGGAGCGTCGCGACACGGCGCTCCTCACTCTATGGCAGGGTGGGCTGCGCCTCCGTCAAGGCCGCGTCACCATCGTGTGGCGCCGCGGCCTGGCTACAGCCCGGCCAGCGCGCCTGCGTACACGGCGAGGTCAGGCTCGCTGAAGAGGGCGAACGTGACCTCGTGCAGCGGGGTGCCCGGCTGCTGCAGGGCGGCCGCGGCCTCGCCGAGCGCGATCGGCGCGGCCTCAGCCAGGGGAAATCCGTAGATGCCCGTGCTGATCGACGGCGCCGCCACCGTCTCGCAGTCGTGGTCGGCGGCCAGCTGGAACGCCGTGCGATACGCCGAGCGGAGCAGCGCGGGTTCGTCGTGCCGCCCGTCGCGCCAGCGCGGGCCGACCGCGTGGATGACGTAGCGCGCCGGCAGCTCGCCGGCGTGCGTGATCACCGCTGAGCCGGTCGGACATCCGTCGCCGTGCAGCTCACGCAGCTCGCGCATGATCCCGGGGCCGCCGGCCCGGTGGATGGCGCCGTCGACCCCGCCGCCGCCGGCGAGTGCGCTGTTGGCGGCGTTGACCACCGCATCGACGCCGAGCGTGGTGATGTCGGCGCGCCGCAGCCTCAGCGTGCCGTCTCCGAAGCGTCGCTGGTGCGGCTCAGCCGCCATCGGGGCCCGCGATCGCCAGGCACGCGTTGTGCCCGCCGAAGCCGAACGACGTGCTCAGCGCGAGATCGATGCGCGCGTTGCGGCCACGATTGGGAACGTAGTCGAGGTCGCACTCCGGATCCGGTTCGTCGAGGTTGATCGTGGGTGGCACGAATTGGTCGCGGATGGCCAGAACGGTGATGACGGCCTCCACCGCGCCCGCGGCGCCCAGCAGGTGCCCGTGCATCGACTTGGTGGAGGACATGGGAACGGTGCCCGCCGCCTCGCCCAGCGCAGCTTTGACCGCGCGCGTCTCCGCGGAGTCGTTCAGCGGCGTCGAGGTGCCGTGCGCGTTGATGTAATCGACGTCCCCCGTGGCGCGGCCGGCGCGGCGCAGCGCGCGCAGGATGCTGCGCTTCGCTCCGTCGCCATCATGGGGAGGAGCCGTGATGTGGAAGGCATCGGCTGTGGCGCCGTAGCCGACCAGCTCCGCATAGATGCGCGCGCCGCGGGCGCGCGCGTGCTCCCAGCTCTCCAGCACGAGCATGCCGGACCCTTCGCCCATCACGAACCCGTCGCGATCCTTGTCGAAGGGCCGCGAGGCGCGCGCCGGCTCGTCGTTGCGCCGCGACAGGGCGAGCATGGCGTCGAAGCCGGCGATACCGATCGGCGTGATGCCGGCCTCCGTACCACCCGCGATGATGGCGGTCGCCTCACCGCGGCGGACCCATTCGGCGGCCTCGCCGATGGCGTGCGCGGACGAGGCGCATGCGCTCACCACGGCGTAGTTCACGCCCTTGGCGCCGGTGTCGATGGCGATCAGCCCGGCGGGCATGTCGGCGATCATCGACGGGCACATGAACGGGGATACGCGCCGCGGGCCCCCGTTGTGCAGAGCGATCACGCCACGTTCGAGGATCTCGAGCCCGCCGATGCCGGACGCCACCAGCACGCCGACGTCGTCGGCGATCGGCGCGATGTCGAGCCCTGAGTCGGCGACGGCCTCGCGCGCCGCGGCGATCGCCAGCTGCGAGCAGCGGCTGGTGCGACGCACCTCCTTCTTGCCCACGACCGCCTCGGCGTCGAACCCCTTCACCTCGCCCGCGATACGCGTGGGCAGCGGGCTGGCGTCGAAGAGCGTGATGGTGGCAATGCCGCTGCGACCGCTGCGACACGCGTCCCAGGTCGAAGCCGCGTCGGTGCCGAGCGGTGTGACCGCACCCAGCCCGGTGACGGCCACACGGAGCTGTCCGTTGCCCGTGCTGCTCATGACTCCGCCGCCTCCACAACCTCGATGAGTGGTGCCCCCTGCGAGTGGTAACCGCCGTCGACGTGCAGCATCTCACCAGTGATGGCGCGCGAGAGGTCACTGAGGAGGAAGACGGCCGCGTCCGCGACCGGCCCGGCGTCCGCGCTGTTCCAACCGAGCGGCGCCTGCAGCTTCCACGATGACTTCAGCGTCTCGAAGCCGGGTATGGAGCGCGCCGCGATGGTCTCCAGCGGCCCCGCGGCGAGCGCGTTGACGCGCACGCCGCGGCGGCCGAGATCGCGCGCCAGGTAGCGGACCACCGCCTCCAGCGCCGCCTTCGCCGGACCCATCCAGTCGTACAGCGGCCACGCGACACGAGCGTCGAAGGTGAGCGTGACGAGCGATCCCGTTGCGGCCATCAGTGGCGAGAACGCAGCGGCCAGGGTGCGCATCGAGTACGTGCTCACCTCGAACGCGGTGGCCACCGAGCTCCACGGCGCCGCCAGGAAGTTGCCACCGAGGCAGTCCTCGGGAGCGAAACCGATGGCGTGCACCACGCCGTCGATGCCGCCCCAGGTCTCGCGCACGCGCGCCGCGGCTGCGTCGACCTGGGTGCCGTCGGTGACATCCATCTCGAGCACTTCGGGCGGCGGGGAGAGGCGCTGGGCGCTGCGCCGGGTCAGGCTCATGGCCCTGCCGAACGACGTGAGGAGCACCTCGGCGCCGGCGCGCTGGCTCGCCGCCGCGATGGCGTACGCGATGCTCTTGGGAGTCAGCACTCCGGTGACGAGCACACGCTTGCCGCGCAGCAGGTCCGTGCCGGGGTGCGTCAGCGGGTGCGGCGTGGACACTGGAACCCTACGTTACACATACACGTCGTAAGCCTCGCGCCGGTGGTGGCCGTCACGGCACGGCGATGCGAGCCGTGCCGATGAGCTCGAGCATCGCCGCATGCCAGCCGGGCGTTCCGGCGAGGATGTCGCCGCTGCGAAAGACAGCGTCGGCGTCGCCTGCCCAGTCGGTCACGACCCCGCCGGCTTCGCGGACGAGCAACGCGCCGGCGGCGATGTCCCACAGCGCGAGCCCGAGCTCGAAGTAGCCGTCCCAGACCCCGGCGGCCGCGTAAGCAAGGTCGAGGCTGGCCGCTCCGGGTCGGCGCAGGTCCTCGAAGCGGCGCAGTGCCGCCTCCAGCACCGGCTGGTAGCGCGCCAGGTTGTCGGCCTTGCGCCGGAAGGGAAACCCCGTGGCCACTACCTCGGCGCCGGGGCGCTCGCGGACCCCGAGGCGGCGGCCGCTGCCGTCGAAGGCGCCCTCGCCCAGCGCAGCGCACCACGCCTCCCCGGTCAGCGGCGCGGTCACGGCGCCGGCCACCGGCCGGCCATGTTCGACGAGAGCCACGCTCACCCCCACCTCCGGGTACCCGCGGAGCAGGTTCGTCGTCCCGTCGACGGGATCCACGACCCACATCCGCTCCGCCGCGACGCCGCCCGATTCCTCGGCCAGCACCGGGATCTCAGGGGTTCCCGCGGCGAGCACTGCCAGAGCCGCGGCCTCCGCAGCGCGATCGACGGCTGTCACGTAGTCGCCGGCGCTCTTGCTCTCCGGGGCCAGGGCCCGTGCGTCGGAGCGGGCGCTGAGGACCTCGCTGCCCGCAGCCCGGGCGGCGGCTAGGGCGAGGTCACGCAGGGTTGCGCGCGGCGGCACCCGCCGAGCGTACCCGCCGCGAGCGCTCGGCCGGGCGACGCGCCTCGGCGCTCCTGGCGCGCCCTCCCGGAGCTGTGCTGAACTCCGCCGGGTCGAGGTAGCCAGCCACCAGCAGCGCCTCCATGCCGGCGGCGTCGCAGGGGCGCGCCAGATGGAAGCCCTGCGCCATCGTGCACCCCAGGTCGATGAGGCGCCGCACCTGCAGCGCTCCTTCCACGCCCTCGGCGACGAGCGCAAGACGGAGCGCCTCGCCGTGGCGTACGACCGTGCGGGCCAGCTCGCCGCTCGAGTTGGGGTCGCCGAGCTCGGCGACCAGCGGGCGGGCGATCTTCAGGATGTCGATGGGCAGCCTGCGCAGGTACGCGAGCGACGTGTAGCCGGTGCCGACGTCGTCGATGGCGATGTGCACGCCGGCCCGCTGCAGCGCGTCGAACTCGACGATGCAGCTGTGCAGGTCGTCGAGGATGGCGTTCTCGGTGACCTCGAGGATCAGGCAGGCGGGGTCGACCCCCGTCTCCTGCAGGATCTCGCTCACCGATTCCGCGAACCCGGTGGCGGCAATGCCGTGCGCCGTCACGTTCACGGATATGGCCAGCGGCGGCGTGCTCGGATGCGCATCCTGCCAGCGGCGCACCTGCTGGCATGCCTTGCGCAGGATGAGCCCTTCCAGGCGTTCCGCGAGACCGCACTCCGCCGCGGCCGGCAGGAAGTGCATCGGCGCGACCAGACCGCGCGTGGGATGGGCCCATCGCACCAGCGCTTCCGCACCGAGGATCTTGCCGGTGGCGAGCTCGACGATCGGCTGGTAGTGCAGCACCAGCTCGTCCCGCGCGATCGCTGCGGCCAGCTCGGCGGCGACCCCCGTGTCAGCGGCGGGTGCGAGCCACTCGCCCTGCACGGCGTAGCCACCCGCGCCCGACTGGCGGGCCGCGTCCATCGCCGTGGCGGCGTTGCGCAGCAGCAGCGCGGCAGAGATCGCATCGGGCTTGGCGCTGGCCAGTCCGACGCTCGCCGTGAGCGTGATGCGGTTGCCCTCAACGAGGATCGGCTCGGCCAGCGAGTCGACGACCCGCTGGGCGATGAGCTCCGCCTCGCGGCCCTCCAGGAGCTCGACGAGCAGAAGGGCGAACTCGTCACCGCCCAGACGCGCTGCCGTGTCGGAGCGACGCAGGCAGGAGCGCAGCCGGGCGGCAACCTCGATGAGCACGGCGTCGCCCGCTGCATGGCCGTGCTCTGCGTTGACGCGGCGGAACCCGTCGAGGTCGACGTACAGGATCGCGACCAGGTCTCGCTGCGAATCGCGATGGAGCAGCGCCTGCTCGATGCGATCAACGAACAGCACTCGGTTGGCGAGCTCGGTGAGCGGGTCGTGGAAGGCGCGGTCGGCGAGCTCACTCTGCAGCGCTGAGATCCGCACCAGGGAGTCGTGCAGCCGGCTGCGCTCCAGCGTCATGGCCGTGATGTCCGCGTAGGCGTGGAACAGGGCGAGATCGCGCTTTCCGTACCGCGGCTTGCCGCTGCGATTACCGACGACGAGATATCCAACCGCGCGATCGTCATGGCGCAACGCTGCCGCCAGTCCCTCGGCGACACCCAGACGCGCAGCGACACGCGCGACCCGTGCGTCAGGCGAGCTCGCCCGCAGATGCAGCACCGTTCGCGCCAGCACGGCTTCGGGTCCCTCGTCGTCGTCTTCCGGATCGATGGCGCGCATCACCTCGCCGGCTTCGCCATGCCGCAGCGTGGAGCGAAACGCCGTGCCGTCGGGCCCGGTGGGAAAAAGCTTCAACGACGCCGTGTCGGCACGGAACCGGGCGCACGCCGCACGCAGCACGTCGATGGTGGCGGCTTCGAGATCGCGTGCTTCGAGCATGGCGCGAGTCGCGTCGTGCAGGAAGCGCAGGCGCTTCTGCTGGCGCCGCGTCGTCACCCAGGCCACGCCTGCGGCGGCGAACGCCGTCACGGAGATGACCACGAACACCAGCCACATCGCCAGCGCGATCACTGGCTCACCGCCACAGGCATGAGCTGTTCCTGCAAGGGCTCCAGCTCGCCTAGCCGCCACGGGTCGATGCCGCCCCGGCGCAGCAGGGACTCGATCTCGTCGGGAGCGGCCGGATAGAACAGGTGATACCCCTGGCCCTGCGTGCAGCCCAGCTCGCGCAGGCGCACAACCTGGCGCCCCGCCTCGATGCCTTCAGCGACGAGGTTGAGCTGCAGCGCCGAGGCGATGCTGACGATGGCTCGCGCGAAGTCCCCATTTGGCACCGGTGCGGCGAGGTCGTCGACGAAGGGCTTGGCGATCTTAAGGATGTCGACCGGGAGGTGCCGCAGGTAGCTCAGCGACGAGTAGCCGGTGCCGAAATCGTCGACCGCGATGCGGATGCCGGCGCGCTGCAGCGCTTGCAGCTTGACGATACCGGAGGCTGCGTCCTGCAGCAGGATGCTCTCGGTGAGCTCGAGCACGAGCGCCGCAGGGTTCAGTCCGCTGGCGTTGACCGTGTCCAGCACTCCCTCGACGAACAACGGCTCGTGCAGCTGTCGCGCGGATATGTTCACCGACACCATGCGCGGCAGCGCCGTCGGGTAACGCGTCTGGAGCCGCAGGCCGGCGGCGCACGCTGAGCGCAGCACCCACTCGCCGAGCGGCAGGATCAATCCGGACTGCTCCGCGAGTGGTATGAACTCACCCGGCGCGATCAGTCCGCGGCTCGGATGCCGCCAGCGGATCAGCGCCTCGAGGCCGGTCACCTCCCCGGTGCGCAGGTCGATGATCGGCTGGTAATGGAGCACGAACTGCTCCTCGGCGAGCGCACGCTCGAGGTCGCCACGCAGCCGGTTGCGGCCCACCACGTCGCTTTCCATGCCCGGCGCGAACACGACATAGCGGTCCTTGCCCGACCCCTTGGCCGTGTACATGGCGACATCGGCGCGCCGCATCATGCTGCTCGCGTTGTCGCCGCTCTTGTCAGCAACCGCGACGCCGATCGAGACACGGACGTTGACGACGTGGTCGGAGATGTCGAACGGCGTGCGCAGCGCGTCGAAGGTCCGGCGTGCGGCCGGTTCGGCGTCCGACGGGCTCTCCAGGTCCTCAAGCAGCACCGCGAACTCGTCGCCGCCGAGGCGCGCGGCCGTGTCGGGAGCGCGCAGGGTCTGCCGCAAGCGCGCGGCGACTCTGATGAGCAGTTCATCGCCGGCGCTGTGGCCGAGACTGTCGTTGACGGTCTTGAAATCGTCCAGGTCGATGAACAGCACCGCGACTGCGCGGCCGCTGCGCGTGCTTCGCTGCAGCGCGTGCTCGATGCGATCGGTGAACAGCGCGCGGTTGGCGAGGTCGGTGAGCGAGTCGTGGAACGCCTGGTGCGCCAGCTGCTCCTGCAGTTCTGTGAGGCGCGCGATGGAGCGTTCCAACCGCCCGTTCTCCAGCGTGGTCGCGGTCTGGCTGGCGAGGGTCTGGAACAGCTGGAGGTCGCGGCTGTCGAAGTGACGGGCGTCGACGTGGCCACCGACCATCAGGCTGCCCAGGATGCGCGCCTGACCGCGCAGCAGGGCGACCATGCCCTCGTCGACTCCGCGCCGTTCGAGCATGTGCACCGTGGCCAGCGGCGACGTGGTGCGCTCGATGATCACGCCGTCGGTCTCGGCGTCGAGCACGTCGTCCAGGTCGGAGAGGTCGATCGCCTCCATGACATTGTCGGCCTGGCCGGCGCGCACGGTGGTGCGAAATGCCTTTTCGCCGCGCAGCGCCGGAAATATCGTGAGCTGGGCCATCTCGGCGTCGAACACCGTTCGAGCGCGGCTGAGCAGGTCGACGATGGCCGACTCGAGCTCGCGGGAGCCGAGCGCATCACCCGCCCCGTACAGGAATTCGGCGATCTGACGCTGGTGACGCTCGCGGACGTACGCGCGCAGGGCGGCGAACATTGCCACGCCCACGGGCCCGAGCAGCACCAGGGCGTCCGGTTGGACGTGGATGAGAACCACGGCCACTAGGCCGACGCAGCCGGCGGTCGCCGTGGACATTCCCGCCAGCCGGAGCCGTCGCACAGCATCAGGGAGTGCCGCGTTGGTGCGCTGGATGACGACGGTGGGCGCCACCAGCAGGCGGCGGCTGGCCACCACCAGGATCGCCAGCGTGGCGGCCAGCCAGCCGCGCCAGTCGAGCGCCGCAGCGGTCGTCGGCATGGCGCGGAAGACGCCCTCGCCGAGAGCCGCAAAAAAGGTGAACCTGGCCAGCGAGAAGGCCGTCAGCGCGACCACCAGGGGCCGGCGCGTCACGGCTGCGGCCGCCGCGCCCACCAGATACCCGACGAGCAGGTCGGCGGGAGCCGCATAGAACAGCCCCACCGCGAACGGCGCGGCCGACACCGAGATGGCCGGCGCACCACGGCGGGGGTTGGCCAGGACCACCCATCGCTCGGTGGCGAAGAACGCGAGCGCGAACACCCACCAGCCCAGCTGTGGCGTCGTGAAGGCGCCGAGGTTGTGGAACAGGCCGAGCCACCCGGCAGCACCCAGGGCAGCGAGCACCGCGGTCACGCTCCAGAGGCGAAGCGAGGGCGTGAGATGAAATGTGCGCAACCGCCCGATCGTATGTCCGGGTCGGCACAGGCCCTTGTCGGCTTTGGTGACAGGTTCGTTACTGTTTGCAAGGCTTTTCCAATCCGGCTCTGCAGTCAGTGGAGGCCTGCGGCTGCGACGTGACGGCGCCAATTCTCGTGGGCACATGCAACTGGGCGGATCACACCGATTTCTACCCGCCCGAGCTGGAGCGCGGCACTCGTCAGCGGGACAAGCTCTCGTTCTATGCGCGCTACTTCCCGCTGGTCGAGATCGACACCACGTTCTACGGCATTCCAAAGCCATCGGTGGTGTCCGGTTGGGTGCAGCGCACGCCGGACGATTTTCGCTTCAACATCAAGGCGTATCGGAGTCTCACCGGACACGAACGAGAGCAGGGGCATGCGCGCCGGCCCACCTCCGACGAAGAGCGCGATTTTCTTGCTGCACTCGAGCCGCTGCGCGACAGTGGAAAGCTGGTCGCCGTCCACTACCAGTTCCCCCCCTGGTTCACGAACAAGCCGAGCGCGCGGGACTGGCTGGTCACGACCCGCGAGCGGCACCCGGACGACACCGTCGCGATCGAGTTCCGTCACCGCTCATGGTTCACGGCTGACGCCTGGCCGCAGACCGAGGACCTGCTGCGCGAGCTCGACGCGGTGTACGTCGGCGTCGATGCCCCGCAGCTGGGCAGCGGCACGGCGCCACCGGTGCTGGCCATCACCTCGCCGCGGCTGTGCATCGCACGCTTTCACGGACGCAACTACCAGACCTGGTACAAGCAGGGACCGACCAGCGGCGACCGCTTCGATTATCTGTACCGCCCGGACGAGCTTGGGGAGTGGGTGCCGGCGATTCGCGCGGCCAGTGAAGCGGACGTGCCGGTGCATGTGCTGCTCAACAACAATCGCAGCAACTACGCGGTGGTCAACGCCTTCGACATGGCGGCCCTGCTCGCTGCGCCACTGCCGCGTCCGCCGGAGCCGGTGCTGGCCACGCTTGCGGCGCGCGACGGTCGTGAGCCGGACTGGGTTGCCGGTTCGGAGCCGCCGCCCGAGCCGGCCCGCGCCGACCGCCCCGAGGCGGCGGAGGATGACGACCAGCTGCGCTTGTCCCTGTGACCTTCTGCTTCCGCAGAGGCACGGAATTGGGCGACAATACGGGACGGGGCGAGCGGCTGGCGGCGGATGCCGGGTGCGGAATGTGCACCAGCGGTTCGACCCACTGTTGCGCGGCCGGACCCCGAGATCGGCTCGTTCC
>VBJV01000128.1 GCA_005879785.1 Chloroflexota bacterium
GCCCACGCCGAGCAGCAGCGTGTACGGCGTCAGGTGCGGGATGCGCACTGGCTGCCCTCGCTGCCTGGTGACGACGACCGCGCCGATGAGCAGGATCGGCACGGCGAGGGTCGCGTAGGGGAACTGCACCGAGCCGACCGTCACGGTGGGCAGCGGCAGCATCGCCGCGCCGACGAGCGTGATGACGAATGCACCGAACCGGAGCGCGGCGCCGGCGGCGAGCGGCACCAGCACGGCAGCCGCGAGGCCGGCGACCAGCAGAGTCAGCGGTCCGATGAGCGTCCACCCCAGTGCCGCCCCCAGCGCGCAGACGGCAAGACCCCAGGAACCGGCGCGGCCTACCCGAAAGGTCCCGCGTCGCAGCGGTCTGGCCACAGCGAAGACGCTCATGACCCTGGTCTCACACGACGCCTATGCGCGCGGTCCGTTGCCGGCGTGCGGCGACACGCCGACGAGCCGCTCCGTCTCGTCGCGAACCCGCGGCGGAACCGCTGGCGGCGTTGGCGCGGTCACCACTACAGCAGGAGTGCGCATGTACTCCCCGGTGAGCACGAGCAGAAGACCGACGACGAGGCCAAGACCTCCCGCCAGCAGGATCTTCCACCAGGTCGACTTGGCCAACGACTCGGCGACGGCCGTGTCGAGCGGCACCGCTGCGAAGTTCCGGTTGGCCGTCGCCTGGTCGACCCCGGCCGTGGTGATGGCGTTCTGCAGGTTGAGATACGCGTCGCGAGCGGCCTGCTGGTCGAGCTGCAGCTGCTGCTCCTGCGCTTCGATCGACGCTGTGAACGCCGGCGTTGGGGTGGGGCTGGCCGAGGAGGTGGGACGGGGCGGGGGGTTTGCGGCCTGCTGGGCAGTCTCCGGCCGGACCTCCGGATGGGCCGCCTCGAACGCCGTCAGCGCCTGGGTGGCCGCCAGATACTGGTTGCGAAAATCGGTCAGCCGCTGACTGAGGTCACCTATGATCGGCGCGGGCTCGGCTGCGGCGAGCTTCTCGTACATTCGCGCCGCGTCCACCGCCACCGCGTTGGCTAACCGCGTCGCCCCTACAGCCGTCGCGAACCCCACGGTGATCCGGTAGATGTTGCTTCGTGTGCTGGTGACGCTCGTGCGGCTGACCAGCTGCTCGGGGGTCAGACCGGTCACCTTGCTGTCGTGGATCGCCATCGCGGCCACTGTGTTCGACGTGGCGACATCGGGGAAGTTCAGTGACTGGCCGTTCGCGTTGGTCGGCTCATGGGCGAGTACCGAGCTGGTCGCTTGATAAGCGGGCGCCCGTATCGTGTACAGCACGGCCGCGCCGGTTGCCGCGGCCGTGAGCAGCACAGGCACCCACCATCCCCTGCGCAGTCCATGCCAAAGCGGTCTTCTCTTCATCGGGCACTCCTTATGGGTGTTCTCACGGAATGCGGGCTGAGCAGGGCCCTGTACCAACCGACGGTGGCGCTCAGAGCTTCATCCAATGGCGTTCGAGGTCGCCATTCGAGCACCTCATGCGCGTGCGAGCAGTCCATGACGTAGCGGCGCACGTCGCCCGGTCGCCTCGGTGCGAAGCGCGGACGCGGCTCGACGCCGAGCGCAGTCGCGAGCTTCTCGAGGACCTCTCTGACGCTCAACGAGCGCTCGCCGGCGATGTTGAAGCTCTGGTCGTCACCACGCTCGGCAGCCGCAACCACGGCGCGGGCCACATCCTTCACGAAGACGTAGTCCTTGGCCTGCTCCCCGTCCCACTCGATCACCGGCTGCTTTCCGGCGAGGAGCGCGTGCGAGAAGGCGGTCACGGCGTGCCGACTGGAGAGCGAGTCGCGCGGTCCGAAGACGTTGCCGAGCCGCAGGATGACGTGGGTCATGCCGTGAGCAGCCCCGACGACGCGCACATAGTGCTCGCCTGCCAGCTTCGACACCCCGTAGGCGGCGATCGGCTGGAGTGGGTCGTCTTCGCGAACCGGCAGGCGGCGGGGGATCCCGTACACGGTGGACGAAGAGGCAAAGATGAATCTGCGGCACCCACTCGCGCCGGCTGCGAGCAGGAGCGAGAGCGTGCCTCCGACGTTGACCGACGCGTCGAGCCGAGGGTCCAGCATCGACGCCTCCACGCTCGTCTGGGCGGCGAAGTGCACCACCACATCCGGCGCGAAGTCGGCGGCGAGAGCGTGCACGTGCTGGCCGTCCGTCACGTCGCCCAACACGAACACAGCGGCTTCGGGAAGGTTGCCGCGCTCACCCGTGGAGAGGTTGTCCAGCACGAGCACCTGCGACGACCTCTCGAGAAAAGCTTCGGCGATGTGCGAGCCGATGAAGCCTGCGCCGCCGCTGATCAGCACCCGCATCAGTAGGCGCCACGTCCGCTGAGCACTGCCGGAACCGTGCGGGCGAGAATCCTGAGGTCGAGCCCGAGCGACATGCGGCTCACATAGTCGCGGTCGAGCCGGATCCGTTCGTCCCGGGTGAGCAGCTGCCGTCCGCTCACCTGCCATAGGCCCGTGATGCCCGGCCGCACCGAGAGAATGACGCTGCGGTGCGCGCCCCATCCGGGCAGTTCCTGCTCGGTGAGCATGCGCGGCCCCACGAGACTCATCTCCCCACGAAGTACGTTGAGCAGCTGCGGCAGCTCGTCGAGGCTAGAGCGCCGCAGCCAGCGTCCCACCCGGGTTACCCGGGGATCGTCGGAAACCTTCTGCGACGCTTCGCTCGCGGCCCGAAGTGCAACGTCGGTGCTGAGGGCTTCGTCGGCGTCGCGCATCATGGTGCGGATCTTGTATGCGTCGAAACAGTGGAGGAGCACCGAGCTCATCGCCAGGGCCAGCCCCGCTCCGACGAGGTCGACGACACGTTTCGCGACCTCGTAGCCCGCACGGTGCCGGAGGGTCACGGCACCTGCTCCGCCGCCAACTGAGCCGCGACAGATCCGCCGGCAATGCGCAGGCGCGATCGCAACCGCCGGAGCATCACCTGCAGGTCGAGCGAGATGCTGTAGGCGCGGATGTAATAGAGGTCGAGCAGCGACTGCTCAGCCGGATCCTCGACCTCCCGCCACGGACCGGTGAGCCCCGGGCGGAGCCGCGCCATCACCACGCCTCGTGGCGCCGCCTCCCCGATGTCCCTGGGTCGCGGGCCGACGATGCTCATCTGTCCGGCCAGGACATTGAGCAGCGCGGGCAGCTTGAGGATGAAGGTGGAGTGGAATGGTTCGGACGACCGGAAGGTCAGCATGTCGAAGGGCGGCCGCACCACGCCGGCGACACGACGACGCTGGAACGGCCCGCTGCGACCTCGCACCGCCTGCCAGGTCGCAACCAACGCGATCAGTGGCGACAGGGCGATGAGCAGCGCGGCTGCGATCGCGTAGTCGAGGCTGGTCTTGACGATGCTCTCTTTGAGGCTGAGGCGCGCCTTGTTCACGGTGAGCAGTGGGATGTGGTGGTGCTCGGAGAAGCGAACGCTGGTCGTGAGCAAGTCGTAAAAGCCCGCCGAAATGTGCACGCGCGGCCCGTCGGGCGCCACAGCGGCAGTTGCGATGAGCCGCTGGAGCGTCTCCCAGGGAAGGGCCTGGGGAACGATGATGGCGTCGTCCGCGGACTCCCTCCTCGCCGCCTCCTGAAGGGTGGCGGTGCCGCCGAGCACCCGGAGCTCGCGAGACAGCAGCGTGCCCACCGGGTGGTAGTCGTCGAGAAACCCCACAACCTTCATGCCGGCCGACTCGTCGTTCAGCGCGGCAGCCAGCGCCGCCGCATCGGCGTCGACGCCGACCAGCAGCGCACGGCGGACCAGCCGGGAGCGCCGTCGCACCGCCCAGCTGATGCGGCGCATCAAGAAACGCTCGAGCAGGAGCGCAGGGGCCGCCATCAACCAGGCAAGCACCAGCCACTCGCGCGACACGTCCCTCTGCAGGAGGAAGCTCATCGCGCTGTCGGCGGCGAGGGCGACCACGCACGCCCGCACGACGAGCTGGAACTCCTTGGTGCCATCGACCAGGTTGACCGGCGCGTAGAGACCGAGGACGAGGAGCACCACGAGGCCGGTCGCCATCATGACGGCGGTGGGCAGAAGGGGAATCGAGTGTTGCAGGCGGCTCAGCGAGTCGCGGACCAGCCAGGCACCCAACGCAGCGGCTAGCAGGCATGCGAGGTCGGCGAGCACCAGGGCCACCGCGAACCCGACGACAGCGCGGCGGTTAGTCATGACGTGCGTTGCTGAGTGCGTGCGCGTACATGGTGTTGACGATCACCATCGCGCCGCCCGACGCGAGCCTGAAGTCCATCGGCATCAAGCCGAGCGCCTGCAGCGTGGCGGTCACGCGACGCTGAAACTCGGGCTCGCAGTAGAGCAGCATGAAGCCACCGCCTCCTGCACCGCTTATCTTGCCCCCGGACGCCCCGGCGCGCAGCGCAGCTCCGTACCACTGATCGATCCAGGGGTCAGTGATGCCGGCCGCGAGCTGTCGCTTGGCCGCCCAGGACACGTCGAGGCATTCGCCGATTGCCTGGATGTTGCCCCTGAGCAGCTCATCGCGGAGCCGCAGGGCTGCGCGTTTGATGACGTGGAGTGCGTTGATCACCGTAGCCCGGTTGCGCTCACTGTTGCGCTTCTGCTCGACAAGGATCTCGGCCGAACTGCGCGACCGGCCGGTGAAGAAGAGCATCAGCCGTCGCTGCAGCTCAGTCGTCAGCTCGTGCGCTAGCTGAAGCGGCTCAACCTTCACACCCTCGGCCGTGAACTCCATGTAGTTCAAGCCACCGTACGCGGCCGCATACTGGTCCTGACGACCGATCGGTGTGCCCAGTTTGTCGATCTCGATGTGGCAGGCCAGCTGAGCTATCTCGTGCTGTGTCATGGATATGTCGCATAGCACCGACATCGCCTTGATGAGCGCGACGGCGAGCGTGCTCGAAGACCCGAGCCCGGTGCCCGGCGGAACCTGGGAGGCGAGAAACACCGAGATGCCAGACTGGATCCCGAAGTGATCGATCACCACCTTGGGGAGGCTGAGGTCGGTCTCCCAGAGCAGCGCGCCCTCGAACCCCTGCCGGTAGAAAGTCTGGTAATCGGACGAAGAGACCTGTATGTAGGGCGCGTCGTTGAGCGACACGATCACGTAGGAGTACTTGTCGATGCTGGTGCTGACCACTGCGCCGCCATACTTGCCGTAGTAGGCTTCGAGGTCCGTGCCTCCGCCGGCGAAACTCAGGCGCAGTGGCGCGCGCGCGATCAGCACTGCTCGAGCAACCTGGTTCGCACGGAGTCGGTGATCGCATGCTGCAGGACCAGGTGGCAGTCCTCGACCACTCCGTAGTCGCTGACCGGTATGTGCACGGCGGCGTTCACCACGTTGAGCAGCCGGCCGCCGGAGAAGCCGACCAAGGCCAGGGTGACGGCCCCCACCCGTTTCGCCACTTCGACCGCGGCGAGGATGTTCGGTGATGTGCCGCTGGCGCTGACCGCGATCACCACGTCGCCCGGATCAAGCAGGCTCAGCAGTTGCTCGGCGAAGACTCGCTCATACGAGGTGTCGTTCGCCCAGGCGGTGAGGAAGGCAACGTTGTCGGTCAGCGACGTCACCCGCAGCCGGGCTCGCCCCTCGACGATCGTCGCCTTGCCGAGATCGCATGCGAAGTGCGTCGCGGTGGACGCGCTGCCCCCGTTGCCGATGATGTAGACGTGCCGTTCCGCGGCGTGCGCTTCCATGATGTGGTCCACCAGCCGCCCAACGTCCTCGATATCGACGTGCTGGAGCGCCGTGCGCACACCCTCGACGTGCTCGCTGAGCACGTCAGTGTTTGTACGTTCGATCGTGAGTGCCATGTCAGTCGCTCCAAAACGCAACCGGCCCATAAGGCCGGTCGATGGGCATGCTCCGCCGTCTCGAACACCGCCGCGTTCGAGTGAGGTAGTGGTCAGCCGGCGCGAAGGATCGAGGAGTCGACCTCGACCGGTATCAGCCGACCGAGCAGATGGACGAGGATGCTGACGCGCTCGCGGGCCGGCAGGCAGCGGTCGACAATGGCGTCGACCATCGCTAGCGGCCCGCGCTCCACAACCACCCGTTCACCTGGTGTGAATCGCGTCGACAGGCGGTCGGGTGGCAGGGCGGTCAAACGCTGTCGCAGGCACTCCACAACCGCGTCCTCCACTCCCGCGGGCGCACCATCCTGCTCGAGGAGGCGTCGCACACCCGGGGCGGAGCGCACATGGGACCAGCTCGAGTAGTCCCGGCCGGCCTGGAAGAAGACGTAGCCGGGGAAGACCCAGCGATGCCTGCGGTCGCGCGTGCTGCCGGGACGGGTGTGCTTAGCTGAACGGAACTCCGCCGTGTACGTACGCAAACCGTGCAGGCCGAGGACCCGAGACACCTGCAACTCAGCGTTCGGTGCGGTGTTGACCACGTGCCACATAGGCGCGCGATGCTACGGCGGCGGTGACTACAAGTGGGTTAGAGCGGCCCGAAGAGCCAATGACGAAACCGTCACGCTGGCGGGTGTCGCCGACGGCCGCGGTGAAACGGTATCCGAACCCCCGCAGCGATTGTATGTAGCCGTCGCTGTCCGAGGACGAGCGCATCTTCTGTCGCAGGCGTAGGACATAGACGTCGACCGCCTTCGTCGTGGCGACGAATCGGTCGCCCCACGCCTGCGCCATGAGCTGCTCTCGGGTCAGCACGCGATCGGGGTTCTCCATGAAGGTGCGGAGCAGAGAGATCTCGCGCGGGGTCAGGCGCGCGCCCATCCCTCGGACGATCACCGACATGCGCTGCTGGTCGAGGGTGACGTCGCCTATCACGATGCTGTCGTCGCGGGCGGTCACCGAGCGGGTCAGGCTGGCCCGTCGCAGCACTGCGTGGACGCGGGCCAGAAGCTCTCGAGGCGAGAACGGCTTGGTGATGTAGTCATCGGCGGCGCTGGTCAGCCCGCGGACGATGTGATCTTCCTGCGTGTCCCCCGAGACGATGATCATCGGCGTCCTCGGGTTCAGCTGCCGGATCTGCTGGCACAGGCGGACCCCGTCCTGGCGCTGNNAAGGATTTCGAAGGCCGTTTCGGGCTCCTGTGCCCCGAAGGTGCTGTGCCCGTCCTGCTTGAGCAGGAATGAGAGCAGCTCCAGATGGAGACGATCGCGATCGATGGCCAGGACGGTTGCCATCACCTCCCCGCGACAAACATTTCTATCCTCGGGCCTTTGCCCCCTTTAGCGCGAGTGGCGGGAATCATACGAATTCAGATGCGCCAGCGCAAGCCACGGCGCGTCCCGTCGTGTCGGCATCGCGGGAATGAACAACCCGTATCCTCAGGTCCGGCAGACGGTGGTCGATGAGTCGCTGCCGGCACGAGAAACCAGACTCATGCGCGGGCCTCGGTATCGATTCTGTAACCGAGGCGCTCTCGCCGATGCGCGCCCCTGGTTCGAGCGAAGCACAAACTCTCCCACCATGCTTGTCGGGCCCCGCCCGGCCCGACCGGTGCGCAACCGGCGCGTCCGGGCGAAGATCCTGCTCGTCGTCGTGGTCGGCCTGGCGGTCGGCGTGGGCATCGCGCTCGTCCTGGGCACACGCGGGTCGCGGAACGCGCCGCCACCCTCTGGCCTGCAGGGTCCGCTCCATGTTCGGGGCGCTCAGCTACTCGATGCCATGGGTCGCCCGCTGCAACTTCGCGGGGCGCAGATCCAGAGCTACAACGTCGCGCGGACATACCGCACCACCGACTGGTTCAGCCAATCCGCCTTCGAAGCGATGCGCAGCTGGGGGATGAACGAGGTGCGCATCCCCTTCAGCGGGTGTTTGGTAACCGCCGACCCAGGCTACGTTCCTGGTCTCGTCCGGATCGTCGGCCGTGCTGAGGCCGCCGGCCTCTACGTCGTGCTCGCGCTCTTCTCGGACAGAAGAGCCGGCTGCTCCTTCGACGGAGTACCGATGCCCCACCTCGACTCGGTGGAGGAGTGGAGACAGGTGGCGTCCAC
>VBJV01000129.1 GCA_005879785.1 Chloroflexota bacterium
CGTCCTGCTGGGACACCTGGCGAGCGCCGGATACGGACAGCACCGTGAGCTGCCCGAACGTCAGCGCGTACAGCACGGCGACGAGCGCGAGGATGCCGGCGATGATCGCTCCACCGATCCCGCCACTCGGCGACACCAGGCGCCCGATGCCGTAGCCGGCGAGCAGCCAGAACAGGAAGAACAGGAAGATCACGAGGACGCTTTTGCGCCGGTTGGCAGCGATCTGGTGGTACATGCCGTACCAGACTATGCCATGCGGGCCGTGGCCCCAAACCGGGTCAGTTCAGGAAGCGCTCGCTGAACGCACGCAGCGACGGAGCCACCGGTTCCGGCACGGGCAGCCGCGTCGACACAGCGTCGGCGGTCTTCAATCCGTGGCCCGTGATGTAGGCAACCACGGTCTCGTCACCACTCCAACGGCCGGAGCGCGCCAGCTTGCGCAGCACCGCAACGGTGACGCCGCCTGCGGTCTCAGCGAAGATGCCCTCGCTGGCGGCCAGCAGCTCGATCCCCTCGATGATCTCCTCCTCGCTGACCGCCTCCACCACACCGCCGGTTTCACGTGCGATGCGCACGGTGTCGGCGCCATCGGATGGGTTGCCGATGGCGATCGACCGGGCGATGGTGTCGGGTCGCACGGGGGTGATGGTTTCGGCTCCGGAGGCAAACGCTGTGGCGACGGGGCTGCATCCCGCCGCCTGCGCTCCGGTGAAGCGCGGCAGGCGCGAGCCGCGGTCCACGAGCTCCAGATCGATGAGCTCGCCCGCCGCCTTGCGATGCTTGACGAACTGGCAGCCGGACGCCACCGGGACCACGATCTCATCGGGCAGGCGCCAGCCGAGCTGCTCCGCGGTCTCGAAGGTCAGCGTCTTGCTGCCCTCGCCGTAGAAGGCGCGCAGGTTGATGTTGCAGAAGCCCCAGTCGACGCGGTCGGCCAGCTCGACGCACAGACGGTTGACGTCGTCGTATGTGCCGTCGACCGCGATCAGCGTGGGCCGGTAGATCGACGTTGCGAGGATCTTCGCCGGCTCCAGGTCCGCCGGTACGAGGATGACCGCTCGGCAGCCGGCATGCGCGGCGTACGCAGCAACCGAGTTGGCCAGGTTGCCCGTGCTCGCACACGCCACCGTCGCTATCCCGTGCCGCCGCGCCCAGCTCACGGCGACGCTGACGACGCGGTCCTTGAACGACCCGGTTGGGTTGAGCGTGTCGTTCTTCAGGTGCAGGTTGCGCAGGCCGAGCTCTGCGCCGAGGTTGCGCGCGTGGATGAGCGGCGTGAGCCCCTCGCCGAGCGAGACGCGCGCATCGTCTTCGAGATCCAGCGGCAGCAGCGCCTGGTAGCGCCAGATCGTCGGGGGACCCGCCGCGATCGAAGCTCGCGAGATCTGCCGGGACACCTCGGTGTAGTCGTACTCGACCTCGAGCGGGCCGAAGCAGCGGTCGCAGCTGCTGGTCGCCACGACCGGCATCTCATGTCCGCACGCGCGACAGACCAGCGCGGAGACGCGGGATCCCGCGACCGCTCCCTTGCCGTAGCGTTCGAGCAGACTGAGTGTGGACACAAAAAAACCTCCCGGCTGATCCGGGAGGCCTCCGCAACGTGGGCGTGGTGCGCCGCTACGTTGGGAAACCTCCGCGACGCATCATCATCGACAGCGCAGCCGTCGTTGCTGTTCTCAGCATGGCCGTGCATGGTAGCACACGTCGGCGCTTGCAGCCGGAGGTGCGGGCAGGGCAGTCTGGTCTGGTTGACGGGAATCGGCGTTCACGGAGAAGGCCATGAAACTTCCGCCCATCGTCTCGCCGGCCGAGTGGGATGTCGCTCGCGCGAAAGTGCTCGCCAGGGAGAAGGCGGCCACGCGGGCGCGCGACGC
This sequence comes from Chloroflexota bacterium, assembly GCA_005879785.1. Taxonomy (GTDB): domain Bacteria; phylum Chloroflexota; class Dormibacteria; order Aeolococcales; family Aeolococcaceae; genus CF-165. The sequence continues at coordinate 1,875 of VBJV01000129.1, forward strand.
GCTCGCCGCCGAGCGCCGCAGGCTGCCCATGGTCCGCATCGAGAAGCCCTACGTCTTCGAGGGTCCATCCGGCCGGTCAGAGCTGCTCGATCTGTTCGAGGGTCGCCGCCAGCTCATCCTCTACCACTTCATGTTCGCCGCCGATGTCGAGGGCTGGCCAAGCGCCGGTTGCCCAGGCTGCTCGATGTTCGTCGACCAGATCGGCAACCTCGCCCATCTGCACGCCCGCGACACTTCATTCGCTCTCGTTTCGCGAGCGCCGCTGGCCAACATCATCACCTACAAGGAGCGCATGGGGTGGACGATCCCGTGGCTCTCCTCCAGCGCCAGCGATTTCAACGATGACTTCGGCGTTACCACGGCTGAGGGTGAGACCTTTGGGCTCAGCGTCTTCCTTCACGACGGCGAGAACGTGTTTCGCACCTACTTCACGACCGCACGGGGCGTCGAAGCCCTCGGCAGCGTCTGGACATTTCTCGACCTGACGCCGCTCGGCCGCCAGGAGGAGTGGGAGGAATCGCCTGCGGGCTATCCGCAGACGCCGCCGTATGCCTGGTGGCGACGGCACGACGAGTACCAGCGGACGCCTGCAGGCGCAAACGCTTAGAACCTCTTCGACGCTTGTTAGTCCGGCGCGGGACCGAGCAGTGTGCGCATGATTTCCTCAAGTCTTTGGGTCCGCGAGTCGTCCGGCCCAGCGAGCCGTCTGAGCCATTGGAGGATCTCGCTGCGGCCGATGGCAGGATGTGTGACGACGACCTGCTCGATGTCGATCCAATCCTTGGGTCGGGCAAACAGTGCCTTGAAGACAAGCAGATGCTCCCCCGAGAGAATCGGGATTTCGACGTCGCCGAACGGCACCCGCCTCGACGACCGTTCCATCGCACGGTGGACCGGGTCATACGCGAAGAAGAGATCAACCGGCGTGGCGTTCCACCACAGGCGGCATTGACCTTCGCGATCGACGGTGGCCTGGTCAACGTCGCCGGCAACGTCCAGGGTGCGGAGGGCTGCGGCGACCTTGCTGAATTGTGCGGGGGGAACGAACACGTTGACGTCGACGTCGATGGTCGCGCGGGGCTCCGCGTAATAGGCAAGTGCCAGGGCGCCACCAAACGCGTGGCGAATGCGCGCAGCGTCGAGAGCACGGTCCAGCGCCACGACCTTGTCGGGGAGCGCCGGCTCAGCCATGTGCTGAACGGCGCGCGAGAGGAGGGAATGAGAGGACTCCCCGACGGCGACGCGGAATGCGGTCGGCGAGCTCGAGCAGATCGTGCAGGGCTTGCCCGCGCTGCTCATCAGTTGCGGTGGCCCAGCGCAGGGAATCGTCGTCGCTGGCTCCCTGCAGGCGAGCCAGCAGAGCGCGCCGGAGCCCCGGCGCCACCGAACGGCCCGAGGCGAGTTCGGCGATGAGCGCAAGGGCAGCGCCGTCGGGCCGCGCGGCGGCCACCGGGGCCCCCGCCCGCACGGCGAGACGGCGGAGCGCATCGGCATCGGGCGGATCGGCGGAGCGGCTGCGGGCGTGGGCGATGACGTCGCCGCTGAGCAGCGTGAACGCAGCGAGCGTACGGCTTCTGGGCCCCTTCCGCGTCAGCGTCGATTCGCGCACCTCGAAGCCGCCGCGGGGCCGGCGGACGATATATGCCATAGTGGGTAGACTACCCACTATAGGGGTAGGGCGTCTTGGCGTTCTCAGCGCTAGGCGACGCGGCGGATCAGGTCGCGCTCGACCCGCTCCCGCGTGGCGCTGACCAGCGAGCGCAGCTCGTGACCATGCAGCGCCTGCTCCATCTGGCGCAGCACGGAGTACAGGTTCTTCATCGCCTTGACGACGTCACCGATGTCCGCGCCGGCCGGTGGCTCGATGTCGGCGAGCGGTTCCCCGGAGGCCCAGCGGTACGCGGGCCCGATGAAGTCCATCGACAGCGGCCGCAGCGTCTCCAGCCCGTGTTCGTGCTCCAGCGAGGAGAGGCGGAGGAGCGCGCTGCGCAGGCTGCGATAGCTCTTGACCACCCGGGCCGTGGGCAGGTGGCGCCGCCCCGGCCGGGGGCGGTCGCGCCCACGGTCCTCCGCCACCAGCATGACCAGCGTGGCCGCGAGCTCCTCGGGCGCGAGCCCCGCGAACGTGCCCGCAGCGATGCCGTCGGCGATCAGCAGCGCACTCTCGCCGTACAGCGAGGCGGCGAGCAGGCCGAGCGCGGTGGGCCGGTCCTCCTCGAGGAATCCGGCGTCGCGAAGCACGGCCCGATAGGCGCGGAACTCGCGCTGGAAGCGATGCCGCGCCGCCTCCAGCTCGCCCTCGGCACCGCCCAGCGTCGCCTCGATCTCCACCACCTGCTGGCGGTGAGCGCGGTGGTCGGCGAGGTAGGGACAGTGGCGGCACGGT
>VBJV01000007.1 GCA_005879785.1 Chloroflexota bacterium
GAGGCTGAGGTAGTCGGTCAGCTCGGTCCCGGTGTACTGCCAGAGCATGTCGATGGTGCCTGACTGCACCGCCTGGCCGATCGCCTTGTCCTTGGCCATGAACGAGTAGTCGACAGTGAAGCCGTGCTTCTCCAGCACGAGCTTGGTCATCTCCGCAAGGAGCTGTTCCTCCGCGAAAGCCTTGCTGCCGATGGAGACGTGCGCCCCGTTACCGTTGCGCCCCGACCCGGCGGGACACCCGGACGTGCTGGCGGGACTGTTGCTGGTGGCGGTGTTGCCGCCCCCGCAAGCGGCTGCCAGCGCGGGGAAGACGAGCAGCATCAAGGCTAGGACGATGCGCTTCATTGGAACGGTCCTCCTGAGGGCCTACGCGACGGCGGCGCGCCGGGGCACCAGCGCGTTCTCCAGCAGCGACAGCGCCCAGTCTGCGAGCAGTGCCAACGTCGCAACCATCACCGCGCCGACGAACACGATCCGGTCGCTGATGTTGATCCCCGATGCAATCACGTCTCCCAGCCCGCGCGCGCCAATGAAGTTGCCGAGTGTAGCAGTGCCGATCACGAGCACCAACGAAGTGCGCAGCCCCGCGAAGATCAGCGGCGAGGCGAGCGGAAGCTGCACTCGCACCAGAGCCTGCCAACGCGTCATCCCCATGCCACGCGCGGCTTCGACCGCCGCGGGATCCACGCCCTGGATCCCGGCGACCGTGTTGCGCAGCACGGGCAGCGTTCCGTACACGACCAGCGCGATCACCGCGGGCGCGGCACCCAGCCCGAGCAGCGCGTACAGCAGCACGAGGATGCCGATGCCGGGCACGGCCTGGCCGAGATTGGCGAGCAGGAACACGGGCAGCCGCAACGCCCGCCCCGCCTCGGCGATGACCACCCCGAGCGGGACGGCGATCGCGGTGATGATGGCGAACGAGACCACCGAGAGCACGACATGACTCACCAGCCGGTCGGTGAGGAACGGCTGGTTGAGGATCTCTCCATCGTTTGGTGATCCGCGCAATTGCAGGAAGACCAGGACTGACACGCCCAGGCCGACAGCGACCGCGGCCGGGAGAAAGTAGAGCCGGAAGCGGCGCAGTCGAGGGGCCGCCGTCACCGGCTCCATGCGCACCATCAGCGTGACGCCTCGCGGATGGCCTCGGCGTCGACAACGCCGATCACCTGGCCGGAGTCGACCACCTGCACGCGCCCGTCCGGGGCGCGCAGCACGGCATCCAGCGCATCGCGCAGCGACGCTCCTGCGTCAACGGACTCCTCCGGGAGCCGGGCTCCGTCCGGCTTGGGCAGCTGCACGTCGCGCAGCGTGATCAGGCTCAGCCGCCGCACCATCCGTCCCTCGCCGAGGAAGCCCTCGACGAACGCCGAGGCCGGGTGGGCCAGCAGCTCCGCCGGCGTCGCGTACTGCTCGAGCGCACCGCCGCGAGACATCAGCGCGATCCGGTCGCCCAGCTTCACCGCCTCGTCGATGTCGTGGGTCACGAACACGATCGTCTTGCGCACCACGCGCTGCAGGCGAAGCAGCTCGTCTTGCAGGCGATCTCGAGCGATGGGGTCGATGGCGCCGAACGGCTCATCCATGAGCAGGATGGGCGGGTCGGCTCCCAGCGCCCGGGCCACCCCGACACGCTGCCGCTCGCCGCCGCTCAGCTCCGCGGGCAGGCGCTTAGCGTAGGTCTGGGGCGGCAGCCCGACCAGGTCGAGCAGCTCCTCTACGCGTGCCCCGATGCGCTGCCGGTCCCAACCCGCGAGGCGAGGCACGGTGGCGACGTTCTCGGCGACGGTCAGGTGCGGAAACAACCCCACCTGCTGGATGACGTAGCCGATGGAGCGGCGCAGCTCGTTGACGTCACGGCTGCGGGTGTCGCGCCCGTCGATGGTGATCATTCCCGAGGTGGGCTCGACCAGCCGGTTGATCATCTTCAGCGACGTGGTCTTGCCGCAACCGGACGGCCCCACGAAGATCACGATCTCGCCGTCGCGAACCTCCAGGGAGAGGTCCCCGACGGCAACCGACTCCGCGTAGCGCTTGCCGACGTGGTCGAACACGATCATGTCGCCGCCACCGCAACCCGGCCCCGCGACAGGAGCCGCTGCACGCCCGCGAGCACCAGGTCGGCCAGGATCCCGATGGCGGCCACCGGCACGATCCCTGCCAGCACCCGGTCGAGCGTCCCGGTGCTCCGTCCGATGGCCGTGAAGATCGGCTGGCCGAGGTCGTTGGCGCCAACGGCCGCGCCCACCGTGGCGATGGCCACGATCATCACCGTCGCCTGCCGGATGCCGGCGAGCACCACCGGCACGGCCAGCGGCAGCTCGACCCGGGTGAGGACTTGACGCCGGCTCATGCCCATGCCGCGTGCCGCCTCGACCACCGAGGGCTCGACGGCGAGAATGCCCGCCCGAGTGTTTCGCGTGATCGGCAGGAGCGCGTACAGGGTGAGCCCCACCTCGACCGGCGGGTTGCCCAGACCGACCCAGATCGAGAGCAACCCGAAGAGCGCGAAGCTGGGCACGGTCAGGATGGTGCTGGTGACCGCGAGGATGACCGTGGCCAGTCCCTGCCAGCGCGCCACCACCAGCCCCAGTGCAACGCCCGTCGTGGTGGCCACCGCCATGCAGATGGCGACGATCTGGAGGTGGGTCCACACCTGTGGGCCCAGCGTGTCCCAGTTGTCCGCGAAGTATCGGAAGAAGGTCAGGCGGTGAGGTTACTCAGTACCCGTACGGCGACGCCGAGCCGCTCGGCGTGGCGCCCCCCGACCCCGCTCCACTGGCGGTCAGGCCCGGCGTGGCCGCGTACCACGTGCCGCCGAAGCTGTGGATCCCGTTGCCGCTCGCCTTGCCCGGGCTGCCACCGTCGCCCTGGAAGGTGTGCAGCGGCCAGCCGTTGTATGTCACCTCCATGGTGCCGTCGGACGCGCTGATCACGGCGAGCTGGCCGGTCACGCCGGCGCTTCCGGTAGGAGAGCCACCGGACGGCGGGGTCACCGCCGGCCACGCGGCGGCGCAGCCGGACATCGTGGTGCAGGCGTCGTGGCCGCCCTGCTCGGTGGTCAGGTAGTAGAGCGTCAGCCCGGCGCTGTTGGTGAGCACGGTTCCCAGCGACGTCGACCCCGTGCTGACGGTGTTCGAGGCAGGGCTGCCGTTGCCCGGCGAGTTGGTCGTGTTGGTGGCGCCGCAGGCGGCGAGTGCGCCGAGCGCGATGCCCGCGGCCAGGATGTGCAGCAGACGCATGGAGTTCCTCCAGGGCGAGCGGTCGCCGTTCATGGTACGCAGCCGCCTCCACACCGGCAGGCACGCCCTCGCTACCGGGTACGGCCTTGCGTTACAGCCCGGCGCGTATGCTCGGCCCATGTGTCGCAGCATCAAGACGCTTCGCGGCGCGGCAGAGCCGGTGCCGGACGAGGACGCGCGTGCCGCCGCGCTGCAGTTCGTCCGCAAGGTGAGCGGGTATCGCGCCCCCTCCCCGGCGAACCGCCCCGCGTTCGACGCCGCCGTCGATGAGGTGACTGTGGCGACTCTCCGGCTGCTCGGAGGGCTGCGACCCGGTCAGCGACTCAAGGCCGGCTGAGTGCGGCGCTGGCGGCGCGTCGCGGCACTGGCCGCGGCGGGCGGCGTGCTGCTGCTGGCGCGCGCGCCGGCGCCACTCCACGCGGCAGCGGCGGCCAACACGCTGCGCCTGTACGTCAACCACCTCAGCGTGCTGCAGTCGGGTGCGCCGGACATCTGGAGGATCGTCGTTCTCAACACCGGGCCGGGAACCGCCACCGGTTTCGGCGCCAGCGGTCGCATCAACGGCGCCATCGTCACCGAGGTCAACTGCCCGCTCTCGCTCTGGGGTGGTATCGGCAGCCTGTCCAACTTCTTCGAGTGCGGCAACAACGGGGGATACAAGGGGCAGCTGCGGCCCGGCCAGCTGGCCACCTTCAGCGTCACCGCGACCGTCATCGCGCCGGTCGGGAGCCAGGTGAGCGCCGCGGTGACGGGTCAGGGAGCGAACGGCGACGTCTTCGCACCCACGGGCGTCACCGACACCGGCGTCGCGGTGCAGCACACGGGCAGCGCGCTGCCCACGGTGCGAGCCGGACCGACGCCTTCACCGTCGGCGTCGCCGGGCAGCATTGCAGGTGCCGCACGGCTGGGCAGCGGAGGCGCGTACTCGTTGCTGCTCGCGGCTGCGTTCATCGTGAGCGGGGCTGGGTTGCTGTACATGTTCACGCGCCAGAAGCGCAAGGAGCCGCCCGGAGGCGATCAGGGATAGATCCCCCGCTCCCGCATCGCCTCGGCGACGCGGTCGACGGCGACAGCGTACGCGCCCTTGCGCATCGAGACACGCCGCGCGTCGGCCTGGTCCCACGCGTCGGTGAGCGCCTGTTCCACCATCGTCTCCAGGCGCCGGTTGATCTCGTCCTCCGCCCAGAAGAACGACTGCAGGTCCTGCACCCACTCGAAGTAGGAGACGATCACGCCGCCGGCGTTGGCGACGATGTCGGGCACGACCGTCACGCCGCGCCTCTCCAGGATGGCGTCTGCTCTGGGCGTGGTCGGCCCGTTGGCGGCTTCGACCACGATGCGGGCATGCACGCGCTCCGCGTTGTTGCTGGTGATCTGGTTCTCCAGCGCCGCGGGGATGAGTATGTCGACCGGCAGCTCGAGGAGATCGTCGTTGCTGATCGCGTCGCCGCCGGCGAAGCCCTCCAGGCTGCCGGTGCGGCGCTTGTGCTCGATCGCAGCGTCGACGTCGATGCCCCGAGGCGACGTGATCCCGCCACGACTGTCAGAAACAGCGGTAACGACACAGCCGCGCTCCCTGAGCAGGCGCGCGGCGTGCGTGCCGGCGTTGCCGAAGCCCTGCACCGCGACGGTCGCTCCTGAGGTCGGGACGCCGAGACGCTTGCAGGTCAGCAGCGTGATCACGGCGACGCCTCGCCCCGTGGCGGTGTTGCGGCCGCGGCTGCCGCCGATCGCCAGCGGCTTGCCGGTCACCACCGCCGGTGTCGAGTAGCCGCGTGACATCGAGATGGTGTCCATGATCCACGCCATGATCTGCGGCGTGGTGTTGACGTCTGGCGCGGGGATGTCACTCTCCGGGCCGATCAACACCGAGATGTCGGTTGCGTAGCGCCTGGTGAGCCGCTCCAGCTCGCTGAGACTCAACGCCTTCGGATCCACCACCACGCCACCCTTGGCGCCGCCGTAGGGCAGCCCGGAGAGCGCGCACTTCCAGGTCATCCACATGGCCAGCGCGCGCACCTCGTCCAGGGTCACCCCGGGGTGGAACCGGATCCCGCCCTTGGCAGGTCCGAGTCCGAGGTTATGCTGCACTCGGAAACCCTCGAAGACGACCACGTCACCGTTGTCGCGCTTCACGGGGAAGTGCACGATGAGCTCGCGCTTGCACTGGCGCAGCACAGCCTGAAGGCCCGGCTCCAGACCCAGCAGGGCGGCTGCGTCGTCGAACTGGCGTTGCGCGTTTTCCCAAGGGTTGTCCACAACCGGGCCCGCGGGCGCCTCGCTGACAGTGGTGGTCATCGTCTGCACCATCCTTGTGATGCTCTCCTGGAACGTCACGAGTCTCCCACGTCGGAGCCTAGACTCCGGGGAATGAAGCGATCGGCCGTCGCAGCGCTCGCCGCCGCCGGCCTGGTCGCATGGGGCCTGCTGGACCGCCGCGACCGGCGGGCCATCGCCGCCGACCCCGCCTGGGATGAGCTGCGCGCCACCATGCCGCACGAGGAGCAGGAGGTTCGTTCCACCGACGGCACCCGCATCCACGTCGAGATCTACGGCCCGAAGGACGCCCCGGTCATCGTGCTGCTGCACGGCTGGACCCAGGCCATCCGCTTCTGGAACTACCAGATCCGCGACCTGACCGACCGGTTCAGGGTGGTCGCCTACGACCAGCGCGGCCACGGCCGGAGCGGCGTCCCGGGGGAGCTCGGCCAGCATGCAGAGGCACTCGGCGACGACCTCGAGGCGGTGCTGCGCGCGTTCGTCCCCGAGCCGCAGCGCGCGGTGATCGCGGGCCATTCCATGGGCGGCATCAGCATCGCCGCCTGGGCCGCCCGCTACCCCGAGAGCGTCGCCAGGCGGGCGGCCGCGGTTGCGATGGTCAACACCGGCGTCCGCGAGGTGGAGGAGCATGTAGCCATGCTCGGCAGGCGAGCCGGGGGAAAGGTCAACACCAGGCTGCTTCGTCCGCTCCTCATCGCGCCGCTGCCGCTGCGGCGGCGCATCGATCCACTGGCGTTTCGTGTCGCGCGGTACATCGCGCTGGGGCGTGGCGCGAGCCCCGGCCTGGTCGCCTTCGTGCACGAGAACGTCGTCGCCACGACGCCGCGGGCTCGCGCGGGGGTGATACGTGCCTTCCGCGGCCTCGACCTGAGCCAAGCGCTCGCCAACCTGACCGTGCCGGTGGCGGTGATCAGCGGCGGCGACGATCGCCTCTTCCCAGCCTGGCACGCGAGGTTCATGGCCTCGCAGCTGCCCAACATCGTCGACTATGTCGAGATTCGCGGCAGCGGGCACGTGTCGCCGTTGGAGATGCCCGCAGAGGTCAACCGCCGGCTCCGCCGGCTGGCCACGGTCTACCTGGCGAGCTACGCCGGCAGCGGCCCGAACGAGGGCGGATCCGGCGACGCCTCCTCGGGTACGGAGTACACCGAGGCAGCGGACTCCGTCGAGGATTCCATCGAGGACTCCGTGGACGAGGCCGTGGCGGACGACGGCCGGGCATCGACCGCGGCAGATCCCATCGTCACGGTGCCGTTGACCGTGCCGCCGTCGTCCACGCGCAGGCGCGACGCCCGGATGTCGCCGACGAGCGTGCCGGAACCGCCTACCGTCAATCGCGCCTGAGCCACCACATCCCCCTTGACCTGGCCGCGCACCGTGATGTTCCGCCCGTCCAGACGAGCCTGGACCGAGGCGGATGCCTCGATGTCGATGTCACCCGTGGCGCGAACCTCGCCCTCGACCGTGCCCTCGACGTGAACGTCGCCCTCGATGTTCAGGCTCCCGCTGAGGCTGTCCCGAGGGCCGAGGCTCACGGTGTTGCCGGTATTCGAACCGTTCCGGCTGCGTCCACGTGGAGCTGTCACTTCCTCGACCTCAGTCTTGTCCATTGTCTGCACACTCCTCGAGCTTGGGGGTGGAGGTGACGATCGCCGTCAGCGCGGACCCTTTCGATGCGCTCGTCCTCGATTTCTACGAGCGGACGGCGTCGCAGTATGACACTTGGGCTGGCGGCATTCATGCCCGCGCAGCCACCCGCCTGGCCGAGCTCGCCGCGGTGCAACCGCACGAGCGCGCCATCGACATCGGCGCCGGCACGGGCGTCGCCACCCACCTGCTCAGCGGCGACATCGAGGCCGGCGGCTGCAGCATCGGCGTCGACTTCTCGCTGCAGACGATCGCGGTCGCCGAAGCCCACCGCACCCCCGCCAGCCCGGCTCAGTTCCTGCACATGGACGCGCGCCGCCTGTACTTCCACGACGCCTCTTTCGAGGTTGCCCTCCTCGGCCAGCTTCTGGCGTACCTGTCCAATCCGCTGGCAGTGCTGCAGGAGACCCGCCGCCTGCTGCGTCCCGGTGGCCGTGTCGTCATATCGTGCCAGTGCCGCAGCCTGTGCACCCCGGCGCAGGCGCTCTTCTTCGAGCGCCTCGACCGCCTGGCGCTGCGCATCCCGCGCGGCCCCGAGCACCACTCGCTGCTGGGCGAACCCTGGGTCATCACCGAAATGCTGCAGGACGCCGGGTTCGTGGACATCTCGACGACGCAGATGGTGATGGGCAACCGCGCACCGGACGCGACGACCTGGGTCGACGTGATGAGCCAGTCGGGGCCGTGGCCCGATGCTGTCATGCGGCTTCTCTCGCCGGCGTCGCGGCGGACCTTCGAGGAGAAGCTCGATGAGGGCATGCAGCGTCTCGGCGAGCGCGCGTACGGCTTCCACGGCGCCTTCACCTTCGCCGTGGCGCTGCGCGGCTGATCGGGCCGCTGATGACTGACGTCTTCGCCTCGCTCGACGAGCTGCTGGCCACCCTGGGCGGACGCGCCCCGTTCAGCTCGGCGGACTCATTGTCAGGAAGCCGTTTCGAGCGAGTGGATCGGGGTAGCGAGCGGCTGATCCTCAAATATGTGAGCGTCGACGACGACTGGATCATGCGGGCCTGCGGCGACCTCAACTGCCGCCAGCTGACCCTGCTCGAGTCCGGTCTGCTCGATCGCCTGCTAGGCGAGATCGACAATGCGGTGGTCGCGGCGGCGCCGTTCCAGTCGAGGCATGGGCACCGCGGCGCAGCCCTTCTCATGCGCGACGTCGGCGCCCATCTCATCCCCGCCGGCGGCGCCCCGGTCGACGTGGACACGCACCTGCGCTTTCTTGACCGCATGGCGGGCATGCACGCCGCGTATTGGGGATGGCGCGACGACGTCGGGCTGATGCCGCTGGCGCACCACTACGTCTTCCTCACCCCGACCATGGCGGCGATCGAGGCCGGCCTGGATGCCGCAGACCCGGTGCCCCGCGCCGTCGCCGAGGGGTGGGCCGCGCTGCGCAGATCTCGACCCGAGTCGGCGGCCGCGCTCGACGAACTGGTCGCCGAGCCGGCGATGCTGGCCTCGGCGCTGGCGCGTTTCGACCTGACCCTGGTGCACGGCGACTGGAAATTCGGCAACCTCGGCGCTGCGCCGGACGGACGCACGGTGCTCCTCGACTGGGACCGCTGCGGCGCGGCGCCTCCCGCGATCGACCTGGCCTGGTACCTGGCGGTCAACTGCGACCGGCTCCCCCACTCCAAGGAGGAAGCCATCGACGCCTACCGCGGCTTTCTCGAACGGCGCGGCATCGCCACGGCACCCTGGTGGGACGATCAGCTTGCCCTTGCCTTGCTGGGCGCCTTCCTGCAGCTGGGCTGGTCGAAGATCGATGATGCCGCCGAGTTCGGCTGGTGGGACGACCGCCTGGCTGAAGGCATGCGGCGTCTGTAGGGTCTAGGCCGGACTGCTCAGGCGCCTGGTAGTCAGGCGCCCGACCCCATCTTGATGGCGCCGTTGACTGTGGCGCCGTCGTCGACCTGCAAGCGCGAGGCACGCACGTCGCCGGTCACGTTGCCGGAGCCACCGAGGCTGAGACGCGCTGTGGCGGTGACATCGCCGGTCACGCTGCCACGAACGGACACGTTGTTGCCATTCAGCGTGGCGCGCAGCTCCGCCGCCGCTTCGATGTTGATATCGCCGGTGGCGTGGATCTCGCCTTCGACGGTCCCTTCGATGCGTATATCACCATCGACCGTCAGCGTCCCGGAGAGGCTGTCGCGCGGTCCGATGGTGACCACGTTGATGTTGTTCGATCTGTCCATTTCACGCTCACTCGTTGAACCGCTGTTCGATCGGGATGGCATGCTACGCGTCCGCCCGTCCCTGACGATTTTCGCCTTCACGCGGCCGCGAGCCCATCGATCGAGTTCAGGTACGCAGCGTGACCGGCTTGCCCAGCAGGAAGCCCTGGGCCTCATCCACCCCGAGCTCGCCGAGCAGTTCGAGCTCCCGGGCGGTCTCCACGCCCTCGGCGATGAGCACCGCGCCGATCTCGCCGGCGAACTTCACCAGCGCGCTGGCCAGCGATCGCTTGACCGGATCGCTGTCGATGCCGCGGGTGAGGGAAACGTCGAGCTTGAGGAACTCCGGCATGAGCTGGACGATCTGGCGAAGGCGCGAGAAGCCCGCGCCGGCGTCGTCGATCGCAAAGCGCACGCCCGCGCTGCGCAGGTCGTCGACCGCGTGGCGCAGCTGGCCGTTGTCGTCGCCCAGCGCGTCCTCGGTCACCTCGACGACGAGGCGCCCGCTGCCGACCTCACGGGCCAGCGCGGCGAACCGCGGGCTCAGCAGGGTCTCCGGTGAGGCGTTGACCGACACGAAGTGCCCGTTGTGCAGGCCACGCGCGACGGCTAGCGCGTCGCGCACCGCGCGCAGCTCGAGCTGCTGGCGCAGCCCGACGACGGACGCCTCCTCGAACCATCGATCCGGCGCGCGGTTGGGCGGCATGGCGAAGCGGGCCAGCGCCTCCCAGCCGAGCACCTGACCGCCGGGCACGCTGACGATCGGCTGGAAGACCATGGTCAGCGCGTCGCTGCGGATGGCCTCGCGGATGCGCGACAGCTGCTGGCGCGCCAGCTGCCGTTCGACCTCCTCGGCGCGCACCGCATTGGTGACGTCGCGCGCCCCGGCGTAGATGAGGCCCTCGGCCATGGCGGGTGTGGCCGTCCATGCCAGCCACCGGTAGCTGCCGTCCTTGCAGCGATAGCGGTTGCGAAAGTGCACGGACTGCAGACCGTTCGACAGCCGCTCGGCTTCGGCACGCGTGGCCTGGCGGTCGTCGGGGTGTACGAAGTCGATGCACGGTTGGGCCAGCAGCTCGCTGGTCGAGTACCCCAGCACGCGGGTCCAGACTGGGTTGACGATCTTGAAATAGCCGTCCACACCAGCGACACAGATGAGGTCGAGCGCGAGATCCAGCTGGCGCTCGCTGGTGATCGAGGGCGGCCGTGTGCCCGGCCCGTGGGTCGCCAGCCGACTGGGTGCGTTGAAGCGAGCGAGGGATGAAACGGCGATGATCGATTGTGCGACCCGCCGTTGCCGGCCGTTATCCGGTGTTGGCCGCCTGCGACATTTCCGTCATAAGGTGGCGCGCCGATGCGGTGGGGCTAATCGGAACGGCTCCGTGGCCAGGCGGCCCGCCACGGCACGCGCCGGCGCGAGCGAGAGCGCGCGGACGGCCAGGCGCGGCATGGCATAGACCGCGCGCGCGATCCACGCCATGCGGCGCAGGTGCGCGCCCATGCCCAGCTGCAGCGCCATGTCGTACGCGGTCATGTCAGCTTGCTCACCGCGCAGCACGCTCATCGCCGTCGCAGCAGCTGCGCGCCCGCTGGCCGCCGCCTGAGCGATCCCTTCGCCGAAGAACGGATCCGCCAGCCCGGCGGCGTCGCCGAGCAGCGCCGCACGACCGGCAGCGCGACGGCTTCGCGGATCGTGCAACGGAATCCGGCGGCCCTGCGCGGCGGCGAGCGTGCGCTGGCGCTGCGCGAACTCGATGCCGGTTGCTTCGACGAAGGCGCCCAGCAGCGCGCGCAGCCGCGGCGCGATGTCGCGGCGCACGGTCACCACGCCGACGTTCCAGGCGTCGCCCTTCGGGAAGGCCCACGCATAGCCGCCGCTGATGCTGTAGTCGAAGAGGACGCGGTCGGCGTGCAACTGGTCAGCGCGCGCCGGCGCCTCCACCTCGAGCGCGACCGCGCTGTTCGTCGCGGGCGCCGGCAGCGGGATGCCGGCTCGCAGCGAGCCCTCGGCGCCGGAGGCGATGAGCAGCACACTGCCGTGGTAGACGCCCCGGTTCGAGGTGACGCGCACCCCGCGGGCGTCGACATCGATGCCCGTGACGGCTTCGCGGTCGTGCAGGTCCGCCCCGGCTTCGCCCGCCGCGGTAGCGATCCGCCTGTCGAAATCGCGGCGGCGCACCATCAGCACAGGCCGTGTGCCGAGCCCGATCGACACAGCTGCAGCTGAGCCTCTGCGGACGTCGACGGCGCCCGCGCGCGCGACCACGAGGTCATCGAGCGGAACCTCGAAATCCATCCACGCCCGCGGCGTGAGTCCGCCGCCGCACGGCTTGTCGCGGCCCAGCGCTTGCTTGTCGAGCAGCAGAACCCGCGCACCGGCACGGCTGAGTCGCAGCGCGGCGATGCCGCCCGCCGGACCCGCTCCGACCACGATCACGTCGTGGATTGCAGCTTCCCCCGCGTCACCAGCCCCATCACGCCGGCCGTGGCGGCCAGCAGCGACGCCGCGCCGATCAGCGCCGGCAACCAGCTCGCTCCCCCACCGATGAGATAGACAACGCTGACGACGCAGGCGGTTGCATTGAAGACCACGGCCATGAGGACGCCCAGACGGATGCTTTCCCAGTGACGTGACGCCACCAGCATCGCACCCATGACGGCGTACCCCAGCGTCGCCGCGCCTGACTGGCGGTACAGAAAGACGTCGGTGGCGCGCAGGCCGAAGAACTGCCCGGCCCGCACGGGAATGATCAGCGGCAGCAGCCCAGTGATCAGGGCCACGCAGGAGAGCGCAGCCAGGAGCACGGCGAACAGTGCAGCGATGTCAGACGGCGTCTGTGGCGCGTCGCCACGCCGCACCAGTATCAGCGACGTACCGGCGACGAAGAGCAGCGAAGCTGCCGTGATCAAGTACACGATCCAGGTGGCTGATCCGTCAGCGAGCGCAATAGCGCACGCGATGAGCGACGCTGCGTTGAATGTGAGCGTGGCGGCGACCAGCGGGCGCATCGGCATCCACCGACCCCGGCGGAGCGCGAGCGCGAGCGCGACGCCATAGCCGAGGGTCGCGGCGCCGGCGAGGCGGTAGACGTATGTGTCGTTGCCCGGGAACCCGCTGATGCTTGCGAACTGGCTGGGCACGAGCAGCGGCAGGAGTCCAAAGACGAAGCCCGCCGCCATCGGGAGCACGATGAACGCCCTCTCAGTGCGGCTGAGGCGCTCCGTGTCCATGGCCGCTATCATCCCAACCCCCGCGCCCGCGGTGTGTGAGATGAAGGCCGTACTGCTCGACAAGCCCGGTCCGATCGAGGAGTCGACGCTCCGAATCGCCGATCTCGACACGCCTCGACCCGGGTCTGGCCAAGTGCTCATCAGGGTCGAGGCGTGCGGCGTCTGCCGTTCCAACCTGCACACGATCGAAGGTGACTGGATGAGCTTCGGCGTGCCGGGCAAGCTGCCGATCATCCCCGGGCACGAGGTGGTGGGCACGATCGCCGGTGCCGGCGAGGATGTCGCGGGGTTCGCCACGGGAGACCGCGTCGGCGTGCAACCGCTCTGGTCCACATGCGAGCGCTGCGACTACTGCCTGTCTGCGCGCGAGCAGCTCTGCCTCACCAAGGAGACGACCGGCGAGACGGTCGACGGCGGCTACGCCGAGTACATGGTGGCCACCGCATCGCACGTCTACGCAGTACCGGACACACTCGAAAGTGCCGAGGCCGCGCCACTGTTCTGTCCGGGCCTCACCGCGTACAGCGCCGTGAGCACGGCCGAGGTGTCACCCGGTCAGCGCGTCGCTGTCTTCGGACTCGGTGGCGTCGGTCACATGGTGGCGCAGTTTGCGCGCCTTGCCGGCGCCGACATCGTCGCCGTCGTACGCAGCGCACTGCATCTCGAGCTCGCGCGCGAGCTGGGAGCCGAACGCATCATCGACGCGTCGGCGGTCGACGCCGGCGACGCGCTGAGCCGTGACGGTGGCGTCGATGCGAGCATCCTCTTCGCTCCGTCGAACGCGCTGGCACGCCAGGCGCTGCGCGCCACCCGCCGCGGGGGCACGATCGTGCTCGGCGTCAACGCTGATCTCGGGGAATTGTCCTTCTTCGACAACAAGCGCGTCATCGGCTCGGTGATCGGCAACCGCGTGCAGATGCGCGAGGTGCTGCGGATCGCCGCAGCCGGCAAGGTCAGGGCCTTGTGCGAGGCGTTTCCGCTCGAGGAGGCCGCCGCCACGCTGCGCCGGCTCAAGCGCGGCGAGATCCGCGCTCGCGCCGTGCTGGTCGCCTGACGGCCACCCCACGGGAACCGACGCCGCAGCGCCGGTGTAGTGAAGGGCGAGATCGCTCCGTGGAGGGCCACCACTGGACGAGGCAGAGCTCGTAGCCCGCGCTACTCGCGGCGACGAGGAGGCATATGCGGAATTGGTGCAGCGCCACGCCGACATCGCGTTTCGCACCGCGTACCTGATCACGGGGTCGGCGGCGGACGCCGAAGACGCCGCGCAGGACGGCTTCCTCGCGGCCTACCGCGCCCTGCGGCGTTTCCGTCCCGGAGCGCCGCTGCGCCCCTGGCTGCTGCGCATCGTGGCCAACGCGGCGCGCAACCAGCGCCGCTCGAGCCGCCGGCGCGCCGAGCTCACCTATCGCTGGGCCGAAGGTCTGCGCACCAGCGATGCG
>VBJV01000008.1 GCA_005879785.1 Chloroflexota bacterium
TGCCGAGGCCGAGCGCGGCGACCGTTGCCGTGCTCGCGCGCGCAGGCCCCTTATCTCGACTCGCCAGCTCCACGGCGGCCACGTCCTTACCGGGCACGGCGAGAAGGCTGGCGATATCGCGCAGACCCTTGGCGTCCTTGACGCGAACCACCACACCATCAAAGATGAGGGACCAGAATTCGCCTTCACGCACGAACGCGTTCTCCGGGCGCGTGCCTGGAGCCGCGCTCGTGACTGGGGCCCGAAGCCCAGTGAGCTCGACGTCGGATCCGACGACGAGCTGCGTGCGCGCCGAGGGGTGCTCGGCGAGCCACCGCTCGGCTGCGGCGCGAGTCACGTGATCAAGCACCAGCTCACCAGCCGAGGCATAGGTGAAACGATGCGTGGCCGGCTCTGCTGCATCGCCGGAGAGCGTGGAACCCACGAGGCTCAGCGTCAACGGCACGGCAGCAAGCGAGGCCTTCGCATGCAAGCCCAGCGCAGCTCGCACCGCTGCGGCGATCGCGTTCTCACCGGTGCCAGCGGTATCGAAACGCGCACGGACGTCAGAGCTCGACGAGACGACGTCGGTCGCACCATGGCCCTACTCGTCGATGTGCGCGCCGGGCAGCGGGGCCGGCGCGGCAACGTGCGCTGTCAGAACCACAGTGGGATCACCCTTCTGCACGACGGCTTCGGCCACCGCAGGCCGTTGAACGATCGCAGGTTGCGATGCTGCCTCGAGCGTGACACCGATGCCGCGCGCCTCGTCACGTGCGAGGCGTTCCAGCAACGTGAGACCCGATCCACCCGCAACCCGAATGACGTCTTCGAGGCACCCTTCGGCGGCCTCCGTCTGTGCGCAGGCGGCGTATGCCGTTGCCAGCGACAGCATCGTCCAGAGTTCCTGCCGCGTCTCGCCTCGCTCGGCGAACGCCGCACGAGCCTCGTGCAGGTGCTGCAGAGCTTCCTGCCGCCGGCCTTCAGCCAGTGTGAGGCGACCCCGGGCGCGCGCAAGAAACGGCTCGCGGGCGGGGCCACTGAAATGCCGCTCGCTGTGCAGGATGGCGGCGGCGTCAGAGAGGCGGTCAGCAGCGATGAAGGCTTTCACCGCCGCGTCGGACATCAACGCCCATACGTTCGTCGCCGCGGTGTTCAGCGCCCACTCTGCCGCGGTCTGCGCGGCGCTCGGTGACCCCTGCGCAAGCGCCAGGTCGATGAGAAACGCCTGTCGCTGACCCACCTCGAGCTCGCTGTGCGGCTCGGACGTTTCCGGACCGGCTGCCGCCATGCCCGCTTCCTCGAGTCGGTCGCTCTCGGTGAGGTAGAGCAGTCGCATGTGCCAGATCTGGTAATCGAAGTTTCGAGCCAGGCGAGAAGCGGTGGCAATGCTGTGTTCAAGTTGCTGCATGTTTCCCAACGCCGCGTGGATCTCGGCTTCGAAGATCTGCGCGTGCGCTTCGTGTTCGTCGCTGTGGCCGGGTAGTGCGCGCCACCGGCGGATGGCGTCCGCCAGTTCGGGCTTGCGCAGGTCTTCGCACAGCAACGACAGGATGTTCCGGCTCACCGCTCGGGCAATCCAATGCCAGCCGCGGGTCATGGCTTGCGCAGAACCACGCTCCATCAGATCGAGCGCTTCGTCCACGCGTCCCAGCGTCGCCAGCGCCGCGCCCATAGCTCCCGAAGCCCAGATACGCTGCGATCGAGCTCCGACGGCCTCGGCTGTTCGCACCGCCTGCTCCGCGAATTCCAGCGCCGACTGTCCGTCCAGGGCATTCGCGCGGATGATGGCCAGGCGCATGTACACGGCCGCCAGGTCCTCGCTGGGGCCGAGTCCTTCCAGCAGGTCGCGCGCTGCGAGGTAGTGCTCGGGCGAAGGGAGCCGCTGCTCGCAGTGCCCCAGCAGCACATGAATGTGCGCGATGGCGATGGCGTCGCCGTCGGCTTGAAACGGAGCCATCGCCTCGGTAAGAAATTTCCGGGCCCGTTTGGCGTCGCCAGAACGCCAGAGCGCCTCTCCGATACGCACCAGGAGGCGGCTACGCTCGATTGGATCGCCGATGTGCGGCAGAACCAGCTCGAACAACTTCGCCGCCACGTCCGGAGCGTTGCGCGCCGTCGCGTCCTCGGCTGCTTGCAGGCTCGACGGCAGCGCCGAGGCCATGTCACCCCCCTCGAGAAGGTGTTCGGCGATTTCCGCCAGCGCGGCACCGCTTGCTCGAAGCACAGTCGCGGCCCTCAGATGCAGCTCCTGGCGGCGCGGCAGGATCATGTCGTCGTAGACGGCTTCGCGGGTGAGGGCGTGCCGGAAACGAAAGCGTCCGGGCGACTGCTCATCCTCGACTAGAAGCTGCTGGCGCACGCACGTCTGCAGCACTGCCTGAATGGCGGGTGAGGAGAGCCCGGTCAACGCCACCAGGGTGCTGTACGCAAAGCTCCTCCCGAGCACGGCGGCCGACTGGAGCACGGCCAGGTCGGCGGAATCCAATCGTTCGACACGGAGCAGGATGGTCTCGCTGACTGCGCGCGGAAGGCTCAGATCAGCGACCGCACGGCTGTGCCAGCCGCCCTCACCGCGATACACATCTCGCCGGTCGATGGCCTCTTTGAGAAGTTCCTCGACGACGAACGGGTTGCCTTCGCTTCGCGCGTGAACGTATTCACGGAACTCGGCACCGATCTCCGGCGCATCGAGTGCGGCGGTCACCATCTCGCTCACGCCTGCCACGGCGAGCGGCATGAGCTCGACTGTTTGCGCCAGTCCGCCACGACGCCAGGCCTGCAGGAGGCCGGTCACCGGGTGCCCGCGGTGGAGATCATCGCTGCGGAGCGTGGCCAGCACCAGCACCGGTAGCCCGCCGAGCGGGCGAGCCAGGAAGTCGAGCAGGCCACGCGTGGCCGGGTCAACCCACTGCAGGTCCTCCACGACCATGAGCAGTGGCCGCTCGAGCGTGAGCACGCGCAAGAGCGCAAGCACGGCCTCGTACAACCGCAGCCGGGACTGCCCGGGGTCACCGCTTTCACTCAGCGCGATGGGCGGACCGAACTCGGGAAGCAGCGGCGCCAGCTCGCGTGCGGTTGGCCCGAGCCGCCGATGCACCTCGACAGCGACAGCGGGCGTCAGGTGCTGGGCCAGCGCCTCGATGACGGGCAGAAATGGCAGGGAAAGCTCGCCCTCTCTGCAGTCGCCCCACAGGGTGACCCAACCGATCCGCTGAGCGCGCCTGCGCAGCTCACCGGCGAGACGCGTCTTGCCCAGCCCGGCATCGGACTGGACGACAAAGATCGAACCCTCACCGAGGCTGGCCTCGACCAGAGCATCCTCGAGGGAAGAGAGCTCCATGTCGCGGCCCACCAGGACGGGGCAGACCGCACGCTCGATCATGCCGGGTCAGCGCGCCGGCGCGCTCCGCCGGCAGCACTCGCAGCAGACGTGCTCGCCAATTCCCCCCTGACCACAGCACGAGCTTACGCGAGTCCTCAGCCTGCGTCCACGCGCGCTCCCTCGGGCTCGCCGTCGCCGCGGCGAGAAGGGGAGCATCCCCTCCCGCCCTCTCAGGTCAGCAGCCCCAGCCCGTGGTGTAACCCCATCCGCCGACAAAGCCCCATCCGCCGACAAAGCCCTGGCCGCTGCATTCCACCTGGCTGAACCCGGTCATCTCATGTCTCCCGCGAGAGCCCGCACTCCTCGAGGCGGTCCGACCCTCGGGAGCTACGGCGCCAGATCCGGTCTGGCGATGCCAGAAAGGTTCTGGCGAGTTCCAGGCCGTGACTGCGCTAAGCGTCTTCCCCGGCGTCGGGGACCTGGCGTCCGCGTCGCATCGCCTCGAGACGGCGGGCCACTTCGGGGTCCAGACGTTGCGCCAGCCGCTCGGTTGCTCGGCCCTGGTCACGCAAGCGCTGCGCGTGATGCTCGGTGACGGCAGCCGCCCGCCGCAGCTCCTCGTCGAGCGCCCTGGATCGCATGGTGGCCACACCCATGGCGCTGACCACATCGCGCTGGAGACGATCATCGGTGGCCACCACGAGGTCGATGCCCTCACCTCGACGCGAGGCCTGGTACGCAAGCCGCTCGATGATGTGATCGGCGGTCGAGCGTTGCGTCCCGAACCGGACCGTGACGCCGTCGACGACCTCAACGGTCGGCTCCCCGCTGCGGCGGGCCCCGGCGTCGAACACCACCGTGACGCGCACGTCGCCATCAGCCGCGTAGGCGGCGAGTGCATCGATGAGCCGGCGGCGCGACTCCTGAAGCCCATGCTCGAGCAATGCGCGCTTCAGCGCGGGCAGCGCGTGGATGATGTTGTAGCCGTCCACGATGAGCGCCCTCATCTGCGCACCCTACCGCGCAGCGAAGCCACGCTGGCGCTGCACCTCGTACAGCAGCACCGCGGCCGAAGCACCGGCGTTCAGCGAGGCAACGTGCCCGAGCATCGGGATCGACACCACAGCGTCGCAGTGCCGCCGTGTGATCGGGCGCATTCCCTCCCCCTCCGCGCCGATCACCAGCGCGACGGGCTGCCGGTAATCGAACACGTCGTAGCGCGTGTCCGCCACGGGGTCCAGCCCCACCCGCCATATCCCTGCAGCCCCAAGAGTGACCAGCGCGTTGGCCAGGTTGCTCTCGACCGCCACGGGCACGTACTCGGTGGCACCAGCCGACGCCTTGGCCGCAGCCGCAGTCACCGCAGCGGCGCGATTGCGAGCCAGCACGATGCCGTCGACAGCGCACGCCTCCGCACTGCGCGCAATGGCGCCGAGATTCTGCGGGTCCTGAATGTTGTCGAGCACCAGCAGCAGCGCCGGCTCTCGCGCGTCCTGCAGCATCGCTTCGAGGCGCACCGCGACACGCGCGTGAAAGTAGCCGGCCACGCCCTGGTGGTGCTCGGTGTGCGCGATGTCGTCGAGACGGTTGCGCGGCACCTCCTCCACGCGGATGCCCTGAGCGTGCGCGCGGTCGAGGATCTCGCGGAGCCGCGGTTCAGGTCGTACACCCACCGCGACGACCAGCTTGCGCGCCCGGCGGCCGGCGCGCAGCGCTTCGAGCACTGGGTTGCGGCCGTAGAGGATGTCCACCGAGCCCGGGCGCGCCTCAGGCGCGTTTCCAGCGCTGACCGCCCGGCGTGTCCTCGACGATGATGCCGCGCGCGGCGAGCGCCGTCCGGATGCGATCCGCATCCTCCCAGCGGCTCTCAGCCCGAGCGCGCTCGCGGTCCGCGAGCAAGGTGTGTTCCTCGGCGCCCAGGTCTCCCGCGCGTTCGCGATTCCGATCCACCAGCGGAAAGACGCCGAGCACATCGTCCACCTCATCGAGGAGGTCGCAGAGCGCCCGGCATGTACCGTCGGTGACGCCGCCCCGGTCCAGCTCGCGGTTGATGTCGCGCAGCGCGGCGAAGACTGCGCCCATCGCCTCCGGCAGGTTGAGGTCGTCGTCCATCGCCTCGTCGAACCCGTTGCGCGCCGCGCGCACCGAGGCGAGCACCGCTTCGTCGACGGAGCCCGCCTCGTCCACCGTACCCAGCTCGCGGACACGGTCGCGAAACTCCACCAGCCGGCTCACGGCCTCGTTGCTGGCGGCCAGCGGTTCCTCGGAGTAGTTGAGCGGCTTTCGATAGTGCGTCGACGCGGCCAGCATGTAGCGCAGGGCGGCCGGTCGCGCTCCCTCCGCGACGACCTCGGGCACGGTTTGAAAGTTGCCCAGCCGCTTGGCCATCTTCTCGCCGCCGATGCGCAGGTGCGCGCTGTGGCACCAGAGGCGCACGAACGGTTTGCCGGTCGCGGCCTCGGACTGCGCGATCTCATTCTCATGGTGAGGAAAGATGTTGTCGACGCCGCCGCAATGGATGTCGAAGCTCTCGCCGAGCAGCGCCATGCTCATCGCCGAGCATTCGATGTGCCAGCCCGGGTGGCCGCGGCCGATGCCCGCGTCCCAGCCGATGTCGTCGGGCCCCACCGCTTTCCACAGCGCGAAGTCGCGCACGTCTTCCTTCGTGTAGTCGTCGGCGTCGATGCGCCCGCTGGCGCCGGCGACGAGCCCGCCGGCCGGCAACCCGCTCAGCCGGCCGTACCGCGGGAAGGCGGCGATGTGAAAGTAATAGCTGCCGTCACTGCGGTACGCGGCGCCGGCGCGCTCCAGGCGTTCCACCAGGTCAACCATCGGCTCGATGTACTCGGTGGCGCGAGGGTAATGGTGGGCAGGCCGGATGCCGAGCGTGTCGCGATCTTCGAAGAACGCGGCGATCCACGGCGTGGTCTCCGCATCGAGCGTGTGATGGTGCTCTCGAGCATTCTTGATGATGCGGTCATCGACATCGGTGAGGTTCATCACGTGCGTCACGCGTTCGAAGCGACGATCCACCCAGCGGCGCAGCACGTCCTCGAACACGAAGGTGCGAAAGTTGCCGATGTGCACGCGGTTCCACACGGTCGGACCGCATGTGTACAGCCGCAGGTGGCCGCTCTCGAGAGGCTCGACGGCGACCAGTCGCCGGGTCATGGTGTCGTGCAGGCGCAGGGTCATGCAGAGGCGAGCAGGATGGTCGCCGACGCGGCGATGCCCTCGCCGCGGCCCGCAAAGCCCATGCCGTCGGTGGTCGTCGCCCCCACGGCGACGGTGCCCTGCTCGACGCCGAGTGCGTCGCAGATGGCGACCGACATCGCCGCCAGATGGGACGCCAGTCTCGGTTCTTCGGCAACCGCGATCACGTGTCCGGAGGCGATCGTCCACCCTGCCATGCGCACCTTGTCTGCGGTGTCACGCAGGAATTCCACGCCCGCGGTGTCCTTCCAGCGCGGGTCGGTCGACGGGAAATGCCGTCCCATGTCGCCGAGGCCGGCCGCCCCAAGCAGTGCGTCGATCAGCGCGTGGGCCACTGCATCGCCGTCCGAATGCCCGAGCAGGCCGCGGTCGTAGGGCACGCGGACGCCGCCGAGCATGAGCGGGCGGCCGGGGACGAAGCGGTGCGCGTCGATGCCATGCCCGATGCGCGTGCTCACGCCTGCCCCTCCAGCAGCCCGCGCACCAGGATGAGGTCCAGCGGCCCCGTCACCTTCACGTTGCGCGGGTCGCCGGGAACGACCGCCACGGGCTCACCGAGGCGTTCCACCAGGTACGCGTCGTCGTTGCCCTGGATGCCGTGCTCACGCGCGTTGAGGTGCGCGCGTAACAGCACATTCGTGGCAAACGCCTGCGGCGTCTGCGTCGCGATCAGCGTGGTCCGATCCAGCGTGGCGGTCACCAGTCCGTCCCCGATCTGCTTGACGGTGTCAACGCAGGGTACGCCGCAGGTCGCCGCGCCATGATCGCGAGCAGCGCCCAGCACCGTGCGGAACAAATCCGGCGGGGCCAGCGGACGCGCGGCATCGTGCACGGTGACCCACTTCGATCCTGCACACCGCTGCAGCGCCGCCGCAACCGACTCCTGGCGGCGCGCGCCGCCCTCGACCGTCTCCGGCACCGGCAGGCCGCTCGCTCCGGCCAGTTCCACGATGGCTCGCCAGCGCGATGCCGGGGCCGCGACGACGACCTGGTCGAAGCAGCGTGCTGCAGCGGCGGCGTTCAGGGTCCAGGCGATGAGCGGCTGGCCGGCCACGTCGAGCCAGAGTTTGTCGTCACCCATCCGCTCGCCCCGGCCGAAGGCGGGGATGATGAGCGCGCTGGTCAGTTCGCCGCGACCTTGGAGGAGCGCGCCGGAGAGGGCGCAACCGGGCGGCGCGGCCGGGGTGGCAGCGATCGCCCGTCGTTGGGCAAACCCAGCGCTGCGAAGATCATGCGGCCGGCGGTCGTCTGCAGCACGCTGGTCACGGTAACGCTGACCGTCTCGTCCTGGTGGCCGCGCCCGTTCTCCACCACCACCATGGTGCCGTCCTCGAGATACCCGACGCCCTGGTTGGGCTCCTTGCCCTCCTTGACGATGGCGACGGTCATCACCTCGCCCGCCGCGACGATGGGCTTCACCGCGTTGGCGAGGTCGTTGAGATTGAGGACGCGGACTCCCTCGATCTGGGCCAGCCTGTTGAGGTTGTAGTCCTGCGTCATGATCGCGGCGCCGCGTGCGCGGGCCAGCTTGACGAGACGCGAGTCCACCTCTGGCGTGCCGGGAAAGTCGAGGTCCACCAGCTCGCAGACGACGTCGTGTCCCTGCTGCAGGGACTCGACGACGGCAAGGCCGCGACGGCCCTTGGCCCGGCGCATGCCGTCCGCCGCGTCCGCCACGCGCTGCAGCTCTTCGAGCACGAACCCCGGAAGCAGCAGCCGCCCGGGGATGAACCCGGCGGCCGCCACGTCGACGATGCGGCCGTCGATCAGCACGCTGGTGTCCACAACGACAGGCTGCCCGTCGAGGGGCGCAGGGCCGTCATTGAGGCTGGGCTCCGGGCGTCCGCTGAACAGTCCGACGAATGCTTCGCGTCTGCGGCTGCCGGCGCGCACGCCGACGTAGATGAGCATCACCGCCAGAGCCAGCGAGATGAGCACGCCGAGTCCCCAGGGCAGCGGGTTGAGGAGCACCTCGGCCAGGGCGGCAACCAGCAGCGCCAGAACCAGCCCCAGCGAGGCTCCCATGATCTGGCTGGCGGGCGCCTCGTCGAGTGTTCGCTCGAGCCAGAGGAAGGGTTCGACCGACAGCAGCGGTGCGGCCAGGGCGAGCGACGCAGCTCCAGCCAGGCCGGCGGCGATCAGGGCCACCAGGGCGACAGAGCGATCCTCGTTGAGCAGGCCCTGCGAGTTGGAGATGATGAAAGCGCCGTAGAGGACGCCGAACACTGCTCCGGCGATCGCGCCGACGATCCGCGAAAGCCAACGTGCCCGACGAACCTTGGGGGTATCGCGACGGGGCATCGCGCCGATTGAACCACAGGCTCGGCGCCTGCGCTGCACTGCGACACGACAGTCACCGGCTTACTGTGCGCCCGGCTGCTTGCTCGAACCCAAAGGTACCCGTCACAATCGCCAGGTGATTTCAGGAAGGATGCTGAGGGGTGCGATCGTCTGCTCCGGGCTGATCGCACTGACCGTCTGGGCGCCGCGAGTGGCCGCCGCTCCATCTGCCCCCGTGCCCGCTCCGCCCGGGATGGGCTTCACGCCCGACGTCCGGGCTGACACCGCGGAAGGCAGTGCGACGGGGCAGAACGAGCCGGTCACCGCTGTCGACCAGACCGGCAAGACGTACATCACCTGGCAAGGCGCGTCGAACGGCGGGACCAACACCGTCAGCACCAGCGACGGCATCAGCTTCCAGGCTCTGGGCGCCACCGACTCATCGGGCAACGAAGGCGGCGACGTGGCGATGGCGACCTCCTCGTGGCCCAATCCGGCGGCTGACACGCCCACCGGAGCCGCGGGGAGCAACGACGTGGTGTGGGCGGACCTTGGCTCCAACACCTGCGGCCTGCTCGGCTTTCGCGCGTCCTTCAGCCTCAACCAGGGGACGTCGTGGACGCCGACCGACGCCGGCTGCCAGCCGTTCCAGGTCGACCGCGACTGGGTCGCGGCGTACACGCCGCCGGCATTTCGCGGCACCGCTCAGGCGGCAGCGCACACGCTGGTGTACGACGCCTATCACGACTTCGGCGCATCCGATGTGTGGGTGTCGCGCAGCACCGACGGCGGCGTCACCTGGACGGCAGTGCAGCAGAGCGCGATCCAGGCAGGGTCGGCCGGGCAGCTGACCAGCCTGTGCAACACGTACCCGGGCGGCGTCGCCGTCGACCAGAACGGCGTGCACGCGGGCCGTGTCTACGTGGTGTGGGACACGGGCGATCCACCGCAGAACGGCTCGCAGGGATGCAACCTGTCCTCAGCGCAGCCCTTCGACCACGTGTTCCTCTCCTATTCCGACGATGGTGGTTCGACGTGGACCACACATGCCGTGTTCAACGATCCCTGTGCACCGACGCCACCCGCACCACCGGTGGATCCGACCACCTGTCAGGACACGTCGGAGGGGTGGACACCGGTGGCAGTCGACGACAGCGGCAACGTGTACGTCGCATTCACATGGCTCAACGTCTCCAGCACCAACCCGGAGTACGACGTCTTTCTCGAGGTGAGCCAGGACGGGGGCAACACCTGGAACGGCGGGACGTCGGGGCTCAACGGAGTCGGCGATGCACCCGGTGCACCGATCAAGGTGAACAGCACCACCGGGACGCACTACTACCCGGAGATCGCTGCGGGCGGCAACGGCGGCTTCGAGGTGGCCTGGTACCGCACGCCGTATGTCACCGTGACCGGAGCGCTGCAGAAGCCGGCCACGCAACCCGGGTCAGCGGTGTGGGACGTGTGGATCGCCCAGTCACTCAACGTGCTGGGCAGCGGCGGGTTCACGCAGTCACAGGTCACCACGCATCCGCTCTACTTCGGCGACATCTGCACCATCGGCATCGCCTGCGGCACGCCGATACCCGGTGCCGCCGCCGACCGCATCCTCGCGGACAACTTCGGCATCGCCGTCGGTCCGGACGGAGGCGCGCGCATCACCTGGACCGATGCGCGCGACTCGTGGGGCCCGGGCTGCCTGCCGACGACCTCTCCCAACGACGACACCGCTGTGTTCTGCCAGACGACACACGTGTACTTCGCCTGCCAGACCACGGGGCTCGGCATCCACGGCGAGACGGTTACCGGCTGCGGCCAGTCGCTCGCCGTGCAGACACCGGAAGTCCCGCTGGTGCCGGCGCTGCTGCTCGGGGGCGCTGCGGTTGCCGTGGCAGGGCGCCGCTTGATCGTGCGCCGCCCTGCCAGTTCTTCCTAGATAGCGCTGCTGCGCCGGCGCCGGCGCAGGCCGTACGCGGCGGCGCTCACAGCACCGAGCAGCATTGCCGCCGGAACCCACGGCAGCTCGGGTGTGACCACCGGCTGGACGGCGAGCGTGTCATCGAACGCCGGGCTGACGTCGGCCTGGTCGGCGAGCGCGAGCGTCGTGCTGGCGACGCTGACGGTGCGGTCCACCAGCGTGAAGCCCGTGGCGTCGATCAGCCGCAGGCCGCTGGCCGGACTGGTCAGGCCGACATCCGCGACCGGCACATCGATGGTGATGGTGCCGTTGGTCGTGTCGACCGAGCCGGTCTCTGCAGTGGCATTGCTGCCTGCGTCGTAGATCGCGTACTTCGGCCCACCCGTTGCGGTGAAGTTGTTGCTCTGCGGACGGCCGGCCCAGTACGTGAACGTGCCCGACGGATCCACTCGCGCGGAGACGAACCAGACGTCGTTGTTGAACTTCCAGACCAGCAGGTAGGTGAGGCCGGTGCCATCGGCCGCCTCGGCGGGCGGTATCTGCAGGAACGCGTTGTTCAGGTCCTTCACCGTGAAGCCCACCTCGAGCGTCGCGTTGTCCTTGAGCGTGGCGCTGGCCTGGAGCAGGTCTAGCGAGTTGACGCTCGTGTCGCTGGTCGGGTACTGGCCGTCACCGGTCGGGTCGGCCACCACGTTGGTGTCCGCAGGCGTGGTGCCGTTCAGCGAGCCCACGGCGGTGTACAGACTGGGCCCGCCCACCTGGCGAGCCACCATGTCGAAGGGACCACCCGGGAACGCCGCGAACATGGTGTTGGCGTCGTCGTTGTAGACGACGTCGGCCATGCCCTGAGCGTCGTGGGTGACCTCGAAGAAGTCGAGCAGGTTGCGGTCGCCGGTGCCCGTGCAGCCGATGCCGCCGAAGCAGATACTGGAGAGGTGCGTGGGTGCTTCGGCGACCGCGGTCAACGTCGGAGTGCTGCAGGTTCCTCCGCACGAAGGACCGTCGGCGGCGAAATCGTTGAGGTCCTGGAGCACATACGTGTTCCAGGCGGCGTCCTGGCTGTTGGGGTCATATCCGCTGGCCTGGGTGGTGCCATAGAACGCGACGTCGATGCGCCCGGCGTCGCCGGCGGTGATCCAGGGGAACACCGCGTAGTTGATGGCACCGGCTGCCGACGTGCCCGGTCCGGTGATCGGCACCGGCACGGTCCATCCGCTGGCCACGTTGACGGCGCGCGTCGCCAGGTTGTCCATGGTGACGTTGACGCTCGTGAAACCCGTGGTGTGCGAGAAGTACACGCGCCATGGGTTGGTGCCGTTCTGGCACGCGTACACCAGGTAGAGATTGCCCTGGGTGTCGATGGCGATCACCGAGAAGTCGGTGCCGGTGCTGCCGCTGCAGCCGCCGTCGGTGCCGCCCGTGATGTTGGTCTTGTGCAGCGTGGCGCCGCCATCGGCCGAATACCCCACGTACGCGCCACCGCCGATGTTCGCGGTGACGTACACCACACCAGTGTTGCGGTCCGCCACCGTGTTACCCGGGTTGCCGCCACCCTGGCCTGACGGTCCCAGCGTGTAGGCGAGGCCGTTGTTGCTGCGGCCCAGCGTGTTGCCCCCGAGCTGGTAGTGGTCGTACCAGAGGTAGTTGATGTCATGGCTGAGCACGCCGTTGTTGGCGGACACGGTCGGGTCGACCCGCGTTGTCGAGA
The DNA here is from genome assembly GCA_005879785.1 of Chloroflexota bacterium. Lineage (GTDB taxonomy): Bacteria > Chloroflexota > Dormibacteria > Aeolococcales > Aeolococcaceae > CF-165. Next base: position 12,424 of record VBJV01000008.1, read on the forward strand.
GCCACTGCCGGTCGGCGCCGACGGTGCCGCCGCATATCTCTCCCTGACCTGGCTGTGAGGTGTCCGTGATCGTGAAGGTGCGGGCGGCGTCGGTGCTGTAGCCACAGGTCTGGCTGTCGAGGTTGTCCTGGTTCATGAAGTAGAGCGTCGACGGGTCCGTGCCAGATTCGCCGGGGGCCAGGGACGGGCTGGCCGGCGGAAAGGCCTGGATCTCGGTGTCACCACCGGCGCGGTAGTTGTACGGGTTCTGGTTGCCGGGAGCGCCCTGGATCTGGCGGAACTGCGTGCCGCCGTCCTCCGAGCGCCAGATGAAGCTGGTGTCGGTGCTGACACCCCAGGGCGCGCTGACGTAGAAGCGCCCGTCGTGACCGACGGTGATGTCCGGCTCCCCTGCATCGCGCTGGGCGTCGACCCACACCGGGTGCGTGAACACCGGCGCCGACGGGGCAGCGATCGCCCGCGTCGATGTTCCGGTGATCGAGGCCGCGATGGCGGCCAGCAAGGCGCCGCCACTGGTGAGCGCGAGCATCCGTCGAGACATGTCGAATCTCCTTCCCAAAAACTGGAGTTCCCGTTGGGGATGTTACCCCTCTAATGCCTCCGCCGTGGCGGCCGGCTGCGCCCACCGGCCGGCGCGGCACCCGCCGGCTGCGCTTCCTCACCGTCGAGGCGGCGGCGCAGCGCCACCAGGCGGTCGCGCAGCTCGGCGGCGCGTTCGAACTCCAGATCTCGTGCCGCGCGCAGCATCTCCTTCTCCACATCCTTGGCGAGGCGGAGCAGCTCGTCAGGCGGCAGCCCCGCCGCCTCCTGGAACGCCGCCGCCCGCAGGGAGGCCTCGTCGCGCCGTCCCTCCAGCTGGTACACGGCTTTGACGATGGACTGCGGTGTGATCTCGTGCGCTTCGTTGAACGACACCTGCAGGGCCCGGCGGCGGTCGGTCTCGGCGATGGCGCGATCCATGGCCTCCGACATATGGTCGGCATACATGACCACGTGGCCGAGCACGTTGCGCGCCGCTCTGCCGATGGTCTGGATGAGCGAGCGGTAGCCGCGCAGGTATCCCTCTTTGTCGGCGTCGAGGATGCCGATGAACGACACCTCGGGGAGGTCGAGCCCCTCCCGCAGCAGGTTGATGCCGACCAGCACGTCGAACACACCGAGGCGGAGGTCGCGGATGATCTCGACCCGCTCGAGGGTGTCGATGTCGCTGTGCAGGTAGCGCACCTTGATGCCCGCCTCGCGCAGGTAGTCGGTGAGGTCCTCGGCCATCTTCTTGGTGAGGGTGGTGATCAGGCAGCGCTCGTGACGCTCGATGCGCGCCCGCATCTGGGCGATGAGGTCGTCGATCTGCCCCTCCGAGGGCTTGACGATGACCGTGGGATCGACCAGGCCGGTGGGCCGGATGATCTGCTCGACGACCTGCTTTGAGTGCTCCTCCTCATACGGCCCCGGAGTGGCGCTGACGTAGAGGATCTGGCCGACCATCGCGTCCCATTCGGCGAAGGTGAGCGGACGGTTGTCGATGGCCGAGGGGAGGCGAAACCCATATTCCACCAGGGGGATCTTGCGGGCCCGGTCGCCCTTGTACATGCCGTCGATCTGGGGCACGGCGACGTGCGATTCGTCGACGACGACGAGCGCGTCCTCAGGGAGGAAATCGAGCAGGCAGAACGGCCGCTGGCCCTCGGCGCGACCGGTGAGGTGCCTCGAGTAGTTCTCGATGCCGGCGCACGTGCCGGTCTCGCGCATCATCTCCATGTCGAAGTTGGTGCGCTGGCGGAGGCGCTGCGCTTCGAGCAGGCGCCCGCGCGCCTCCAGGTGGGCGCCGCGCTCCTCGAGTTCCTGTTCGATGGCCACCAGCGCCCGCTCCATCTGCTCCTGGGGCGTCACGTAGTGTGAGGCCGGGAAGACGGTGAGCTCGTCGCGCTTGGCGAGGATCTCGCCCGTCAGGGGGTCGAACTCCTTGATGGAGTCGACGAGGTCCCCGAAGAACTCGATGCGCGTGGCCAGCTCTTCATACGCGGGTTGCACGTCGAGGACGTCGCCGCGCACCCGGAAACGCGAGCGCCCGAAGTCCATGTCGTTGCGGGCGTACTGGAGGTCGGCGAGCTTGCGCAGCACCATGTCGCGGCGCCAGGTCTCGCCAACCTTGAGCGTCAGTGACTCACCGAGGTAGTTCTCGGGCGAGCCGATGCCATAGATGCACGACACCGACGCCACCACGATGACGTCGCGGCGGGTGAGCAGGGCTCGCGTGGCACTGTTGCGCAGACGGTCGATCTCATCGTTGCGCGACGAGTCCTTCTCGATGTAGGTGTCGGTGCGGGGGATGTACGCCTCGGGCTGGTAGAAGTCGTAGTAGGAGACGAAGTACTCCACCGCGTTGCTGGGGAAGAACTCGCGGAACTCCGCCCAGAGCTGCGCCGCCAGCGTCTTGTTGGGTGAAAGGACCAGCGTGGGCCGCTGCTGGCGGGCGATCACATGTCGATGGCCTGGGGCTGGTCTCCGGCCGGAGTGAAGGACGCGGTCAGGTCGAACTTGGCCACGAGCCCAGTCTATCGGCGGGTTGATCGCGACGGCAGGTTCGAGATACGCCCGCCGTGAGCGCCGCCGTTCAGCCGGTGACGCGACGGTAGATCTCATGCAGGCGCGCCGCGATGTCTGACCACGCGTGCTCTCTGCGTATGCGCTCGCGACCCCTGGCGGCGAGCTCTGCGGCGCGGGCTGGTTCAGCGAGCAGCCTCGCGGCCTGCGCCCGGAGCGCTTGCCGGTCGCCCGATGCAACCAGCATGCCGCCGTCGCTGACCGCATCGCGCAATCCCGCGACGTCGTAACCGACCACCGGCGTGCCCGACGCCAGCGCCTCGAGCCCCACCAGACCGATACCCTCGTAACGCGAAGGCATCAGAACCAATGCGGCCTTGGCAAGCTCCGAGCGGAGCGTTGGTGCATCAACGCTGCCGAGAAACTCGATGCGTCCGCGACTGGCCGCGGCTGCGGCGCGGGCGTGTCCCGCGAGCCTGCCTGCCCCGATGACCGCGCCACGCACAGTGGCGTCATCGGCGACCAGCGCGCGCATGACGCCGAGAGCATCGTCGATCCCCTTCTCCGCCTCGAGGCGGCCTACGAAGAGAATGCGCCCCGGCTCGTGCACGCTACCGTCGACAGGCGGCGTGTCGATGCCGGGTGGGATCACCTCGATGCGGGAGGCGGCCACGCCCATTGCGTGCACAGCGCTCGCCGTCGAGGGCGACACCGCAAGCACCATGGCCGCGCGACGGTAGGCGCGAGCTTCCAGCGGTCCCAACGCGCGCTTCAGGTGGCGGCGCGCATACGCCTGCCGGTACGTGTGATGCGCCGTATACACCAGGGGCAGGAGCAGCCGCCTCCAGATGAGCACGCCGCCGGGCCCGCCGAACGCGTGGATGAGATCCGGCGCGTCGCGATACAGGATCAATCGATTGCGATTCACCTGCAGCGAAAAGTCCAGCGGTGCCCGGCCCGTGCGTCGCGGGTAGCTCACCTGGTTCTGTCCGCGTCCCGACACGGTGTGGACGTGCACGCCGTCGCGCCGCAACGCGTTGCGCGTCCCGTGCAGCACCACGCCCTGGCCGCCGACCGCAGGGTCGTCGTCGTAGCTGGCGAAGGTGACGCGGATCAACGCTGGCAGTTGGGGCAGTAGACGGTGGTTCGCCCGGCCACCACGGTTCGCTTCAGCGTGGCACCGCAGCGGTAGCAGGGCAACCCGCCACGACCGTACACCTGCAGTCGCTCCTGGTTGCGGCCCTGCCCGTTCCACACATCGCGGTAATCGTCGACACTGCTGCCCCGGTTGGCGATCGCGCTCAACAGCACTCGCTGGATGGCCGCATGCAGCGAGGCGCGTTGCATGCGCGTGAGCTGGTGACAGCGTCGCGTGGGACGCACGCCGGCCAGGTGACACGTTTCGTCGATGTAGATGTTGCCAAGGCCTGCCACGCCTGCCTGGTCGAGCAGCGCGGCTTTCACCGTTCGCGTGGTGCGTCGCAGCACCTTGTCGAGCTCTTCCAGGGAGAAGCCTTCCGAGAGCGGCTCCAGCCCCAGGCGGGGAAGCACGCGCGTCTCCTCGAGCGTGGCCCGCGACCCATACGCGATCCGGCCGAAACGGCGCGTGTCGTCGAAGCGCAGCTCGCGACCGTCGTCGAGGCGCATACGCAAATGGGTGTGCCGCGCCGGCTCCAGGTCGCCGTCACAGACGACGAGATGCCCGGTCATGCCCAGATGCGCGACCAGCTCGTCTCCCCCGTCCAGACCGAGCATCAGAAACTTCCCGCGTCGCTCCACCGTGAGGATGCGCTGGCCGCGCAGCAGCGCCGGCAACGCATCGGGCGCCGGCAGACGCACGATGTCGCTGCGGGACAGCAGCACATCCTCGATGCGCCGGCCCACCACCGCTCCGCGCAGGTCGCGCGCCACGGTCTCCACCTCGGGAAGCTCTGGCATGCTGCCCCG
>VBJV01000130.1 GCA_005879785.1 Chloroflexota bacterium
CACGCTGGGACGCGCGCTCGCGCTGATCACCACGGTGGTGTACTTCGCTCATTTCGTTGTGCCGTTCGGCGTGGGCCTCATCCTCTGGCTGGCGAACCGCACCCAGTTCCTGCGGTACACCGTCGGCCTGATGAGCATGGCGTTTGCCGGCTTCTTCGTCTTCCTGCTACTGCCCACCGCGCCACCGTGGTACGCGGAGAACCACGGCGTCATCCACGGGGTGACCAAGTTGCTCGGCACCACGCTGCCCAGCGCGATCAGCCCCTACTACCAGACGCTGTACAACACGCTGCTGTCCGACCCGGTGGCCGCGTTTCCCTCGCTGCACGTCGGGTTCCCCTTCATCAGCTTCCTTGCGCTGCGTCGCATGTACCCGCGCGCGTCGTGGCTGGCCCTGGCGTGGACGGTCGTCGTGTCGTTCAGCGTCGTCTACCTCGGCGAACACTGGGCCGCGACGCTCTGCTGGGCGGCGCTGATGCGCGTGGCCGTACCGCGCATGCGCATGCTGCAGGAGCGTGCGCGTGCAACTGCGCCGTCAGCGCCGCAGCGCGCCGAGGGCAGCGCCGTTGCCTGACACCGCGCGCTCAGCCGGCGAGGACTTCGGCCGTGCTGAGATCCACAGCCATACGCGAGCGAGCGACGGCATGGTCAGTGCAGAGGAGCTCGTGCGCGCTGCTGCAGACGCGGAGCTGTCCGTGCTGTGCATCACCGACCACGACACGCTGCCGGAGCTCGGCGCCGCCATTGAGCTGGGATCGCAGCTGGGCGTGGACGTCGTGCGCGGCGAGGAGGTGACCGCCGCCTTCCCCCCGGGCGTGCATCTGCTCGCCCTGTTCATCGAGCGTCCCGTGCGCATGCACATGTCGCCGGTCGACACCGTGGATGCGATCCACGACCAGGGTGGCCTGGCGGTGATCGCCCACCCGTTCATGCCCACGTGGTTCGCGTCGATGAGCCCGCGCGGCGCGCGGGCCCTGCTCGAGGAGCGCGCCGTCGACGGCATCGAGTTGCGTCACACCGCGCCCGTGCTGCCCAGGACCTGGGCTCGCCTGGATGCCTTCTATGCTGCGCACCGTGAGCGCGCCGGCGCCGCGCTGGGTTCGAGCGACAGCCACTTCGGCGCGCACGATGTGGGGCGGGTTATCACGGCCTTCCCTGGGCGTTCGGCTGCCGACCTGCGGCGCGCCATCGTGGAGCGGAGCACGTCGCCGCTGACGCGCCCTGGAGCGCGCGGGCCGACACTGCGCATGCGGGTCGAACAGCAGTACCGCTCGCTGGTCTGGCTGCCGCTGGAGCGGCTCTCCGGACGTGTGGGCCGCGGGCCCGCGCAGCGGCGGTGAGCACCCGCAAGCAGGCGCTGCTCTCGTGGAGCAGCGGCAAGGACAGCGCCTGGGCGTTGCACGTGCTGCGCGGCGCGAGGGACGTCGAGGTGGTCGGCCTGCTGACGACTTTCAATGCCGCGTTCGGTCGCGTCGCCATGCATGCCGTGCGCGAAGCGCTGGTGGAGCAGCAGGCAGCGGCGGTGGGCCTGCCCCTCTGGCGGGTGCCGCTGCCCTGGCCGTGCCCCAACGACGCGTATGAAACAGCGATGGAGACGGCGCTGGAGCCGGTGCTGGAGGCGGGCATCAACCATGTGGCGTTCGGCGACCTCTTCCTGGAGGACATCCGCAGTTACCGCGAGGAGCGCATGGCGGCGATCGGCATGACGCCCGTCTTCCCCCTGTGGGGGCGCGAGACACGCAGCCTGGCGAGCGAGATGGTCGGCGCCGGCCAGCGCGCGATCGTCGTCTGCGTGGACCCGAGCAAGCTGGACGCCGGCTTCGCCGGGCGTGAGTTCGACACCGAGTTCCTCGCCGACCTGCCCCCGGAGGTCGACGCCTGCGGCGAGTACGGCGAATTCCACACCCTCGCCTACGCCGGACCGGAGTTTCGCCGCCCGCTGCAGGTTCAGCGCGGCGAGATCGTCGCTCGGGACGGCTTCGTGTTTGCCGATGTACTGCCGTTAGAATCGATGGCGGCGCCCGCTTAGCTCAGTTGGTAGAGCAGGGGACTCTTAATCCCTTGGTCACAGGTTCGAGTCCTGTAGCGGGTACCATTTATGAATTCAATTCTGGCTAGTTCCCGCCAGTCATGGCGCTAACGGGAGCAACGCTGGGAGCAACCCGGCGGCGTTTGCCTCGCGGCGGAGGCTGGGCATCACGTATCCCACCGCATGCGATTCACCGGCCAGCCCATGCCCGCTTGAGCAGCGGAATAGGCTTTTCCAAAACGTTGCTGTCATCATTGGCTGCCGCGCTAGGCATAAAGGGCAGGGTGCTGGCTAAGCGCCTTCGCGCGGCTGCCGGAGCCGGCGACGCGGCGCGTCGTTCGCTCCAAGTCTCAGTCGTCCGGGCGTCGTACGTGCTTGCGGCCCGGAGGACTAACGAGAGATTCCCAGGCGACGTTTCTCCTGCAGTCGGATGAGGCCGAGCTGCGATACGAGACCGATGGGCGCGTTGTACGATCTGAGCCCTTGCGACCTGGCAGAGGAGGAAACGAGATGGTGCAGCAAGTCATGGCAGTTCCTGAGCGCACGGACGTCGTCGACGAGTACGAGGCCATCGCCGCGGTCATTCAGCTCTACTTCGATGGCTGCGCGCGTGGCGAGCCCGATAAGATCAACCAGGCCTTCCATCCCGAGTCGCAGATGTTTGGCTCTCTTGCAGGACAGCGGTACGACGAGCCCCTCTCGGCGCTGGTCGACCTGGTCAAGGCGGGGCCCGCGGATACCGCCGGTCGCTATCGCGGGCGCATCCTTGCGATCAATCAGGTCGGGGACGCTGCCGGCGCGATCGTGGCCGAGGACGGCTTCTGGGGGAGCGTGTCGTTCATAGACTTCTTCAACCTCGCCAAGATCGACGGGCGCTGGTGGATCGTGAACAAGACCTTCGCGCACACCGGAGGCGAGCCGCCCGCATCCTGACGCGGCGCTCAGCGGCTGTCACCTCCTCTTCGCGCAGCGTTTCAAAGGTCGCAGACGCTGCACAGGAGGCGAGACCCACGCCGATTCCAATCCTCGTGACGGGCCGCGCCGTCCATCCTCCAGGGACGCGACGTCCGTGCGGTCAACCGGTCCGCTCACTGGCATACCGGAACCCGGTATCCGCCCTAACGAGATGCTGGGACGCTGGCTCACTCCCTTCGGTTGCCAGCGGCTGGGAGCAATTGTGGGAGCAACCCGGGCGGTCAGACCCGGTCACCCGCGGTCGGAGCCGGGACGCTTGCGACGTTTCTGTGAACTTGGCCGGTCTTCTCCGGATGCCCGCGAACGCGTGACAGTAGTGCTCTTAATCCCTTGGTCACAGGTTCGAGTCCTGTAGCGGGTACCACTATTGAAATCCGCAATCGCTCTAGGCTGCGCAGCTATGTTGGTGGCATTGCTGCCTATAACTCGTCGAGCAGTGCCGATTGCTCCGTGTTTCCCTTGGCGCTGAAGAGTCGCGCCGCTTCACGCGCCGTTTCGGTTGCAGCTTTCGCCTGCCCGCCAACCAAGAGTATCTCGGCCCGATCGCCGAGCACCTCGGCGCACAGGTTGGGCATTTCCTCCGGCGCGACGTCCACCGCGGCGCGCGAGAGCCGGTCCGCTTCACCGTGGTCGCCAGCGGCGGACGCGGTGCGCGCCATCGCCGCCTTCGAGAGCGCCTGCGCTGCGGCACCGTCAAGCGGCGCTGCTTCCGTGCTCAGCGACGCATACCGAGCGGCTTCCTCGGATCGTCCGTTCGCGCGCACCACCGATGCCAGCCGGGCCGCGCACTGCGAAATGTGGTCCCGCTCCTCACTTTCATTGGCAAAGTCCAGCGCAACGCGAAGCTCGCGCTCGGCGGCGCCGCGATCCCCCGCCAGGAGCTCAACGATGGCGGTCGACTGCGCGAGAAACATCTGCATGCGGCGAACGCGGATGCGCTCGATGAAGGCGGTGCGGGCGCGCTCGTTCAGCGCACGAGCCTCTGCGAACGCCCCCGTCATCGCGTGCAGCATCGCCAGCTCCATCATCACCCCGGGGTGCTCGGACCCGCGCGCCGTGGCGAGGCCCTCGCACCTGCGGACACACTCGCCCACCGGCCAGGGTCCCAGCCTGAGCACCGTCGCCAGCATCCATCGCGTAGCNNNNCTTCGCGAGCGTCACCCGCCCGGTCTGCGAAGGTGAGGCTCTCCTCGAACGCGCCCGCCGCCGCGGTCATCCGGCCGGCGCGCATCTGCACGCATCCGCGGAGAAACGCGCTGCGACACTGTCCCGCGTCATCGCCGGACGCGGCGTATGCGGCTGAACTCTCCTCGGCCTCCCGTCGAATCGCTGACAGTGGCACCGGATCGGGACCGACGATGAACTGGATGCGTGCGCGCTCCAGTCGTGCTGACCGTTCGTAGGTTGCGTCGCCCCGTTTGCCTGCGCCGTCAATCAGCTCAGCAAGCAGCGCTTGCGCCTGCGTGAAGCGACCGAGCACCAGGTCTGTCTCGGCGAGACGTTGCGTCACCACCGCGCGCAGCTCGTGCGCTGCCGGCAGCAGCGCGCGTGCCCTGCTCAGCAGGTTCTCGGCCGCAGCGATGTCGAAACGACCCAGCGCGCGCTCGGACGCCGCGGCCAGGCGCAGGCCCGCCCGCTGCCCCAGATCCGGTGGGGAATCGTCGATCGTGCCGCTCGCGCGCGCATCGTCGAAAGCCTGCTCGAGGTGGTATCCAGCCACCTCGTCGAGCTCCGGCGGCACCGCCGCGGGGCCTGTTTCGAGCCAAGTCGCGTACCGCTCGTGCAGAAGGGCGCGGTCCTCACGGGCCATGCTCTGGTACGCAGCCAGCTGCACCAGCACGTGGTTGAATCGAATCGACGATCCATCGGCGCGCGCGATCAGCCCCTTGCGCATCAGCGTGTCGACGTGGCGGCGCAGAAACGGTCGCGCCTCGTCCGGAACGAGCGCGACGAGTGCCGCGTCTGCACATTCGACTCCGGCCACCGCTGCGCATCGCAACACGTCGCGCTCACCGGGGCCCAGACGGTCCAGCCGCACCATCAGGAGCCCCCGAAGCGACACCGGAATGAGCTCCAGGGATTCGTCGGCATATGCAGCGAGCAGTTGCTCCGCGTAGAGAGGATTGCCCTGCGCCGTCTCCACGATTCGCAGCGAGGCGTCCGCAGGGAGCGCACTCCCTGAACGGTCGCTCACGAGCTCCTCGATATCGCGAGACGGCAGCGGTTCGAGCAGCAATGCATCCGAACGCGGGCCTGCTGCTGTCCAGTCCGGTCGCTCCTCGAGCAGCTCGGGGCGGGCGAGCCCGAGCACGAGCATCGGGCCGGCGGCACTCCGGGTGAGGAAATCGAGCAGATCGAGGAGCGTTGGCTCTGCCCAGTGCAGATCCTCCAGGACGATGATCAGAGGCCGCCGCGCAGCCAGCAGCTCGAACAGCCGGCGGACGGCCGGAAAGACCTGCGCCCCGCCTGTGCGCACCGGCTCCAGGCCGATCGTTTCCGCCACCTGATGCGCGAGCGCGTCTGCATCGTCCTCGCCGGCGAAGACCGGGGCGAATCCGTTCTGGCCGACGGCGTCTAGAACTGCCTCACGGAGCGGAAGGAACGTGATGCCCTCGCCGTAGGACGGACATCGCCCGGTGATGACGCGCGCGTCGGTCCCGATGGACTCGACGAACTCTCGCGCAAGCGTCGACTTCCCGATGCCCGCTTCGCCGACGACGGTGCATCGGTATGCGACGCCGGTGCGGACCGCTCGCCGAAACGCGGAGCGCAGGCGGCTCAGCTCCGTCTGGCGGCCGAACATGGCCGCGCTGCCGTGGAGCGCCTCCGCGGTCTCGCGTGACAGCACCTCCACCGCGCGCCAGCCATCGACACCGATGCCGCCCGCCGGCTTGAGCACCACGCTCCCGCGAACCAGACGCTGCGCGCCGGCGCCGAGGACCACGCCGTCGTGCGCCGCGGCCTGCTGGAGCCGCAGTGCAGCGCTCACAACCGGGCCCGACGCGACAGCGTCTCGCCCCTGGCCACCACCTCCGACGACGACGTCGCCCGTATCGATGCCGGCCCGAGGCCGGAAAACAACGCCGCTGCCTACCGAGCTCTGTGCATGCAGCGCCTCGACCGCGTCCCGCATCTCGACTGCCGCGCGCACGGCCCGCAGCGCGTCGTCCTCGTGAGCGAGCGGCAGGCCGAAGACTGCCAGCAGCATGTCGCCGGCTGCCGCGTCCACACGTGCGCCGTGCCTGCGCAGTGCCCGCGTCGCCGTATCGATGGCCTCGGCGCGTCGCCGGGCGAAGGCCTCAGGATCGGTACCCGCTGCTGCGGACGCGCCGAGGTCGGCGGTCACGACGGTGACTGTCCGCCGCTCACGTGGCAGCCAGTGCGGCATCGCGGGAGTCGCTGCGCGCCTGGGCTCGAGCTCCAGCTCTGGATCGTGCCGAAGGATCGCGCGCTCGAGGTTCTGCAGCGCCGTACCGGGTTCGATTCCCATCTCCTCGATGAGCGTTGCTCGCGCGCTGCGGTACGCCTCGAGCGCCTCCGCCTGCCGGCCGGCCCGATAGAGCGCCAGCATGCGCAGCTCGTGCAGCCGCTCGCGAAACGGGTGCTCGGCCACGAGCTGCTGCGCTTCGGTGGCAACCTCGCCATGGCGGCCGAGGCTCAGGTCGGCGGCGAGGCGTTCTTCGATCGCCGTCAGGCGCAGCTGGTCGAGCGCCGTGATGGCGCGCTGGGCAAAGGGCTCATACGTGAAGTCCGCGAGTGCCGGTCCGCGCCACAAGTCGAGCGCCTCGGCCAGGATCGCCGATCGCGCCACGGCATTGGCGGCGCGCGACTCGTCCAGCAGCCGCTTGAAGCGGTGAGCGTCAACGACGTCGGGATCGACCGCCAGTCGATAGGCGGCGCCTACCGTCTGCAGGGTGCCGGCTGCCTCGCCCTTGTGCCGGCCGGGCTCGAGCTCCCTGCGCAGACGCGACACCAGGCCCTGCAGCACCGTGCTCGCCGTCGCCGGTGGCGCCTCCCCCCACAGCTCGTCGATCAGGCGCTCCGCCGGTACCGCCTCACCGGCGTGGATGGCGAGCAGGGCCAGCAGCGCGCGCCCGCGGCCCGCAGGGAGGTCGACGGCCCGAGGTCCGTCGAGAACCTCCATCCAGCCCAGGATCCTGAACTCCATCGGCGCGTTCATGGTGCGCCGTTAGTCAAGCGTTAGCGGCGCGTTCCAGCATCTCCGGACATCAGTCAAACGGGCCGCACAACGGCCGCACAACGGAGGAGAACCCATGTCCGGGCCATTCATTTTCGCCGCCACCTATACGATCAAGAGCGAGAAGCTCGAGGAGGCGAGGCAGCGACTGAAAGAGATCGCCGACCTGGTCGAGACGAACGAACCTCGCCTGATTGCCTTCAACTTCTACCTCGACGAGCAGCGGAGCAAGGTGACCTGCGTGCAGGTCCATCCCGACGCCGCCTCGATGGAGTTCCACATGAACGTGATCTCCGAGCATCTCAGCAGGGCCTTCGAATGGCTCGACACCGTGGAGGGCGAGCAGGTCTACGGGACGCCGACCGCTGCGCTGGAGGCTGGACTGCGCCAATGGGCGGGACCGAATGGCCTGACAGTCATGCCGGTGCATGAGGTCGGCTTCACGCGCACGACCGTCCGCTAGAAAGGCGACCCACAACCCGTTAGAGTGCGGCTGCACGAGGGAGACCAACCGATGGACATCGCAAGCACCACATCGATCGCACGACCGGCTGCCGAGGTCTTCGCCTTCGTGGCAGACGTGCGCAACGACCCCAAGTGGCATACCGACATCCTCGAGGCAACACTGACTGACGACCGCCCGGTCGGGGCCGGATCGACGTTCGCGATCAAGTTCAAGCCGTTCATGGGCCAGTCGGAGGGAACGACGACCGTCGCCTCGTATGAACCGCCACACCGCGTGGTGATGACCGGGCGCATGGGCAAGATGGCTCCCACGATCACGCTGACGGTCGAGCCAGAGGGAGCAGGATCACGCTTCACGCGGCGCGTCGAGATGCACGCACCCGGGCTGCTCCGGATCATGGCCCCATTCATGGGCGGGTGGATGCGCAAGCACAACGCGGGCTTCCTGGTGAACCTCAAGCAGGTGCTCGAGAGCCGCGGCGACTGACGCTATACTCCCCCCGCCCGCGAACGGTCCGGTGTCGTCGCAGCGGTCCCAGAGTGCGCCGCAGGGAACCAGATGATGCCTCGAGCGCAGTTACGTTTTGATCGGGAGGTGAACCGATGCAGCCCCGTACCCTGACCATCGCCCTCGGCGCTGCGCTTGTCACGACCCTGGTGGGGGTACGGGCCGAGGCCGGCACCGCCAGCGCTCAAACCATCGCGATGCACGGCGCGACCGCCACGCGGGCGGGGGTTGTCGATGTTCCCGCGGGGTCCGGGGGGCTAGAGCAGCTCCCATTTCGGACCTACGCCACCGGCAGCGCCGCCGGCACCCCTGCACCCACCACCGCTCAAGACACGAGAAGTCCGCTGCTGTCGATCGCCCTTGGGGCGCAGCGCACCCCCGCTCTGGCTGACAGCGACAACAGCGTCGGTCTGACTCCCCCGGACATGGGCCTGGGCGCCGATTCCACCCATGTCGTCCAGATGGTCAACGTCGTTGGCAGGATCTGGACTGGCACGTCAGCCAGCGCGGCTTTCCAGCTGGACGCGTTCTTCCTCGCGAGTGGGCATTTCGTCTCCGACCCGTGGGTGCTGTTCGACCAGGAGAGCGGCCGCTGGTTCGCCGGCATCTTCGACGTCAGCCTCGGCGGTGAGGAAATCGCCGTGTCTCGGACCGGCGACCCGACGGGCACGTGGGCGGTCTACGTCATCCAATATCCCGGCGTGTCCGGGGGCGGCTGTCCCGACCAGGGCAAGGGCGGCGTTGACAGCAACGTCGTTGCGCTCGGCTTCAACGAGTATTCCGGCAACGGCTGCAGTGGCGGCTTCCTCGGCGCCGGCATCGAGATCTTCAACAAGGCTCAGATGGTCGCGGGTACGAGCGTGAACTTCGTGTACACGAACCCGCTGCCCCAGTACTTCTCCCTGGTCCCGGCCCAGGCGCTCTCCAGTGGTCAGACCACGGAGTTCTTCGCCGGCCACGACATGAACAGCACCAGCCAGGCGTTGCACCGGGTCACCTCGGTCGGCGTCCCGGGCGGCACCGTGACGCTCACCGCGCTGGCCGATCTCACCCTTGCTCACCCCTATCCGGCCCCACCCAAGGCCAAGCAGCCGGGCACCGCGAACAAGCTCCGCTCCGGCGATCAGCGCATGCAGCATGTCGTCTGGAAGGCGGGGGTGGGCCTGCTGATGACCTGGGGCGAGGGGTGCACACCCGCGGGTGACACGAAGGTGCGCGCCTGCGGCCGTGTCGTGGCCACCAACGATGGCGTCACGAGCCCGGCTGTCACCATGGATGCCGAGCTGGCCAAGAAGGGCAGGCACTACGTGTACCCGGCGGCCACGCTGAACTCAGCCAACGATGTGGTCGTGGCCTTCGGCGTGACCAGCGGCAAGATCTTCCCGCAGCTCGACGCCGCAGCGGCGGCGCTGGAACTTGACCAACCGCTACGGTGATTACTTCGCTGTCGCCCTCGACCCATCGGGAACCGCCAACAAGAATGTCTGGGCGGCCGGCGAGATCGGCGGCCCGGTGAGCCACGACTGGCAGACCGCGATCCGCGAGGTGAACGTCACCCCGTAGCCCGAAGCGACCAAAGCCCACGAGCACGCCCGCGTTGCGGGGTCGCAGAATGACGCCCGTGACTTCGGTCAACCATGCTTTCCGGCTTGCGGCTCGCCCTGTGGGACTTCCCAAGGACTCCGACTGGTCGTTCACCGAGGAGCCGGCGCCCGAACCGGGTGACGACGAGGTTCTGGTCAAGATCCACTACATCTCGCTCGA
>VBJV01000127.1:0-4227 GCA_005879785.1 Chloroflexota bacterium
CGGGCCTCTTGCCTACACCGTCGCGCTGCGCATCCTCAGCGATCAGAGCGCCGCCGAGGATGTCGTCCAGGAAGCGTTCCTCGCTGTATGGCGGCGAGGCGCAACGTACCAGGCGGCGCGCGGCTCGCTGCGGGCGTGGCTGTGCACGATCGTTCGCAATCGAGCGATCGACCGTCTCCGCGGCGAGCGCGGCCGCCCCCACGTGGAGGCGCCCACGGTGATCCAGGAGCGAGAGGTGTCCCCGTCCGATCCCTGGGCCGCGGTCGAGGCAGAGCTGACCGGGCACGAGGTGCGCCGTGCGCTGGCGGGGCTGCCGGTCGAGCAGCGCCAGACCATCGAGCTGGCCTATTTCGGAGGCTATTCGCAGAGCGAGATCGCGGCCACCATGGAGGTGCCGCTGGGGACGGTGAAGGGCCGCGTGCGGATGGCCATGGAAAAGCTGCGGGTCGCCCTCACCGACCCCAAGGAGTCGCCATGGCAGAAGCCATGAACTGCTTCGAAGCCGAAGGCCACCTGGCGCTGGCCAGCGTCGGCGCGCTGGAGGGCGCCGACCGCTCCGACCTGGAGCGGCATCTGGCCACCTGCCATGCGTGCCGCGGCCTCGCTGCCCGCAACGCTGATGCTGTGTCGCTGCTGTTCGGCGCGCTCGACCCGGTGGCTCCGCCGCCGCGGCTGCGCCGGAACCTGATGGCCCAGGTGTACGCCGAGGCGGTCGGCGGCCCTGGCGCCGTGCGACGCTCGCGCTGGCGCCACTTCCTCGATCGCATCCCGGCAAGCCGGGCGCTCAGCATTGCCGGCGCCGGGGCCCTGGCGGCTGCTGTCGCGCTGCTCGTCTGGGAGAACACCGGTGGCCGTCCCGCAGTCGCGCCGCACGAGGTGAGCTATCGCGTCATGGGGACAACGGCCGACCCGAGCGCGTCGGGCACGCTCACGTTCGACCCGGCTCAGTCGATAGCCGAGCTAACGGTGCGGGGACTGCCGCAGCTGCCCGCGACGGCGACGGCGGCGCCGCACGTGTACGAGGTATGGCTCATTCCAGGGGCCGGGGCTCCGATGCCGGCGGGCTTCCTCACACTTCAGCCATCTGGCGGGACGTGGACGGCGGTGCTCTCCGCCGACATCAGGAAGTACCAGACCGTTGCAGCCACCATCGAGCCCTACGGCGGCAGTCCCGGCCCCACTGGCACCCAGGTTCTGAGCGGTCAGCTCGGCTCGCGCTGAGCCTGCTCGTCCTTCGGCCCCGGCCGGCGGCGGCGGCGGACCGCCGCAAGCACGCGCCTGACGCCGGCGTTGTCCACCACCATCCTGGTCTCGCGCTTGCGGTCCCGGTGCCGGATGCGCGACACCTCTTTCGGCGGCAGCTCGGGTTGCGGCTCGGGTGCGTCGCTCATGCGCCGGCGCTCACGCGGCCAGGGCATGCTGCTGGCGCCGGCCCCGGGTCACCGCCACACCGATCGCGGCCCCTGCAGCCGCGGCGAGGATCGCGCCGCCAACCGCCGCGGGAAGCCAGCGTTCAGCGCTGAGACCGCGCCAGCGGGGCAGGCCCGATCGCCCCTCCGCCATGGCGACCGCCCGCGCGTAGAGCTCCCGCCGCCGCACCGGCGACAGCCGCCGCGCGGCGAGCACGCCGGACAGTTCGGCAGCTGTGTCAGCCAGAGCGGGATCGAGACCGTCTTCGGTGTTCATCGTTGCGCCCGGAGCCGACGCTCGGCGGGGAGCGGCGCGCCCAACCGGTGGCGCAAGGCCGTCAGGGCGCGGAAGGTCAGCAGCTTCACAGCGCCTTCGCTGCGTCCCATGATCTCGGCGATCTCGCGGTTGCGCAGCTCGCCTCCAAAGCGAAGGAGGATGGCCTGGCGCTGGTCGCGCGGCAGAGCCGCCACTGCAGCGCGCACGCCTGCGGCGCGATCGCGTGCCTCGACGGTGTCGCCCGGGTCCGTGGGATCGGCGATGAGATGCGGCTGCAGCTCGATCCAGCCCGGCCGGCGCCGCTCGCGCGACACCATGTTCGCGGCGACGCGGTACAGCCACGCGGAGTACGGCACCCCGCGCCACTCGAAGCGGGGTAGCTCCGCCATCGCCTTGGCGAAGGTGGCGGCGGTCACGTCCTCTGCTTGCTCCTTGTTTCTGGTCAGCGCGTACACGTAGGAGTAGATATGGTCGACGTAGCGCTCGTACAGCGGCGCGAACGCCGCCCGGTCACGCTGCGCGGCCAGGATCTGCCGCCGCTCCTCCTCGAGCTCAGTCGCGGTCCGATGTGCCACTCAGAGAAGGATGCACCACCCAGAAGCGCGCGAAACGCGCGGCGGTTACGCTGCAGACGGCGGCGGGGTGAGCCCCAGCTTCCTTCCGGCGTCGTCGAAAGCATCCAGAGCGCGATCCAGCTGCGCGGTCGTGTGGGTGGCCGTGACGATGGTGCGCACACGCGCCTGACCCCGCGGCACGGTGGGAAAGCCGATTCCCTGTGCGAATACGCCTCGTTCCAGCAGGAGATCCGAGAGGTGCATGGCGATGGTCGCCTCGCCGCACATCACCGGCGTGATGGGTGTCTCGCTGCGCCCGATATCGAATCCGAGGCTGCGCAGCCCCTCCTTGAAATGACGCGTGTTCTCCCAGAGCTGCTCGATGAGCTGCGGCTCGGATTCCAGGACGTCCACCGCCGCGATGCACGCGGCCACCACGGCCGGCGGATGCGACGAGGAGAACAGAAACGGCCGTGCCTTGTGGATGAGATGGTCGCGCACCGCCTGCGTCGCGCACACGTACCCGCCGACGACTCCCACCGCCTTGCTCAGCGTGCCGATGTTGAGCGCGACCCGTCCGTGCAGGCCGAAATGGTCGGTGGTGCCGCGGCCGTTGCTGCCGAGCACACCGGTGGCGTGGGCGTCGTCGACCATCACTGCGGCCTCGTAGCGCTCGGCACACTCGACGAGCTGTGCGAGCGGTGCGATGTCGCCGTCCATGCTGAAGACGCCATCGCTCACCAGCAGGACGCGGCGGTACCCCTTGGCGCGTGCCTCCTTGAGAGCGCGATCGGCGTCATCGACGTCGACGTGCTCGTAGAGGATGCGGTCTGCCTTGGTCAGCCGGATGCCGTCGATGATGCTGGCGTGGTTCAGCTTGTCGCTGACCACGCAGTCGCCCTGCTCGAGCATCGATCCGAGCACACCGACGTTCACCGTGTAGCCGCTGCCGAAGGTGAGGGCAGCCTCGGTGTGCTTGAACGCAGCGAGACGGCGCTCCAGCTCCTGGTGCAGCGTCTGCGTGCCGGCGATGGTGCGCACCGCGCCTGTCCCTGCGCCCCACTCGGCGGCGGCCTGCTCGGCCGCCTCGATCAACCGCGGGTGGGTGTTGAGGCCGAGATAGTTGTTGCTCGACAGACTGATCAGCGCGCGCCCGCCGATGTCGACCTGCGGCCCCTGCGCCGACTCGAGCACGCGCAACGGTCGGAACAGGCCGTCACGTCGCAGCGCGTCCAGGTCTTCGTTGAGCGATGCATCGAAAGCGCGGACTGCGGCCGACGTGGTGGGTGTCGCAGCGGTTGTCACGAGGCCACGATACGCGCTTCGGCGGTGGTGGCGGCCGTCCGGCCCGCAGTTACACCGGCGTCAGCGTCACCTTGCCGCACTGGCCACTCTTCATCAAGGTCATTGCTGCGTCGATCTCCTCGAGCGCAAACCGATGCGTGATCAGCGCTTCGACGTCGACGATTCCACCCTTGACATACACGGTCGTGCGTTCCCATGTCGCCGGGATCCGTCTCCCCACCACGCCGTACAGACTCAGGCCCTTCATCACCACGTCGTTGGACAGGTCGATGACGTCCGGTTGGTCGCCGAGCCCGAGCAGGCTGATCCAGCCTCCCGGACGCACGAGGCGCGTCGCTGAAGCGACGGCGACCGATGAGCCGCTCATCTCGAGCGCGCAGTCGATCTCGCCGCGGGCGGCATCGCGCACCGCGCCGTCCACAGGCCCGTCGCCGGCTCGCACCAGCGCGTGCGCGCCCATGCGCTCGGCGAGCTCGAGCCGGTACTGATTGCGATCCACCCCGATCACGCGCGCAGCGCCCTGCACCCGTGCCACGGCGATCGCGGCGCAACCGATCGGGCCGCACCCGAAGATCACGACGGTGCGCGCGTTGAGGTCGCCGTACGAGCAGGCGTGCACCGCGTTGCCGAAGGGCTCCATGGCCGCGGCCACCTCCGGGGCAACGCTGTCGCCGACCGGCCA
>VBJV01000127.1:4270-6866 GCA_005879785.1 Chloroflexota bacterium
CATGGAAATCACCGCGGCGGCACTCGTCGCAGTGCCCGCATACGATGTGTGACTCGACGGCGACACGCGTGCCGATGGCTGGACGGCCGACGCCCTCGCCCCAGCCGATCACCTCTCCGCACACCTCGTGGCCGACGATGCGGGGTGGGTGGACTCGCGCGGCGGCCCACGCGTTCCAGTCATAGAGGTGCACGTCGGTACCGCACACGGATGTCGCAGCCACTCGCAGCAGCAGCTCACCGGCCGCGGGGCGGGGTTCGGCCACCTGCTCGAGGCTGAATCCCGGAGCCGGGGTGCGCTTGAGGACAGCCAGCACAGCGCGGTGATTATGGCCTTGCTGCATGGCGCAGAAACGTCCGCGTCCCGTCCGCCATGGCCATGGAGACTCCGCCGCATGCGACTGGAAGGCGTGAGCGCGCCGGGACCGAGGGTCGGACAGCTGCGTGTCGAGGACCTCGCCGTCTACGAGATGCATGGCGGCCACACCCTGGCGCGCCACGTGTACACGCGTCCTGGCGACGAGGTGCGCCGTATCGAGACCGAGGGAATTGCTGCCGCGGGCCGCTTTCTCAACCGCGCCACCGCGCAACACTGCGTCTACGTCGCCGTCAACCGTCGCGCCGCGGAGATCCGGACCTGGTTGACCGGCAGACATCGCCATGCTCCGCTGAGCTTCGTCGAGGACATGGGCACGGTGATCGGCCAGACGCTGACCTACGCGGAGGTGACGCGCGGGATTCGAGTGCCGCAGCAGGTTTCCGGTGTGCGCGTCGTGCTGCGCCGCAACGGTGCGTTGCGCGGCGGGTTTACTGTTGTGACCGCCTATCCGACGCGGCCGTTGCGACGCCGCAGCGGCCGCCGCCCGGCAGGAGAAGCCGCGTGAACGACATCCTTGATATCGAGGCCCTGATTGCAGACGCGGACAGCGAATTCCCGGCACTGTTCCAGCTCTTCGGGGGTTACTTTCACGAGGACTGGCGCGCCGACTACACGCAACCCGGTGCCGCGCTGGCGGCGTTCACCGCCGAGGCTCCACCGGAGGCGGTGCGAGAGGCCGCCGCCGAGCTCGAGCGACTGCTCGGTGCGGGCCTGGACGATGCGGTGCTCAGCAGGCTTCTCGACGCCGGGTTCGCCTGTAATTACGTGCCGTCCCGTGACGGGCTCACGTCCACTGCCTGGCTCGGCGAGGTGCGCGCGGCGCTGCGGCCGCCCGGCGGCCCAGCGCGATGAAGTGCAGGATCATGGTCGGCACGAGCGTGGGTAGCGCCACCGCCAATGCGGCGACGTCGATCGGACCGCCCGCGATGCGGACCCAGAGCAGCGTGAAGAGCACCACGCCGGTGAGCTCCGTGTTGCGGCGTCCCCAGGCCGTGAAGACGAGCTCTGGACGCCGGCCGCTGAGCAAGACGACGGGCGTGGCCAGCACCGGTCCCGCATAACGGAAGACGACCAGCGCCATCAACCACGCCGGCATGATGCCGAGCAGCAGGCTGCCCGTCGCTGCAACGACGAAGTACACCGCGTCCATGAATGGATCGAGCGCCTTGCCCAGCGCCGTGATCGGGCCCCAGCGTCGCGCGATCGCGCCATCGGCCGCGTCGAGCAGTCCCACGATGCCGCCGGCGGCTCCCCAGAGCACAAGCGCCAGCCTGCCCGGAAGCGACAGCGTCGCCACCAGCATCAGCGGAAGGC
The DNA here is from genome assembly GCA_005879785.1 of Chloroflexota bacterium. Classification (GTDB taxonomy): domain Bacteria; phylum Chloroflexota; class Dormibacteria; order Aeolococcales; family Aeolococcaceae; genus CF-165. The sequence continues at coordinate 5,963 of VBJV01000127.1, forward strand.
ACCCATACGCGCGAAGCGCGGTGAGCCCGTTGGGTACACCGTAGACGTCGACGCGGTCGCCGGCGGGTGAGCGGAGCATCGCTGCCCCACCGATCAGCACCACGGTGACGAGCAGCCACCAGCCGGCGGCGCTACCGGCGGCGACCGGGATGGCTGCGCCGCCGCCATGGGCCAGCGCCACCGAGATGGCGAACGCCTCGCTGAGGGTCAGGCCGAGCGCCGCCCAGCCGGTGAGCGACCGGCGCAGCCGCGCGCTCGCTCGCAGTCGCGCGAGGGCCTCAGCGTAGAGGCCGGCGATCCCCGTCAGGCGTCACACCGCGAGGCAGGTGACGGTTTTGAAAACGCCGTCAGCGGATTGCACCTTCTCGACGATCAGGCGGCCGATGCCAGGGACGTCGGCGGCCTCGACTCGTATTCACCGGTGATGGCGTCGGCCTGGAGCACTCCGTGCTGGCCCTTCAGCGCGTTGACCACCTCGAGTGCTTTACCGGCGGTGGCAGTAATGAGAACGTACGCACGCACCATGTCGCGGTCCCTCGATTGGGCGGGTGGTGGTCGAGGGTAGCATGGGTCTGTGCCATGGGTTCTCCTGCTCCGCTGGGTGGTTCGGCTCGCCGCCGGGCTCTTCTTCTGGCGCCTCGTCACGGCTCGGCGGAACGCCTACGCGCCGGGCGCCCCGCCCGTGCGAGGTCGTGCCGCAGCGCGGCGCATCAATCCACGCGCTGCAGCGCTGGCGATCCGTGAAGGCGTTTCACTCGGCTGGCGCGCCATCACGGTGGTGACGCTGCTGGTGCTCGCGAGCCTGCTCGTCGACGCGGGTGTGTCGCTGGTGGTGCTGTCGCCGCGCTGGCTTGGGGCGACGCTGCTCGGGCTCGCTGTGGTCGCGCTGGTGGCGCTGTACCTG